>JBFWQE010000107.1:0-18558 GCA_050249615.1 Vicinamibacterales bacterium
CAGTCCATCCGGTCGCCCGCGTCGGCGTGCGCGCTGGTCGGCGTCCGGCCGACGCGCGGGCTGGTCAGCCGCCGCGGCGTCATGCCGTTCAGCCCCTCGCAGGATACGGTGGGACCCATCACGCGCACGGCCGAGGACGCGGCGCGCATGCTCGACGTGATGGCGGGGCCCGACCCCGGGGACCCCGTGACCGCCCTGGGCGTCGGCCACGTGCCTGCGTCCTATCGCGACGCCCTTCGGCCCGACGCGCTCCGCGGGGCGCGGCTCGGGCTGCTCGAGGCCTTCATGGGCACCGCTGCCGTGCACCAGCCCGTCAACGCCGTTGTCCGTGAGGCCGTGGCCCGGCTCGAGGCCCTCGGCGCGACGGTCATCCCGGTGGAGATCCCCGGGCTCGATGCGTTGACCCGGGAGCTGAGCCTCATGCGCCTCGAGCTGGCCGACGCGTTCGACGAGTACCTCGCCTCGCTTGGCGACGCGGCTCCGGTGCGGACGCTCGCCGAGTTCGTGGTCTGCGGCGCGTTCCACCCGTCGCTCCGGGTCGACCTCGAGGCGGCGCTCGAGGCGCAGCGGGCGGCCTCTTCGTCCGAGCGCCGGCAGATGCACCGCCGCCGCGACCTGCTCCGCACCGCCGTGCAGCGGGTGCTCGAGGCGGAGTCGCTCGACGGGATCCTCTATCCGCACCAGCGGCGGCTGGCCGTGCCGGTGGGGGAGGAGCAGGTGGACCGCAACGGCGTGCTCTCCAACAGCACAGGGTATCCCGCCGTTGTCTTCCCCGCGGGCTTCTCCCCGCCGGCGCCCTCGGCGCCGGTCGGTGTGCCCGTCGGGATGGAGGTGCTGGGACCTGCCTGGACCGAGGGCCGGCTCCTGGGGTTTGCCCATGCCTACGAGCAGGCCGTCGGGGTGAGGCGACCGCCCCCGAGCACCCCCGCGCTGGCTCATCTGTCTCCAGGCCCGGTCTGACCGCCGTCATAGGTGGGCGACCACTCGGCCGTGATACGATTGGCAAAGTGAGATCAAGTCTCACTTCGGACCCAGCCATGAACCATCACCGTCCGCTCGCCCGCGTCCCCATCGGCTCCACCGCTATCGTCTCCCGCGTCTCCGGTACCCGGACCGTCGTGAGGCGACTGATGGAGATGGGCCTGGTGCCGGGCACGCCGGTGACGGTTCAGCGGAAGGCCCCCCTTGGGGATCCCGTAGAGCTTCGCGTGCGCAACTACGCCCTGTCCATCCGGCGGGCCGACGCGCTCGGTATCGAAGTGGAGTGAGATGACGCCGACCGTGCTGGCGCAGCCCCGCACGCGCCAGGCGCTGGTGCTGGTCGCGGGCAATCCCAACTCGGGCAAGTCCACCGTCTTCAACGCCCTCTCGGGCGCGCGGACGCGCGTGGCGAACTATCCCGGCGTCACGATCGAACGGCGGTCGGCGACGGTCACGCTCGGCGAGGGCGCGTCCATCGAGCTCACGGATCTGCCCGGCACGTACTCGCTGAGCGCCCGCTCCCGCGAGGAACAGATTGCGGTCGAGTCGCTGCTCGGGCGCGGCCCCCGCCGCCCCGACGCCATCCTCGTGGTGGCCGATGCCACGGCGCTGGCGCGCGCGCTCTACCTGACCGTCGAGATCCTCGAGATTGGCCGGCCCGTCGTCATCGCGCTGAACATGACCGACGAAGCCGCGCGCGAGGGCATTGTCATCGACGCCGCGCGCCTGGAGCGCCTGACCGGGGCCCGTGTCATCCCCACGGTGGCGAGCAAGGGCATCGGCATCGACCTGCTGAAGGCCGCGCTGGACGAGGCCGTGAGGACGCAGCCGCTGCCGCACGCGCCGGACGTCGAGCGGCCGCCGGCCCTGCAGGCCGATCTCGCCGAACTCGAGACGCTCATTCTCTCCGAGCGCCTGATGGACCGGCCCGAGGAGGCCCGGGTCTGGGCGCAGTGGCTGCTGCTCTCGCTGGACCACGAGGGTGCCGACGAGCTGACGGGGATTCCCGCCACGATTCGCGAGGCCGTTCGCCGCATCCACCAGCGCGGCGCCGGGGCTGCGCGGAACATGGACCTCGAGATCATCGGCGCCCGCTACCAGCTGGTGGACCGGCTGATGGCCGAAGTCTGTGCGGCGCCGGCGACGAGCCGCAGGAGCTGGACCGACCGCGTGGACGGCGTGCTCACCCACAAGGTGGGCGGCGCCCTGGCCTTTGCCGCCGTCATGATGGTGGTGTTCCAGGCGCTCTTCAGCTGGTCCGAGCCGGCGATTGCCGCCATCGAGGAGGCCATCGCGGCCGTGCAGTCGTGGGTGGGCGCCGTCATGCCGCCGGGCCCTCTCACGAGCCTCATCGTCGACGGCGTCATCGCCGGCGTGGGCAACGTGGTGGTGTTCGTCCCGCAGATCGCGCTGCTGTTCCTCTTCATCGGCTTGCTCGAGGACCTGGGCTACCTCGCGCGGGCCGCGTTCGTCATCGATCGCGTGATGCGGGCCGTCGGTCTCCACGGCAAGGCCTTCGTCCCCATGCTGTCCGGTTTTTCGTGCGCCGTGCCGGCCGTGATGGCGACGCGCACGCTCGAGAGCCGCACCGACCGCCTGCTGACCATGCTGGTACTGCCGCTGACGTCGTGCAGCGCCAGGCTTCCGGTCTACGTGCTGGTCACGGCCACGGTCTTCGGTCCGGGTGCGAGCGTCGGCGTCCTCAGCGCCGGCGCGGTGGCGCTGTTCTCGATGTACGCCCTGTCGGTGGTTGCGGCCCTCGTGGCCGCGGCAGTCCTGCGACGGACGGTGCTGAAGGGGCCGGTGCCCGCGCTGGTCCTCGAGCTCCCGCCCTACCGGATGCCGGTGCTGAGCGTGCTGCTGCGGGGGGTGTGGCAGCGCGTGAAGACGTTCCTGGTGGATGCCGGCACCGTGATCCTCGCGCTCACCATCGTGCTGTGGGCGCTGCTGTCGTACCCGAAGAGCGATGCCGTGGCCGCACAGGCCGAGGCCGAGCGCGCGGCGGTCGTGGCCGCGTCGCTGCCGGGCGAGGACCGCGAAGCGCGCCTGGCCGAGATCGACAGCCGCGAGAGCGGGGCGCAGCTCCGCAATAGCGTGGCGGGGCGCATCGGGCACCTCATGGAGCCGATCATCGAACCGCTCGGCTTCGACTGGCGAATCGGGGTCGGCATCCTCGGCGCCTTCGCGGCGCGCGAGGTGTTCGTCGGCACGCTGGGGGTCGTCTTCGACATCTCCGGCGCGGACGAGACCAACGAGCCGCTGCGCGAGGTCCTCCGCGGCGCCACGTGGCCCGATGGAACGGCGCTGATGACCCCGCTCGCCGGCATCTCGTTGATGGTGTTCTTCGTGCTCGCCTGCCAGTGCATGAGCACCGTGGCCGTTGTGAAGCGCGAGTCCGGCGGGTGGCGGTGGCCGCTGTTCATGGTGGCCTACATGACGGTCCTGGCCTACACCGCCTCGCTCCTCGTGTACCAGGTGGGTAGCCGGCTTGGATGGGGGCTCGGATGACCTGGCAGGATGCCGGAGTGGTCCTGGTCGTCGGAGGCGCGGTCTACTACCTCGCGCGCAAGTTCTTCGGCCGCCCGAAGCGGAAGGTGACCACCACCTTCGTCCCCCTCAAGAGCCTCCGGAAGTAACCGCCGCCGGAGCCACGTCGTGCCACCCGGGCACCGGTTCGGTCCGGACCCGATCGGCCGCCCGGCCCGGAGACACTTGATGACTTGCCGCCGGCGCCCAGGTAGCAGAAGATGCCGGCGCTGTATCGATGAGCAGCCCCTCCCCCCGGCTGCCCGCGCTCGATGCCCTGCGCGGGCTGACCATCCTCTGGGTCGCGGCCATGCACTTCGCGGCCGATACCCGTGGCCTGCCCGGCCCCGAGGTCGGCCCCTCCGCGCTGTGGGCACGCCTTTCACACGGCGACCCCCTCGGCGCGGTCGCCGGCGCCGTCGCCGGCATCCTGTTCCTTCCCGGGTTCCGCCTCGACCTCCTGCTCTTCGTGACGGGCCTGGTCCTGTCGCTCGGCCGGCCGCTTCCCGCCGTCCCGCTGCTGGTCCGGCGCGCGCGCGCCATCCTGCCCGGCTACTGGCTCGGCACCCTCGCCGTCGCGGCGGTCATCATGGCGTGTGCGGCCCTGCGTGCAGCGGTCCTGGGCACGCCGTTCGCCGATGAAGCGCAGACGGGATCCCGGCTGGCAGGGAGTCCCTACCTGTTCGTCCCCGAGGACGTCGTCCGATCCGCGACACTCGTGGGCCGCTTCCAGTCGCCGGCAAGCGTCCAGGTCGTCTCACCCTCGTTGTGGTACATCGCGCTCGTCGCCCAGTTCTACCTGGCGTACCCGCTGATGCGCTGGATGCTGGCACGCCTCGGCGCCGCCGGGTTCCTCGTGGCATGCACCCTGACAATGCTTGCGTGCCGGGCAGCGGTCCTGAACGGGATGCCGATGGGGACGTTCGACCCCGTCTCCGCCCTCGCGTCCTTCCTGCCGTTCCGCCTTGCATCTCCCGCCCTCGGCATGGTGGTCGCGCCCTGGTTGCGGACTCGAGCGGAGGCCGGCGGGCGGCCGCGTGGCGCGGGCATCCGGTCCGTCGGCGCGCTTGCCCTGCTGCTCGTCTCCGGCTGGATCAGCGCGGGGCACCTGCTGCCGGTCAACCTGACGCTGGCCGTGGGGCCCTCGCTCGCGGTGCCGCCGGCGATGGTGGGGTTGTGGCTCCTGGCCGGTGCGTTGCCGGGAATCCTCCACCGCCTGCTGGTCTGGGCGGGCGGCGTATCGCTGGGCCTTCTCGTCGTGCAGGATGCGCTGCGCTTCGTAGTCGGGACGGCCCTCACGCTTGGCGTGCCGCTTTCCGCGTGGATGTGGCCGGTGCTCCCGCTCTACCTGGCGGCGGCCCTCGGGCTGACGCGGCTGTGGTGGCCGGTCACGCAGGGCTTCGCGGACCTCGTCTGGCCCCGGCCTCGAACGGCGGCCGCCACGACCGAGCCCGGTCGCCGGGGCCCCGCAGGGCCCGTGGGCGTGGAACACGTGTAGACAGCTCGGGGCCTGGCACGGTTGCCCCGAAAACGAAGCAGAAATTGCCATCGCGCGCCTCCCGATTCTCCAGGCCGGTGGCGGTGCCCTGCGACAATTGGACGCATCGGAACGGCGCCCTTCCGTCACTAGACTTCCGGGGTCATGTGGCGACTTGTCCCCATCCTCATGGGCGCCCTCGCGGCAGCCGTTCCGGCCCTCGCGCAGGAGACCCTCAACTACGCGAGCATCAGCGGACGCGTGACCGACCCTCAGGGCGCCGCCGTCGAGGGCGCCACGGTTACGACGCGTCACCTCGAGACCGGTGTCACCGCCTCGGCGACCACGGACGTTGGTGGGCGCTTCCGGTTTCCCTACCTGCGAGTGGGTCCGTACGAGCTCGCGGTGTCTCAGCCGGGCTTCGCGCCATCGACCCGCCGGCTCACGCTGGCACTCGGCGGCGCCTACGAGATTCCCTTCGAGCTGGCCGTCGAGGGCGTCGAAGCCTCGGTCACCGTGAGCGCGGAGGCGCCGGTCCTCGAATCGGCGCGCAGCCAGATCGCCTCGACGGTGCCCGAGCAGGAAATCCGACACCTGCCGCTCAACGGGCGGAACTTCCTCGACATCGCGCTCCTCGCGCCGGGTGTCGCGCCGCCGAACATCAACAGCACGCAGCTGTTCGCGGAGACCTCTGCGGTGCCCGGCGTCGGCCTCTCGGTGGGCGGCCAGCGCAACCTCTCGAACAGCTTCATCGTGGATGGGCTGTCGGCCAATGACGATGCCGCCGGGTTGAGCGGCGTGCCGTACGGGGTGGATGCGGTGGAGCAGTTCCAGGTGGTCACCTCTGGTGGTCAGGCCGAGCTCGGCCGCGCGCTGGGCGGCTACGTGAACGTGGCGACGCGCAGCGGCACGAACGACCTGCGGGGCACCGTCTACGGCTTCTTCCGCGACGACCGCTTCAACGCGGCCAATGCACTGTCGGGCACGACGCTCCCGATGTCGCAGAAGCAGTACGGCGCCAGCCTCGGCGGCCCCATCACGCGCGGACGCACGTTCTACTTCGCGAACGCCGAGCACCGGCTGCTGGATCAGACGGGCTTCACCACCATCAGCGCGGCCAATGTGGGCACCATCAACGCGCGTCTGGCCGCCGTCGGCTACCAGGGCGCGCCCGTCGCCACCGGCGCCTACGAGAGCCCGGTGAAGGCCTTTACCGTGCTGGGCAAGGTTGACCACGCGTTCAGCGGGCGCGATCAACTCAGCATCCGGTACAGCCTGTACGACGTGTACTCCGAGAACTCGCGGGGCGCCGGCGGGCTGAGCGCGCCGTCGGCCTCGGCGGGCCTCGACAACCGGGACCAGGCGATTGCCTTCAGCAACACCCTGACGCTCGGCACGCGCACGGTGAACGAGACGCGCGTCCAGTTCACCCACAGCGACCTGCGGGCCCTGCCGAGCGACCTGGTCGGCCCAGCGGTCAGCATCGCCGGCGTCGCGTCGTTTGGCACCTTTCCGTCGAGCCCCCAGGGGCGGTTGAACCGGATGTTCCAGGCCGTGAACAACGTGTCACAGCAGCGGGGCGGACACGCGCTGAGGGCCGGCATCGACTTCATCTACAACGACGACCTCATCACGTTCCCCCGTGCGGTCCGCGGGTCGTACGCCTTCTCGTCGCTGGCCAGCTTCCTCAGCGGCACCTACAACAACGCCGGCTTCTCCCAGACCTTCGGCGAGACGGCCGTCGAGCAGGGCAACGCCAACATCGGGCTCTTCGTGCAGGACGAGTGGAGCGCCACGCCCACGCTGACGTTGAATCTCGGCCTGCGGTACGATCTGCAGTTCCTCGATACGATCGACACCGACACGAACAACGTATCACCGCGCGCCGGCTTTGCCTGGACGCCGTTCGAATCGCGGAACCTCGTGGTACGCGGCAGCGCCGGCCTCTACTTCGACCGCGTCCCGCTCCGCGCGCTGGCCAACGCGCTGCTCTCGGCGGGCAACACGACGAACCTCTCGAACCTCCGCCAGATCGGCATCAGCCTGTCGCCGGGACAGGCGGGGGCCCCCGTGTTTCCCAGCATCCTGCCCGCGCCCGTGCCGTCCGTGACGCTGGTGAGCCTCTCCACGATGCAGCGTGACCTGCAGAGCGCCTCTTCGCGCCAGGCCAGCCTGGAGGTCGAGCGCCAGGTCGGCCGGCTGGGGACGATGAGCATCGGCTACTCGTACCTGCGGGGGCAGGGGCTGCTGATGGCGATCAACCAGAACGTGCCGTCCTGCGTGCCCTCGGGGACCAACAACGGCTGCCGGCCCATCTCCGCCTACGCCAACAACAGCCAGTACTCCTCGGCGGGCGAGTCCACCTACCACGGCCTGCTGCTGTCGTTCACCCAGCGGCCGTCGTCGTGGGGCTACTATCGCGCCAGCTACACGCTGTCGAAGTCGATGAACAACCTCGGGGAGTTCTTCTTCAGCGGCCCGATCGATCCCTTCGACCTCTCGAAGGACTGGGGCCGGGCCGACAACGATCGCCGGCACCTGTTCGTGCTCTCCGGCGGGGTCAACACGCCGATGGCCCCGGCCACGAACGCCTGGGAGCGGATCACGCACGGCTTCCAGGTGAGCGCCATGCTCCAGGCCTATTCCGCTCCGCCCTTCAACATCACGTCGGGCGTCACCACCATCCAGGGGACGGCGGGCCGTCCGGTCGTGAATGGCGAGTTCATCCCCCGGAACGCCGGCGTGGGAGACGAGTTCTTCAGCACGAGCCTGCGGATCAGCCGGGCCTTCCGCCTGGCCGGCACCGCCCAGCTCGAGGCCATAGCCGAGGTGTTCAACCTGACGAACGCGGTCAACGAGATTGCGCGGAACACCAACTTCGGCACCGGGGCCTATCCCACGAACCCGTCGGCGTCCTTCAACCGGGTGACGGCGGTAGGCGACCCGCGGAGCTGGCAGTTCGCACTGCGCGTGCGGTTCTGACGACGGCCCGGCGCAACAGCAGCGGCGCCAACCTTCCTCCGGTCTCGGGCCATCCAAGCCCCTCAGGAGGCGCTCCTATGGGCTTCGTGTCTCGGGACCTGCGCGACGCCGTACGCCGGTTGACGCGTGACCGCGGCGTCGCCGCCGTGGCCGTCCTCACGCTCGGCCTGGGCATCGGCGCGAACACCGCCATGTTCAGCCTCGTGCGCGCCGTGATGCTGGCGCCGCTGCCGTACCACGACCCGGAGCGGCTGGCGCTGGTGTGGCACGCCACCGACCTCGGCGAGCGGACCCAGCTGTCGCTGCAGGAGGTCATGAGCTATCGCAGCGAGGCCTCGAGCCTCGAGCGGATGAGCGCCTACGCCGAGATTGACGCCAATCTCACGGGCGGGAGCGAGCCCGAGCGCATCCGGGCCGCGGCCGTCACGACCGACCTCTTCGAGACGCTCGGGGCGCAGGCCCTCGCCGGACGGACCATCGGTTCCGCGGACCAAGGCGTGCCACCGGCCGACGTCATCGTGCTTGGCCACGGCCTGTGGCAACGTCGATTTGGCGGCGCGCCCGCCATCCTCGGCCAGACGATTCAGGTCAGCGGCCGAGCCCGGGTGGTGGTGGGCGTGATGCCTCCCGGGTTCCGGCTGCCGCTCGACTACCGGGCCGCGCGGCCCACGGAAGCATGGGTCCCCCTGGCGATGGACCCCGCAAACCTCGGGCAGTGGGGCAACCGCTCGTACTTCGGCGTGGCGCGGCTCCGCGAGCGAGCCACCACCGAGGCGGCCACGAGCGAGTTTGCGGTCATCGGCTCCCGCTGGGTCCGCGCCGGCTACGTCCCCGATCAGGGCGACGGGCGCCTGTTTCGCGCGGCCGTGCCCGTGCCGGAGATCGTCGCGGGGGCTGCGCGCCCTGCGTTGCTCCTGCTGCTGGGCGCGGTGACGGTCATCCTGCTGATCGCGTGCGCCAACGTGGCGAACCTGCTGCTGGCCCGCGCGGACGTGCGCCGGCAGGAAGTGGCGGTGCGGGCCGCCCTCGGCGCCGGGCGCGCCGAGCTCGCCCGTCAACTGCTGACCGAAAGCGTTGTCCTCGCGATGATCGGCGGGGCCTGCGGTCTCGCCGTGGCCTGGGTGGCCCTTCGGCTGGTGGTGGCCCTCGGGCCCGCGGGCCTGCCGCGCCTGGACGAGGTCGCGCTGGACCTCCCCGTCCTCGGTGCGGCCGCCGTCCTCTCGATGGTCACGGGCGTGGTCTTCGGCCTGGCGCCGGCGCTGCACCTGTCGCGACCCGATCTGGCCAGTGTGCTCGGCGACAGCGGCCGCAGCCTCGGCCCCGGCCGCGCGTGCCGGCTCGCCCGCAGCGCGCTGGTCGTGGCGCAGGTGGCGTCATCGCTGGCCCTCGCGCTCGGAGCGGGACTGCTCGTCCGCAGCCTGGTGCAGCTGAACCGGGTGGACCTCGGATTCAACCCGCGAGGGGTGCTCACCGCGCAGCTGCAGCTGCCTGCCCCCGACTATCCGCAGAACCCCGATGTCGTCCGCTTCTACCGCCGGCTGGTCGAGCGGGTCCGCGAGCTGCCGGGCGTCATCGACGCCGGCGCCGTGCGCATCCTGCCGCTCAGCCGGTCCATCGGCGACTGGTCCATCACCATCGAGGGCCGGCCGTACGATCCGGTGGAGAACCCCAACGCCGACTTCCAGGCCGTCACGCCCGGGTACTTCCCGGCCATGGGGGTTGTGATGGTGCGAGGCCGGGCCATCTCGGATGCCGATCACGAGGACGCGCCGCTCTCAGCCGTCGTCAACGAGACGATGGCCGAGCGCTACTGGCCGGGTGAGGATGCCCTGGGCCGGCGGTTCAGGATGGGGACGGCGGATCAGCCGTGGCTCACCATCGTGGGGATTGCCCGCACGGTGCGCCACAACGAAGTGACCGAAGCGCCGCGTGCCGAGATGTACGTCCCTCATGCACAGCTCCCGCGGGAGACGGGATCGACGCCGCGCGGCATGGCGCTGGTCGTGAGGACGAGCGGGGATCCCCTGGCGCTGGCCGGGCCGGTGCGGGAGGCCGTGCGGGCGCTCGATCGCAACCTGCCCGTGTCCGATCTGCGGCCACTCACGGCCGTGGCTGCCGACGCGCTTGCCCGGCCCCGGTTCACGGCGTGGCTCCTCGGCGTGTTCGCGGCGCTGGCGCTCGCGCTGGCCGCGGTCGGCATCTACGGCACCGTCTCGCTGCTCGTGGCCGAGCGCTCTGCCGAGATGGGCATCCGGATGGCACTCGGCGCCGATCGGGGATCCATCCTCAGGCTGGTGATGGGGCAGGGGCTGGCGCTGGCCCGGACAGGCGTTGGCATCGGGCTGGCAGGAGGCGTGGCTCTCGCGCGGGCCATCGCGAGCCTGGTCTACGGTGTCGGCCCGCTCGATCCGGTCACGTTCGTCGTGGTGCCCGCGCTGCTCTGCGCCGTGGCGGCGCTGGCCTGCCTGGTCCCGGCGCACCGCGCGGCATCGCTCGATCCCGTGCTCACGATTCGTCGAGGCTGACGCGTCACGTTTCGAACAGCGGCGCCAGGACGGGCAGCATTTCCTTCAGCAGCTGCACCGGCAGCGCGCTGGTGAACTCGTAGCGGGCCGCCTCCCCGCCGGACACGAACGCGACAATGGTGCCGAAGTAGCGGTCCCCGATCGTGAACGCAAACGTCGCGGTCCGGTTCACCACCCGCGAGCGGCGCCCGTCCGGGCCGTTGGTGATGAAACGGTTGTCGCCGGTCCCCGTCTTGCCGCCTATCGACAGCACGCGTCCATCCGCCAGCGTGACACCGCCGGCGAGCCGACGACCGGTGCCCTGTTCAACGACGCCCACGAGCTCGTGCCGAAGCGCTGCGGCCACCGCAGCCGACAGCACCCGCTCACCCGCGGGGCGCATGCGCGTCAGCCGCGTCTCGTACGGCGTGCCTTCACCGAACTGCACCTCGGCGATGCGCACGGCCGGCAGGCGGAGGCCGTCGTTCTGGATGATGCCCATCAGCTCCGAGAGTGCCGCCGGGTTGTCACCCGAGCTGCCGATCGCGGTCGCATACGAAGGGACCAGCCACGCAAAGGGGTAGCCCTGCCGCTGCCAGGACGCATGGATGCGGCCGAAGGCGTCTTCCTCGACGAGCGTGGCGATGACTCGCTGCCGGGCGCGTGCGTTCGAGGTCCTGAACAGCCACTGGTAAGCATCCTGTCGCTCCACGGCGCCGGCCTCGATGGCCTCCGCGAGGCTGCCGCCCGGGCGCTCGTGCAGGAATCGCACCAGCCACAGCTCCAGGGGGTGCACGCGCGCGAGGTGGCCGAGGTCCTGCCAGCTCCACCGCGCCGGGTCGGACTGGTCAAAGAGAGCCTGCACGCGTGACGCGTTCAGCGCGCGATTTCCCGCATGCACGCGAAGGAAGGCGTCGAGCGCCTCCACCGTGGCGTCGGGTCTGACCGCGCGGAAGATCGCGGCCAGGCGCGCGGGACTGCCGGCCGCGCGACGGCCCAGCGTGTCGAGTGCCTCCGCTGGAGAGGAGGCCCCGTGCTGCCGGTAGAAGCGGCGCAGGAACTCCCCTCCTTCGCGATCCGCGAAGCGGGCGAGGTAGGCCGGTCGCGCCGGGTGAGCCGGGTCGAGCAGCACCCCGGCCCTTTCGGAATTCTCGAACGTGTAATGCGCGACAAGGTCGCGCATCAGACGGATGAACACGAGGTTGACGGAATCGCGGAGCGCCTCGCGCACCGTCAGCACCGCGCTGTCGTGTCGACGGTCGAAGTTGTCGAACCGGTGCACGCCGCCGCCCGTGAAGAACGACTCGGCCGGGCTGGCGGAGTAGCGCCGGTCCAGTGCCGCGTCGATCATCGGCGCCAGGCTGCGGTCGCCGGCAAGGGTGAGGTAGGCCACCGCCCACGCGCGCAGGCGATCGCGCGGCTGGACACGCACCGCGCGAAGCGCCTCGTCTGACAGGCCCGCGTACTTCGCGTGCAGCTGCTCGACGATCTCGAGGTAGGTGACCAGCGTTCGCAGCTTGGCCGTTGACCCGAGCTCGAGGCGCGTGCCCTCGTTGATGCTGAGCGGCTGGTCGTAGTTGTCCGCCTGCACTCGCAGCAGGTTCCCGTCGTCACCGCGTTCGTAGAGCGTGAGGCTGTAGATGACACGCTCCGGACCGGCGGTCCCGAGGAGCCGGGAGCCGGTGAGGCCGGCCTTCCGGGCCACGGCCGGATCGGCGACCTCGCGCAGCACGCGCGACACCTCGGCGTTCACGGGTCCGTCGAGCGTTGCCCGTACCGTGACATCCAGCCGATCCAGGTCGTAGGTGCTCGATACTCCCAGGGTCGATCCCAGTTCCAGACGGACGCTGTCCACGCCCTTGCGCTCGGCGAAGGACGGTTCCGGCAGGGGCACGCGCGTCCGCGGTTCGAGGGGCATGTCCAGGGCCGCGTCGCGGAGCGCCGGCGAGATGATACGGGCGCCCGCGAGCAGGCGCAGGTAGCTGTCCACGCGCGCGTCCAGGGCCTCAGGGTCGCGGACCAGATACGTGGTGGGCTGCCGCGCCGCCAGGAGAAGGCTGAGCACCTGGCGGTATGCCCGGGATCGGGCCTCGAGCGTCGAATCGCCCGGTTCGAGGCGCCCCGCGCCGGCCAGCAGCCGGTTCACCTCGTCCACATCCGCCCCGTACCATGCCCACAGGCCGTCGGCCAGGCCGACCACCTCGCCGTACCCGGCAATGGCTCCGAGCGGCAGGGCGTTGACGTAGTCGCGCACGATGAGATGTCGTGCCGCCAGTGTCTCTTCTCCGTGCCGGTACGCGCGCAAGGACGCGGAGAGCATCTGGCGGCCCTTCTCGACCATCGAGCTGGTCCGTCCCTCGGGGGAGTGGCGCACCTTCTCCAGCTGCGTGGCCAGCGTGCTGCCGCCGCTCATCGGGTGCCCCGGGTCCAGCAGCCGCCGCGCGACGTCCAGCACCGCGTTGGCCAGGCGCGGGTACTCGATGGCCGGGTTCCGCCGCGCCATGCGCGTCTGCAACAGCTCGCGGTTCTCCGCGAACAGCAGCGACTCGACGATGACGGCCGGGATGTCCTCGAAGCGGGAGTAGATCCGGCCGGGGTGCCGCGCGACATAGAGGGGGCGGTCGTTGCGGTCCAGCACCCGCAGTCCCGCCTGGCCCTTCTCGGCATAAATGGGGAACAGTCCCCGGGCGACCACGGCCTCCGCCGTCGGGGACCAGCGGGCCTGCCGCGCCACCATGAATCCCTGTCCCTGCAGTCGATGAACGAACTGCGGCTGGCGGGTGTAGCCGAGCCGGAGGTTGTAGGGGCCGTCGGTGGGATAGCGAACGGACGGGCTGGGGCCACGCCCCACCGGGTAGGCGATGCGGCGTCCCGCCGCGGCCAGCAGCCTGGACTGCAGCCAGGAGGTCTGGACCTCGATGGCGACCAGCCAGATGCAGACCAGACCCAGCGCCGCCAGCCAGCGGGACGGATCGAGGAGAAGCCACAGCCGGGCGTGCCGGACACGGCTCCGCGCAGTCTTCGAAGCGACGGTCAGCGAGCGCGCCAGCTGACCGGTAGCGGCCGACCAGACCTGGTCGGCTTCGGCGGCCTTCCAGCGGAAGGGCCACTGACCCCGGGAAAACACGACGGGTACCTCTCCTAGTTTAGACGCCGGCGCGGAGATCCGGATCTCGCGCCGTCGGCCGGCCACTTCCGACCATTGGTTGGAGAGCGCTTTCCCGGGCATCCGCCGGGAGGGGCAGAATGAGTCTCATGAGACTGCCCCTGTCATCGCTGACCCTTGGCCTTGCGACGGTCCTGGCGGCGCCGTGGCCGGGCGTCCGGGCGGACGGCTATGTCCAGGCCCGCCCACCGTTCATGCTGGCTGGACAGACTGTTCCCGCCGGCCAGCGCGCCGATATCGACATCCCCGTGCCCGCGGGCCCCACCGACCCGGCCACGACGGTTCCGGTGACGGTGTTCCACGGCGCCGGCGCCGGTCCGGTGCTGGCCCTGACCGCGGGGGTGCACGGCTACGAGTTCCCGCCGATCCTGGCCGGACAGCAGCTCCTGACTCGCATCGACCCGGGCCGGCTGGCGGGCACCGTGATTCTCGTCCGCCTGGCCCACGTTGCCGCTTTCGAGCATCGCGTGCCTTACGTGAACCCGTTCGACCGGAAGAACCTGAACCGTGTCTTTCCCGGCAAGACGGACGGGACGCAGGCCGAGCGCATCGCGTGGGCACTGACCAACGAGGTGATTCGGCGGAGCGATCTTCACGTGGAGCTGCACAGCGGAGACGGGGCCGAATGGCTCGAGGCTTTTGCGGGAATCTATGGTGGGAAGCTGGCGGCCGATCAGTACGCGAAGTCGCGTGAGATCGGGCTCGCCTTCGGCTTCCAGAACATCGTGAAGTACTCGATGGAGACGCAGGCGCAGGTCGATGCCGGCCGCTCGTTGAACCGCCAGGCCGTCGCCGACGGCAAGCCCACCGTGCTCATCGAGATCGGGGAGAACGGCCGGCGGGACGCCACGTTCGTGGATGCCATCGTGAAGGGCGTGGACAACCTGCTGCGGGTCCTGAAGATGATGCCGGGGGCTCCGGATCCGCCGCGCGCCGACGTCCGGTGGTTCGAGGGCACCGCGGATCCGACGGCCACGGTGACCGGCATCTATACCCCGGTGGCGACGACGGGGCGGGCGGTGAGGAAGGGCGACCTGATAGGAACGGTTACCGACTATGCGGGCCGCGAGCGGGAGCGCATCCTCTCACCCGTGGACGGGTACGTGATGTACGGCCTCACGGGTCCACCGGTCAGGGCTGGCGAGGCCGTGGTCACCATCGGCCTCCCCGCGAAGGGCCCGCTATAGGCCCGACGCGCACGTCTCCGGTATTCAGCGCACCAGCGCCACCGCGGCGTCGAGTTCCGCCGCCATCCGGTCCAGCGCGCGCTCGATGCGCCCCAGCTCTCGCGTGACGCGCGCCTGGTCCTTCAGGCGCAGCGCCTCACCCAGGCCGGGGAACGGCTGGCCGTCGTACATCGAGTAGATGTTCCAGCCGTAGAACACGTGCCGGTACCACTTCGACTCCGGCGCGCCGTCATCGTCGGCGAGCTGCTGCTCCATGCGCGCGAGACGATCGTTCAGGGCGGGCAGCGCGTCGCGCGGGATGTCACCCGAGGCGAGCCGTCGATCGATGGCGGCCTCGAGGGCCAGGGCCGTCTTTCCAACCGCCTCGGCGCGCTGGCGGAGCGGCGCGACGTCCACGGAGACGCCGGCGTCGCGGGCCCAGCCCTCGGCCGCGCTCACCGCCTCGCCCAGCTTCGCGGCGTAGTGCGAGAAGCGGAAGGGCAGCACGTCGGCCTCGCTCATCCTGAGCGCGAGGGTGCCCAGGACCTGCGCCATGGTGACGCCCTGTGCGAAACCCGGGTCGGCGATTTTCTCCGCGTACGCGCGCGAGTCGTAATTGCTGTGATAGGTGCCGAAGGCGTAGCCGTTCTCGCCGATGAACTCGATGGCGAGCGTGGGCACGCCCAGGTGGTCCTGGAACGGGACGAAGTCGGCGCCGCTGCCGAGCGGTTTCAGGTCCGGCTCGAACGCGGCCTGGTCGCCCTGGCGCGAGGCCGCGGGCTTCCGGGCCCACTCCGAGGCCTGCCAGCCCTCGTAGACCGAGCCGGCGGCGCCGGGCACGTCTTTCGCGACGTCGGCGACGAACGCGCGGAGCGACGGCACGCCGCCCGGGTCGAAGCGGCCCTTCATGTACATGTCGATGTTCACGTACATCACGAGCTGGTCCTTCAGGCGATCGCGCAGATCCTCGGCGTACTCGGTGGAGCCGACGAGGCCCAGCTCCTCGGCATCCCAGAACGCGAACGCGATGGTGCGCGTCGGGCGCCATCCGGTCTTCGCCAGCTCGCCCAGCCCCTTCGCCACTTGGAGCAGCGCCGTGGCGCCGGTGCCGGGATCCACGCCGCCGAACGTCCACGCATCGTGGTGGGTGCCGAAGAGGATGGTGCGCTCCGGAGTGGCCGTGCCGCGCAGTGACGCGACCACGTCGTAGATCGGGCCGAGTCGCTGGTCCATGTCCACCGTGACCGTGACGGCAGTGGCCCCCGGGCCGACGTGATAGGTGAAGGGCAGCCCGCCGCGGAAGGACGCCGGCGCCTCCGGACCGCGGAGCGACGACAGCAGGTGCTGCGCCTCGCCCCAGCTGAGGGCCACGACGGGGATCTTCGGCAGCGTCGGCGCCGTCTTCGTGTCGATGCGCGCCGCGTCGGCCGTGGCGGCCACGCCCGGCGTGAGCGCGTCGCCATGCCAGTACCAGCTGTACTTGGCGTTCCCCCTCTGCACCATGTGCTCGCCGCGCCAGTAGCCGTCCGGCCAGGCGGGGCCCTTCACGAAGCCATCGTCGGCCGGGTCGCTGTAGAGGATGAGCGCACGCGCGCCGGCCTGCTCCGCCGTGTGTGCCTTCACCGCGCGGTGGCTGCGCCCGTAGCGAGCGACCACGATCCGGTTCTTCACTGAGACGCCGAGCTTCTCGAGCGCGGCGTAATCAGGGGGAAGGCCGTAGTTCACGTACACCACCTGGCCTGACGCCGTGCCCGACGCCGAGTAGGAGATGTATCCGCCGCCGAGCTCGGGATGCGACGAGGTCGGGTCCGCCTCGATGGCGGGCTCGTCCACGCTCAGCCGGCGCCGCGCCGGCGCGGTGATCGTGACCTCGACCTTGCGCGGGCTCGAGAGCAGCACCTGGTACTCGTGCGTCTCGACTTCGAGACCGAAGCCCGCCAGGGTCTGCTGCAGGTGCTTCACCAGGTCCGCCGTGCCGGGCGAACCCGCCGGGTGTGGTCGCGTGGTCAGCTGCTCGTGCAGCGCCGACATCGAGTCGGCCTTCACCGTCGCCTGGAATCGCTGTTCGAGCGAGGCGCTGGCAGCGGACGAAGTCGGCGTGTACCCAAGGCGCGTGCGAACGGTCGGCTGCGGCGTGCTGGAGGTGCAGCCGGCCGCCAGGAGAGCGGCGGCCGGGAGGACGAGGAGTCTCATGAAGAGAAGCCAGAAGTGAGAAGTGAGAAGTGAAAAGCTGCTACGGTGCCACGAGGACGTAGCCTTGCTGCTGCAGCGCGATGATCGTGGTGAGTGCCCAGAGATCCAGCTGCACTTCGGGCGTGATGTCCTTCGGGTCGATCTTCCGGGCCATGGCCGCCTGGCCGCAGACGCGGAAGTCCACGCCGGCCTGTTTGAGCGCCTGGATCATGGGCAGGTTGGGATTGTCCTGGCCCTCGTGCCTGGCCTTGTAGGCGTCGTTCCTGAGGATGTAGTCGGTGGAGCCCTGGTGGAAGACGAGGGCCACCTTGCGGTTGGCGGCCGGCACGCCCGTCTTCGCGAGCGTGTTCACGTAGCGAGCGACGGCCTGCAGCATCGGGTGCACCTTCGCGTCCTTCGGGTTGGCCGTGGCCATGTCGAAGACGACCTTGTGCTCGATGCGCGGGTTCGGCATCTCGTGCGCGCCGGGCACGTCGCGTGCGGCTTCGACACCGGGCACGGGCAGAGCCTGGGCCGCAGCCAGGCCGGTGCCCATCAGGGTTGCGCTCAACGTCAGTACCATCACCGTTCGTCGCACGTCTGCCTCCTCGCGCGTCAAGCCCGGGATGCGTCCGCGTCCGCCGGGCCGATTCAGCTTACACCGGGGCGCCTTCGCCAGTGTCGGCCGCGATCGCGACGGAGTAGTAGACTCTGGCGCATGGGTCGGAAAGCCAAAGCCAAGAAGGAACCACCACGAAACGCACCGGGCGCCGCGCGCGCCATGTTCGGCGGGCCGCCGAACTGGCCCGTGCTGGCGCTCAGCCTGATTGGCGTCGCGCTGGCTGGCTACCTGTCGTGGACGAGCTGGTCGGGCGGCTCGGTGCAGGGATGCAGCGCGGGCAGCGGGTGCGATCTCGTGCTGTCGAGCCGATGGGCCACGCTCATGGGCGTGCCGACGGCGTTCTGGGGACTGCTCACCTATCTCGCGCTCGCCGCTACCTCAATGCTCGCGAGCGCCGAGCGACGGTGGCGCCTGGCCTGGACGCTGTCGTTCTTCGGCGTGCTCTACAGCGCCTACCTCACCACGGTCTCGGTGACCCTGCTGGGCGCGACGTGCCCGTACTGCCTCACCTCATTGGCCCTGATGGCCGCCATTTTCGCGGTGGTCACCTTCCAGCGCCCGGGGGCGATTCCAGGCTTTTCGTGGCAGCGGTGGCTGCGCATTCGCGGGCCGGTCGCGGTGGGCATCATCGCGTTCCTGCACCTCAACTACATCGGCCTCGTGGGGAAGCCGCCCGCCGTGGAGGATCCGACGCTGCGCGCGCTCGCCGTCCATCTCGCGGAGAGCGGCGCGAAGATGTACGGCGCGGACTGGTGCCCGCACTGCCAGGACCAGAAGGCGCTCTTCGGCGCGGCGGCGAAGCGCCTGCCGTACATCGAGTGCAGCATGGGCCCCCGACAGGGATCGCCGCAGACCGCCGAGTGCCGCGAGGCGCGCATCAACACGTACCCGACCTGGGAGATTGCCGGGAAGCGGTACGAGGAGGTGCTGTCGCCGCTGCGGCTGGCCGAGCTCACGGGGTT
>JBFWQE010000108.1:0-18227 GCA_050249615.1 Vicinamibacterales bacterium
CGCCTGACGACGGCCTTGTAGGCGTCCACGACGTCGCGCAGCGCCGCCTCGTCCAGGTCGGTGTCCAGCGACGCGCCCTTCGCCTTCTTGACCGCCTCGAACTCGTGCTCGACCGCGGACTTGGGAATCTCCAGCACGACGCTGCCGAACATCTGCATGAACCGACGGTAGCTGTCGTAGGCGAACCGGCCGTTCGCGGTGCGGCGCTTCAGGCCCTCCACGGCCGCGTCGTTCAGGCCGAGGTTCAGGATGGTGTCCATCATGCCGGGCATCGAGAACTTCGCGCCGGAGCGGACCGAGACGAGCAGCGGGTTCTCGGTCGATCCGAGCGTGGCGCCGGCGGCCTTCTCCAGCCGCTTCAGGTGCGTCGCGATCTCGGCGTCGATGGCCGCGGGCAGCTTGTGGCCCTGCGCGTAGTACAGGTTGCAGGCGTCGGTCGAGATGGTGAAGCCTGGCGGGACGGGCAGGCCGGCGTTGGTCATCTCGGCGAGGCCCGACCCCTTGCCGCCGAGCGTGTCCTTCATGTGGCGATTGCCCTCGGCCTTGCCGCCGCCGAAGAAGTACACGTACTTCTTCGCGCGGCCGGCGGCGGACCCGCGCGGGGCGGCCGTCCTCGCCGCGGACTTCTTCCTCGGTGCTGCTACCTTCTTCGTTGCCTTCTTGGCCATGAGCGGTTAGGACTCCTGCGGTACGATTTCCGACACGTCTGCCAGCTGGAGGATGAGGTGCTCCAGCGTCCACATCAACCGGAGCCGCGCCTCGCGCAGCCCGGCATCTTCGGTCATCACCATCACGTCGTCGAAGAACGTCGCGACGGACGGCCCGAACTTCGCGGCCTCCTCGAAGGCCTGCTCGAAGCCGTTGCCGGCGGCGACCGCGGCGTCGATGACGGGGCGGCGCTGCTGGACCTCCTGCCACAACGCGCGCTCGGCCGGCTCCTTCAACAGCGAGTCGAGCGGCGCGCCCATCCGGTCGATGGACGCCATGGACGGCGTTGCCGGCACGTTCTTGGCGACGATGTTCCGCACGCGCTTGAAGAGCGTCGCCAGCTGCCTGAACTCGTCCGTGTCGGCGGCCGCCGCCAGGACTTCCAGCTTGCGGCGCGCCACCAGCGGGCTGAGGTCACGAATCTCCCCGTGGGTGACGGCGCGCACGTTCCGGATGTCGTGGCCGCGCTGCTCGAGGACGTAGCGCAGGCGCTCGGCGATGAACTGCCACAGCGCCGTACCGTACCCGGAGGGGTCCATCTCCAGCGCATCGCTGATCAGGTCGCCGAACGGCTCCTGGGCCCTTTCGACCAGCTGGTGCAGGGTCACACGCACGTCCAGGCCCGTCAAGTCCGGGAGGTCCACCAGCGTCCGGATCATCCCCTGCGCGGCGCGGCGCAGCCCGTACGGGTCGCGCGATCCCGTGGGACGCTCGCCCGCCGCGAACATCCCCACGAGGCTGTCCACCTTGTCGGCGAGCGAAACCGCGGCCCAGGTGACCGCGGCCTCCCCGAGCTGGGCGCGCGCCGGAGGGGCGTCGGCCTCCACTCCCAGCGGCAGGTAGTGGTGGTACACGGCCCGCCACACCGCCTCGGGGTGACCGTCCTCGCGGGCGTAGATGCCCCCGATGGTTCCCTGCAGTTCGGTGAGCTCGCGGACCATGTCAGTGGCCAGATCGGCCTTGCACAGCCGCCCCGCCTCAGCGGCATGCGGCGCCAGGTCGGGCCGACCCAGCACCTCGCGGCACAGCCACTCGGCCAGGCGGCTCACCCGCTCGGCCTTGCCGCGGTAGCTCCCCAGCTTCTTGTGGAAGAGCACCGTGTCCAGGCGCTCGATGAAGCCGTCCAGCCGCTGCTGCCGGTCGGCGTCCCAGAAGAAGCGCGCGTCGCGCAGCCGCGCGGTCAGCACGCGCTCGAGGTTGCGCGAGACCACCTCCGGCTTCTCGGGCTCGGTGTTGAGCACGGCCAGGAACACGGGCAGCAGCCTACCGGCGTCGTTCAGCACCGGGAAGAAGTGCTGGTGGTGAATCATCGTGGTCGTGAGCACTTCCTCTGGGAGCGACAGGAACTCGTCCGGGAAGTGCCCCGACAGCACGAAGGGGTACTCGACCAGGTCGGGCACCTCCTGGAGCAGCGACTGCCCCACGAGCGCCGTGGCCACGCGGCCGCCCTTCCGGCGCGACTCCACGTCGAGCTCGCGCGCGATGCGGCTGTGGCGCTCGTCGCGTTCGAGCACGACGAAGTGCTCGGAGAGGCGCTTGCGGTAGTCGTCGAACCCCTTGACCTTCACGGCCCGGCCCGCCCGGCCGCTCGTGGCCAGGAAGCGGTGGCCGTAGGTGACCGCGCCGGAGCGCACCTCCTGGACGAGGCCGCCCATGGCCTCCGGCGTGCGAAGGATGGCAAACGGCACCACGCGGCCGCCGTAGAGGAACACGATCCAGCGGATGGGCCTGCCAAACGGCAGCTCGCCCTTTCCATCGTCGAGCATCGCGTCCCAGCGCATCAGCTTGGGAAACGTCAGGGCCCGGAGCGCGGCCGTGAGCACGTCGGGCAGCACGTCCACCGCCGCCTTCCCCCGCTGCTGACGCCGCAGCGCGAGGTAGACGCCCTTCTTCTCGGGCACCTCGAGCCGCTCGAGCAACGACACGTCCACGCCCTGCTTGCGCGCGAAGCCTTCCGCCGCCGGCGTCGGGGCCCCGGACTGGTCGAACGCCGCGCTGACCGGCGGGCCCGTGATCACCTCCTCCAGATCGGTCTGGCGCTCGGAGACGCGCGCGAATCGTGCGGTCAGCCGACGAGGCGTCGAGAAGGTCTCCACCGGCGCGTCGGCGCTCAGCCGGGCCGCCTTGAGGCTCGCCTCGAGCGTCGCGCCAAAGGCGCTCGTGAGCGCCGGGAGCCAGCTGGCCGGCAGTTCCTCGGTTCCAATCTCGATCAACAGTTCGCGGTCCACGTCGTTACCTCGGCTCCAGGCGTCAGGCAGGCGTCGTCAGCGCTCGTCGGGAGGCGGGGCCGCGGCCGCGCTCTCCTCCGCGTAGCGCCGACAGATGGCGACCGCGAGCTGCCGCACCCGCAGGATGTAGGCGGTGCGCTCGGTCACGCCCACGCTGCCGCTCGCGTCCAGCAGGTTGAAGAGGTGCGAGCACTTCAGGCAGTGCTCCAGCGCCGGGAGGACGAGGCCCGCGGCGAGCAGCTGCTCGCCGAAGGCATAAGTCTCGTCGAACTGCCGGCGATGGTACGCGGAGAAGGTGGCCGGCTCGATGCCCGTGCCCTGGTTGAACGCGTACTGCGACTGCTCGACCTCCTCGCGCAACCGCACCGCGCCGTAGGAGACGCCCGGCGCCCACTGCAGGTCGAAGACATTGTCCACGCGCTGCAGGAACATGGCGATGCGTTCCAGCCCGTAGGTGATCTCGCAGGAGACCGGCGAGAGGTCCAGGCCGCCCACCTGCTGAAAGTAGGTGAACTGCGTGATCTCGAGCCCGTCGAGCAGCACCTGCCAGCCGATGCCCCAGGCCCCAAGCGTGGGCGACTCCCAGTTGTCCTCCTCGAACCGGATGTCGTGGAGCCGCGGGTTGATGCCGCACGCCTCCAGGCTTTCGAGGTAGGTCTGCTGAACCTCGTCCGGGGACGGCTTCAGGATCACCTGCATCTGGTGATGCTTGAACAACCGGTTCGGGTTCTGGCCGAACCGGCCATCGTCGGGCCGGCGGGAGGGCTGCACGTAGGCCACGTTCCAGGGGGTTGGCCCCAGCACACGCAACAGGGTCTCGGGGCTCGAGGTGCCCGCCCCGACTTCGAGGTCGAGGCCCTGCTGGATGAGGCAGCCCTTCGAGGCCCAGAAGGCCGACAGCTTGAGGATCAGGTCTTGGAAGGTCACTGGAACAGGTTCGCCTCAGGGCGCCGGCGTGCGGCGCAACTCGTGAATCACTCGTATCGAACGCGGCTCGCGATCCAGATGCGAGCGAATCAGCATGCGGTGCACGTGCTCCAGTTCCCTCAAGGCCCGCGCCGTCGCCCCGAGGGCTTCCACGGCCAGCGGGCCCACACGCCGGACGCCGCCGACGAATGCCGCGGCTTCCGGGGAGAGCGACAGGTCCGTCGGGTAGACGCCCTGCAGCTTCAGCAGCCAGCACTCGAAATACCGCGCCAGCGGCTCGACCGGCACCCCGCCCACCAGCGCCTCCAGCGTGGCCGTCCCCAGGCGAAACAGCCGTTCGTCCGGATCGGCCTCCGCAGCCCACTCATCGATGAGCTCCGCGAAGTAGTGGCTGTAACCGAGCGCCTCGGGGCTGGCCGCCACGAGCGGCGAGGTGACGGGCTCGGCGTAGTTCAGGCCCACCAGTTCCCGCCGCTCCTTCTCGAAATACGCAACGCGCACGTGCGTCAGCGGCTCGAGCGCCCCCCGGAACCGGGAGCGTGCCCTCCGCGCGTGCTCGGCGACGCCCCGCTTCTTGCCACGGTCGGCCGTGAGGAACACCACGATCCGGTCCGCTTCGCCCAGCTTGTAGGTTCGAAGCACGAGGGCGTCGGCCGTGTGCAGCGGCATCCGTGCCCGCCTATTCTATCTCGCCAGGTACTTCAGGAACACGGTGGCCAGGCCCAGGAACGAGGCAAACCCGACCACGTCGGTGAAGGTGGTGATGAACACCGCGGAGGCGAGCGCCGGATCCACCTTGAGCGCTTTCAGCCCGAGCGGCACGAGGGTGCCGGCCGTGGCGGCCACGAACATGTTGCACACCATCGCCGCGCCCAGCAGCAGCCCGAGAATCGGGTCGGCCTTGGTGACCCAGGCCACCCCGGCGGCCACCGCTCCCAGGGCCAGTCCGTTGCCGAGACCGATGAGCGATTCCTTCGCCAGGGCCTTCCGGGCGTTGACCCACGACAACTCCCCGAGCGCCAGGCCGCGCACGATGACCGTCAGCGTCTGGGTGGCCGCGTTGCCGCCCATACCGGCGACGATGGGCATGAAGATGGCGAGCGCCGTCACCTGCTGGATGGTCCCCTCGAACAGGGCGACGACCGAGGCCGCGACGAACGCCGTCACCAGGTTGATGCCCAGCCAGGGCAGGCGCTTCTGCAGCGCCTCCTTCGGCGGGGTGGCGATGCGCTCGTCGCCCGATACGCCGGCCAGGCGCAGCAGGTCTTCGGTGGCCTCGTCCTTGATGACGTCGATGACGTCGTCCACCGTGACCACACCGGCGAGCTTGTTCTCCTCGTCGACGACCGGCACGGCCAGCAGGTTGTAGGAGGCCACCTGCCTGGCCACTTCCTCCTGGTCCGTGTCGACGCGCACGCTGATGACGTCGGGTGTCATGATGCGCTTGAGAGGCGTCTCCGGCGACACGAGGAGCAGCCGCCGCAGCGACGTGACGCCCACCAGGTGGTTGCGGGCGTCCACCACGTACAGGTAGAAGACCATCTCGACGTCGCGCGCGCCCTGCAGCGCCGTGATGGCCTCCCCCACGGTCAGGTCCTCGTTGAGGGCGAAGACCGACGGGTTCATGATGCGCCCGGCGGTCTGCTCCCCGTACTCGAGGAGGCTCTCGACCTGCCCCG
Source organism: Vicinamibacterales bacterium (assembly GCA_050249615.1). GTDB lineage: Bacteria > Acidobacteriota > Vicinamibacteria > Vicinamibacterales > UBA2999 > VFZN01. The sequence continues at coordinate 5,543 of JBFWQE010000108.1, forward strand.
ACTCCTTCCGGCGCATCAGCTCGAGCACCTCGCGCGAGAGCTCGTCGGGCAGGTAGTCGATGAGGGCCGCGGCGTCGTCGGAGGGCAGCTCGTGGAGGAGCTTGGCGATATCGTCGGCCGAACGGCCGGTGAGCAGCTGGGCGCCCGGCTCCGGGCCCATCTCGCTGATCGCTTCCATGGCCAGCTTCGGCTGGCGCTCGACCAGCAGCGCGAAGACGGCCGAGCGCTCGGTGTCGAGGAGGGTCCCGAAGATCTGCGCGAGGTCGGCCGGGTGCTGCTTCTGCAGCAGGTTCAGGAGATTGGCCGTCGCGCCAATGCGCAGCAGGCGCTTGACCGAATCGACGACGACATCACTCCTGCGCGGCGCGGCCATGGCAATCCGAGCAAGGGTAGCACACGCGAATTACGTTCGTCGGCGCTTTCTCCGCCCTTCCACGCCCAGTTCGTCGAGCGTCCGCTCGTCCTCGCGCCAGCGCTCGCGCACCTTCACGTGCAGATCGAGATACACCCGGGTCTGGAAGAACCGCTCGAGCTCTTCGCGGGCCGCGGTGCCGATGGCCTTGATGGCCGCGCCACCCTTGCCGATGAGGATGGGCTTCTGGGAGTCGCGCTCGACGAGGATGGTGCAGTACAGCCGCAGGAGCGGCCCCTCCTCGAACTTGTCCACCACCACGGCCGTGGAGAACGGCAGCTCGTCGTGTGTATGGCGCAGCACCTGCTCGCGCACGAGCTCGGCGACGAAGAACCGCTCGGGGTGCTCCGTGAGGTAGTCCTCCGGGTACACCGGCTCGCCTTCGGGCAGGTGGTTCAGCAGCACCTCCTCGAGGCGGTCCACGTTATCGCCCGTGAGCGCCGACACGGGCACGATGTCGGCGAAGCCGACGTCCTGGTCGTAGGCGGCGATGCGCGGGAGCAGGCCCGCCTTGTCCACCCGGTCCACCTTGTTCAGGACCAGCACGCGCGGCGCCCGCACCTTCCGGACGATGTCCATCAGGAAACGATCGCCGGCGCCCGGAGGCTCGGAAGCATCGACCACGGCCACGACCACGTCCGCGTCGCGCAGCGTGTCGAGCGCGGCGTCGACCATCCGCACGTTGAGGCGGTGCAGCGGGCGGTGGATGCCGGGCGTGTCGATGAACACGACCTCGCCCCCGGGATAGCGGCGCACGCCGATGATGCGGGTCCGCGTGGTCTGGGGCTTGTCCGAAACGATGGCGAGCTTCTGTCCCACCAACCGGTTGAGCAGCGTCGACTTGCCGGCGTTGGGCCGGCCCACCAGCGCGACGAAGCCCCGCTTCATGCCCCGTTCCCGGCCACGGGCGCGGGCTGCTCCACGGCAGGCGAGATGCGGACGCGGGTGATCCGGCGGCGCTCGGCCTCGAGCACCTCGACCTGCAGGCCGTCCACCTCGAAGTGCTCGCCGACGGCCGGGACCCGACCGAGCCGAGAGAGGAGGAACCCGCCCACCGTCTCGAAGCCCTCGCCTTCCGGGGTCACGTGCAGCCGCTGGGTCAGCTCGTGCACGTGGGCCTTGCCGCTGAAGACGAAACGCCCACCCCCCTCGTCGACGACGGGCTCGGCTTCCACGTCGTACTCGTCACGAATCTCGCCGACAATCTCCTCGAGCATGTCTTCCAGCGTCACGAGCCCGGCCGTGCCGCCGTACTCGTCGACAACGATGGCCATCTGCAGGCGGTCGCGCTGGAAATCCCGCAGCAGATCGATGACGCGCTTGGTCTCGGGGACGAAGTTCGCCGGCCGGACGAGCGGCGTGATCGGCGCCTGCGGGTCGATGGTGGCGAGCTTCTGGATCAGATCCTTGATGAACACGAAGCCGACGACGTTGTCGAGCGTGCCCTGGAAGACGGGCACGCGCGAATACTGCTGCTCGCTGAACAGGGCTTGGAGACCGGCAATCGTCGCCTCGGCCTCGACGGCGACGATGTCGGGCCGTGGCGTCATCACCTCGCGCACCATGGTTTCCCGGAAGTCCACGAGGGTCCGGAGCATCTCGCGTGCCTGCCCTTCCTGCAGGGGTTCGGGCTCGCCGTTGGGGGTCGTGGCCGCGGGCTCGACACGCTCGGCATCGGGGGCGGTCCCCGCTGACGGGCGCTCGCGGCGACGGCTGGTGCCCACCCGGAGGAGGGCCAGCGTGACCGGCGACAGCACGCGCGCCACGACGTCGAACGACGGCAGGAGGACGTCCAGCACGCGCTCGGGATCCCGCCGGACCACGATGAGCGGCACCACGTGCTCGCAGAGCACCACGAACCCGATGACCGAGGCGATGAGCAGTGGGAACCGGGCTGGATCCACGCCGATCACCCGTGCCAGCAGCGCCGTCGCCAGCACCAGCACGAGCCCCAGCAGGAGCCGCGCAGGGATGAAAAGGCGCCGGGGGTCGTCGAGATAGGGCTCCAGCCGCTCGTCGCGCCCGCTTCCCTCGGCCATGATGCGCAGCGACAGCTCCATCAATGCGCTGAACGCCGCGATGATGATGCCGAGGTAGATCCCCGCCAGCCCGAGGAGGAACAGCAGGAGGGGGGTCATGACTGGCGCGTGATGAGGCCGCCGGGCAGGCCGCCCTTCTTCCTCAGCCGCGACTCCGCGCGGGCCATCTCGCCGGCGTCGGACTCGTGATCGTATCCGAGCAGGTGCAGCAGCCCGTGGAGCGCCAGGACGCGGAGTTCCGTGCCGAGCGCGTGCCCGTGCGCTTTCGCCTGGCGGGCCGCGACGCCCATGGCGATGACGATATCGCCAAGGGCCATCGCTTCGTCTTCTCGCCTCTGCCCGTTCCCGGTTCCCGATTCCCGGTTCCCGGCTGGAAACGACAGCACGTCGGTCGCGTAGTCCTTCCCGCGGAACATCCGGTTCAGCGCGCGCATGCGGCGATCGCTCACCAGGGCGACGGTGACCTCACCGCGAGCCGATACCGGCGCGGTTCGGCCCAGCCACGCGCCCAGCCCTCGCGCGGCGGGCATGGGCCGATCGGGCGTCGACACGTTAACGCGAAGCCGAGCTCGTGTTGCCATATGCCTCGTACGCCTTGACGATGGCCTGCACCAGCTTGTGGCGCACGACGTCGCGCTCGTCGAAGTAGACAAACGAGATGCCGTCGACCTGCCCCACCACGTTCATCGCCTCGACCAGGCCCGAGGTCCGGCCCGTGGGCAGGTCGATCTGGGTGATGTCTCCCGTCACCACCGCCTTCGACCCGAAGCCCAGGCGTGTGAGGAACATCTTCATCTGCTCGGTGGTCGTGTTCTGCGCCTCGTCCAGGATGACGAACGCATCGTTCAGCGTCCGCCCGCGCATGAACGCAATCGGGGCGACTTCGACGATGCCGCGCTCGAGCATCCGCTCGGCCTTCTCCACCTCGAGCATGTCGTACAGCGCATCGTACAGCGGCCGGAGGTAGGGATTCACCTTCTCCTGCAGGTCGCCGGGCAGGAAGCCGAGCTTCTCGCCGGCCTCGACGGCCGGCCTGGCCAGGATGATGCGGCTCACCTTCTTGGCCAGCAGGTAGTTGACGGCCTGGGCCATCGCCAGGTACGTCTTTCCCGTGCCGGCCGGCCCGATGCCGAAGACGATGTCGTGATGATCGATGGCCTCGAGGTAGCGGCGCTGGTTCGCCGACTTGGCCATGATGCGCCGCCGGCCCGCCTGGCGGAGCTGCCCGCCCTTCAGGAAGTGCTCGCGGAGGTCCACCGCCGGATCCGCAGCCACCAGCTGGACGGCGTCCTTGACCTCCCGCTCCGACAGCGCGTGCCCTTCGGCGATGAGCCCGCCAATCTGCTCCACGAACCGCGCGACCGTGCCGGTATCGCCAGCCTCGCCCTCGACGAACAATTCGTGGCCTTGCGTGCGGATGCGGACGTTCAGCAGGCCTTCGAGGTGTCGCAGGTTGTCGTCGTAGGCCCCGAAGATCGTGGAGAGGCCGTCCTCCGGGACGGTAATGCGGCGAGTGGCGACGGTTCCGATCGCGATATCTCCCTTTGTTGCAAAGAGTTAACGGACCTCACGCAGGGTAGCACCCCCCGGCCGCGCGGTCAAGCCGACGCCGTCGCGGACCGGGACTGGGACTCGATGGAGCGCCGGGACTTCAGTCCCGGCCACGTCAGCCCTGAATTCTGATGCTCAATTCGCGGAGCTGCCGCGGATCGACGGTCGAGGGCGCATCGCACATCAGGTCGACGGCCTGCGTCGTCTTCGGAAACGGGATGACCTCGCGGATGGACGACTCGCCGGCGAGCAGGGCGCAGATGCGGTCGAGGCCAAGCGCCAGGCCGCCGTGCGGTGGCGTGCCGTACTCCAGCGATTCGAGGAAGAACCCGAAGCGGTGCTTCGCGTCCTCGTCGCTCAGCCCGAGCAGCCGGAATACCGTCGCCTGCGTCTCGCGATCGTGAATTCGGATGCTGCCGCCGCCCAGCTCCCAGCCGTTCAGGATGACGTCGTAGGCCCTGGCGAGCACCGAGCCCGGGTCGGACTCGAGGCGGGGCAGATCCTCCTCCCGCGGCGCGGTGAACGGGTGGTTGACGGAATCCCACCGCTTCTCGTCCGCGTTCCAGTCGAACAGCGGGAAGTCGGTCACCCAGAGCAGTTCCCACCTGCCGTCAGGGATGAGGTTGGCCTGCCGGGCCACCTGCAGCCTGAGCTGGCCGAGCACCTTCGAGACGGCGTCGGGCGCGCCGGACGCCATTACCAGCAGGTCCAGCGGCGTGGCCCCGGCCTGGTCGAGCACGCGCCTGGTGCCGTCTTCTCCCACGGCCTTGACCGAGCACTGCACGCCCTCGGCCGTGTGCCGCGCCCAGACGAGGCCGGCCGCGCCCAGCTGCTTTGCCTGCTCCACCAGGCCGTCCACCTCGCGTCGCGAGTAGCCGGACGCGCCGGGGATGACGAAGCCGCGGACCGTGCCGCCGTGGGCGACGGCCTCGCGGAAGATGCCGAAGGGCGAGTCCGCGAAGAGCGCGCCGAAGTCCTGGATCTCGAGGCCGAAGCGCAGGTCCGGCTTGTCGGAGCCGTACTTTGCGATGGCCTCGGCGTATGGCATGCGCCGGAAGGGGCGCGGGATCTCGACGCCAATCTCGCGGAAGCAGGCGGCGAGCGCGCCCTCGACGATCTCGAAGACGAGGTTCGGGGTGGCAAACGACATCTCGAGGTCCACCTGCGTGAACTCGAGCTGCCGATCCGCCCGCAGGGCCTCGTCGCGGAAGCAGCGCGCGATCTGCACGTACCGATCGAAGCCGGCGATCATCAGGATCTGCTTGAAGATCTGCGGCGACTGCGGCAGCGCGTAGAACTCTCCCGGGTGCACGCGGCTCGGCACCAGGAAGTCGCGCGCGCCCTCCGGCGTGGACTTGGTCAGGATGGGCGTCTCGATCTCGTAGAAGCCCTGCTCGTCGAAGTACTTCCGGATGGCCATCGTGATGCGGTGGCGCAGGCCGATGTTGCGCTGCAGCGCCGGCCGCCGCAGGTCCAGGTAGCGGTAGCGGAGCCGCGTCTCCTCGGACACGTTCTGGTCCTCGGCAATCGAGAACGGCGGCGTCTTCGCCTCGTTCAGGATACGGATCTCCGCGGCGCGGACCTCCACTTCCCCGGTCGGCACGTTCAGGTTCACGGTGTCCGGGGATCGGCGCTCCACTTCGCCCAGGATCCCGACCACGTACTCCGAGCGCAGGCGCTTGGCTCGCTCGAGCAGCCGCTCGCTGCCCTCGACGATGACCTGCGTGATGCCGTGCCGATCGCGCACGTCGATGAAGACCAGCGCGCCGAGGTCGCGCACGCGGTGCACCCACCCGAGCAGCACGGCCTGTTGCCCGACATCGCCGGGACGAAGCGCCCCGCACGTGTGGGTGCGGGCCAGGTTGCCTAGTTGTTCTGCCATAGGACGAGGAATCAGGAGTCAGGAATCAGCGACCAGGGATCAGCGACCAGGGACCAGGGATCAGGAGCTCACGCAGCGCCGGGGCTTCAGCCCCGGCGGGCCAACACACGGCCGGCCTCGACGCGCGGCACGCGCTGCTGCTCGCCCGTGCCGAGATTCTTCACGGTGACCAGGCCCGCCGCCGCCTCTTCGTCGCCGACGACAGTGACGGTCGGGATGGCCCGGCTGGAGGCGTACTTCAACTGCTTGCCGATCTTGTCGGCTTCCGGGTAGACCTCGACACGCAGCCCTGCCGATCGTAACTCGGCCGCGAGGCGCAGCGCATCCGGAACCGCATCGAGATTCCAGATGGTGACCATGACATCCGCGGGGGCCTTTGCGAGGTCGTCGGGGAACATGCCGCGCTCGCCCATCACGACCAGGATGCGCTCGAGCCCGAGAGAAATCCCACAGGCCGGCACTTCGGAGCCGAGGAACATGCCGATGAGATTGTCGTACCGCCCGCCGCCGCCGAGGCTTCCTGCCAGATCCGGCACGGCAATCTCGAAGATGGCGCCCGTGTAGTACGACAGGCCACGCGCCAGCGACGGGTCGAGCCGCACGTGGGCGCCGACGCGGTCCGGACCGATCAGCCGGACGATATCCCGGAGCTCGCCCAGGGCCTCCCGACTCGTTCCACCCAGGAGCACATCCAGCCGATCGAGGACCTCGCGGTTGAAGGCCGCCGGATCGGCCGACGCGCCCGGCTGCGCCGCCGCCACCGACGCGAAGAAGTCGAGGAGCATGTCGGCACCCGCCTCGGGCACACCGCGCTGGCGGAGCTCCGCGGCGACGCCGTCGCGGCCCACCTTGTCCAGCTTGTCCAGGGCCACCAGCGCCTCGCCCTGCAGCGACGCGGGCACACCCGCGGCGTCGAGCATGCCCGCGAGCACGCCCCGGTGGTTCAGGCGAAGCGTGTACGAGGTGAACCCGAGGCGCGACAGCACGTCGCCGGCCGCCGACAACAGCTCGGCCTCCACGACCATCGATCGCGACCCGATGGCGTCCACGTCGCACTGGTAGAACTCGCGGAACCGCCCCTTCTGCGGGCGGTCGGCCCGCCACACGGGCTGCACCTGGTAGCGCTTGAAGAACTTCGGCAGCCTCGCGCGGTACTCCGCCACCACGCGTGCGAGGGGCACGGTGAGGTCGTAGCGAAGCGCCAGATCCGCCTGCCCGGTTTCAGCGCCCTCACCGCGCTTCAGGATCTTGAAGATCAGCCGGTCGCCTTCCTCGCCGTACTTGCCGAGCAGCGTCTCGATGTTCTCGACCGCCGGGGTTTCGAGCGGCTCGAAGCCGTACTGCTGGTAGACGTCGGCAATGACGGCGATGACGTACTGGCGGCGCCGGACGTCCTCGGGCAGGAAGTCGCGCATGCCGCGCGCGGGGTTCGTGTTCATTTCAGCTCAGTTCGGTCGTTCCTTCGCCCCGGGACCCGACACGGCGGCCCGACATGGGGTCGGCGCCGGAACCCGGCGCCTGCGCGCCGGCATACTCCAGCCGATAGGCCACGTAGTTGTCCGCGTACCAGCGGATCTCCGCGACTTCCTCGTCGGTCAGCTCGCGCCTGACCTTCCCCGGCCGGCCCATCACCAGCGAACGCGGCGGGATGCGGGTGCCCTCGGTGAGCAGCGTCCCCGCCGCGACGATCGAGTCGTGCCCCACGTGGACGCCGTTGAGCAGCACCGCCGCCATGCCGACGAGCACGCGATCCTCGATGGTCACGCCGTGAATCACGGCGGAGTGGCCAATCGTGACCTCGTCCCCGATGATCGTCGGATGCGTGTCCCGCATCACGTGCACCATCGTCAGGTCCTGGACGTTGCTGCGCCGCCCGATGCGGATGTGATGCACGTCGCCGCGAATGACGACGTTCATCCAGACCGATGACTCGGGCCCGATGACGACGTCACCGATGACCTGCGCGCTCTCGTCCACGTAGGCGCTCGGATCGATGGCAGGGGCGAGGTTCCTGAATCGCCGAATCACCAAATCACCCAATCACCCAATCACCCAATCACTCAATCCAGTGAATGCCCCAATCGCCAATCGCCCAATCACCGATGAATCCCCAATCATCAACCGGCAATCATCAATGGACGCCACTCAAATGGACGCCACTCAGATTCTCGGCAGCGTCACGCCGCGCTGCGCCTGGTACTTGCCCTGCTTGTCGCGGTACGACACCTCGCAGGGCTCGTCGCTCTGGAAGAAGAGCACCTGCGCGATGCCCTCGTTGGCGTAGATCTTCGCCGGCAGCGGCGTCGTGTTCGAGATCTCGATGGTGACGTGCCCTTCCCATTCGGGCTCGAAGGGCGTCACGTTCACGATGATGCCGCAGCGCGCATAGGTGGACTTCCCGAGGCACACGGTGAGGACGTCGCGCGGGATGCGGAAGTACTCGATGGTCCGTGCCAGCGCGAAGGAGTTCGGCGGCACGATGCAGGTCTCGCCCTTCATGTCCACGAACGACTTCGGGTCGAACTTCTTGGGGTCCACCACCGTGCTGAACAGGTTGGTGAACACCTTGAACTCGTCCGCCACGCGGATGTCGTAGCCGTAGGACGACAGCCCGTACGACACCACGCCCTGGCGCACCTGGCGATCCTCGAACGGCTCGATCATGCCGTGCTCGAGGGCCATCTTCCGAATCCACCGGTCCGCTTTTATGGCCATAGGGTTTCACGCGCCGCCGGGCGGCTGCCGACTCCCGACTCCTGCTTCCCGACTCCTGCGGCAGTGCCCCTACCGCAACTCCAGACCGCGGAAGAAGTAGCCGAGCTCGAACGCCGCGGTGTCCGGTGCGTCGGAACCATGGGTGGCGTTGTTGTCGATGGAGGCGCCGAAGTCCTTGCGAAGGGTGCCGGGGGCGGCCTTCGCCGGGTCGGTGGCGCCCATCAGGTCCCGCCACTGCTTGATGGCGTCGGGCGCCTCGAGGCACATCACGATGCAGGGGCCCGAGGACATGAAGTCGGTGAGGCCCCCGAAGAAGGGCTTCTCGCGGTGCACGTGGTAGAAGCCCTCGGCCTCCGCCTTCGACATGTGGATCATCCGCATCGCGCGGACGGTGAACCCCGCGCCCTCGATGCGGGCGAGTATCTGGCCGGCGGCCTGCTTGCGGACGGCGTCGGGCTTGATGATGGCAAAGGTGCACTGCATAAACACCTGATTATAGCGGAGGTTTCCGCGGGCAGACCGGGTAGCACCCGAGGACGCGCACCGACTGCGTCGTGGAAGCCAGCCCCGCGAGCGCGGCCTGCATCCGCGGCTCGGCCAGGTGCCCCTCCACGTCCACGTAGAACACGTACTCCCACGCCATGCCAGGCCGCGGCCGCGACTCCAGCTTGGTGAGGTTCAGCGCCTCGTCTGCCAGCACGTTCAGGCACCGGACGAGGGCCCCCCGCTCGTGCCGCGTCCCGAACACCAGCGACACCTTGGCCTCGACCAGCGGATCGCACTCGAGCGGCGTCGCCGACACGACCACGAACCGCGTCAGGTTCACGGCCTGGTTCGCGATGTCGCGCCGGAGGACGGACAGGCCGAACCGCTCGCCCGCGTCCTCGCTGGCGATGGCCCCCTGGTGGACGTCGGCCAGCTCCGCCACGCGCGCCGCCGCCAGCGCGGTGTTGGCCGCCGCCTCCGGCTCGGCCTGCTTCATTTCCGCCAGGAACTCGCTGCACTGCGCCAGGGCCTGCGGGTGTGAGTGGATGCGGCGCAGCCCGTCCGCCGTCGCCCCGGGCAGCCCGAGGAGGCAGTGCTGGATCTCCACGATCTCCTCCCCCACGATGGACAGGTTCATTCGGAAGAGGAGGTCGTAGACCTCGTAGACCGAGCCCGCGGTGCTGTTCTCGATGGGGAGCACCGCCCGCTGGACATGGCCTTCCTGGACGGCCTCCAGGGTCTCGCGGAACGAGCGATAGGCCTTGAAGAGCACCGGTCGCCGGCTCACGCCGAAATGCTGCCCGGCGGCCTGGTGGCCATAGGCGCCCTCCGTGCCTTGGAACGCCACCACGAGGGGGCGGTCGTCGCGCTCCGGCTGGTGCAGCCAGTCCTGCTGCCGCCGGACGGAGTCTTCGAGGATCTCGCGATAGATGCGGCGGACAAACGCCGGGTCGAGGCCGAGGCGCTCGCCGTACGAGGAGCGATGCTGGAGCAGCGCCGCCTCGCGCTCGTCGTCGCGCACCGGGCTGTCGCCTTCGGCCTTGACCTGGATGATGTCGCGGGCCAGCCGCGCGCGCTCCCCCAGGGCGTTCAGGATGACCTTGTCGAGGTCGTCGAGCGATTGCCGCAGGTCCGCCAGGCTTCGTGTCGTCATCGCGAACTCCCCCAAAAAGAAAACCGCCGCCCCAGCCTCTCTGCTGGGGCGGCGGTGTGTGGTTCCGGGCTTGCTGGCGCCTCGGAGCTACACCGTCACCCTGCCGGTAAAGAAGAAACCGGTGAAGGGACGAACGGTGGCCCGACGCGTGCTGGTCACGGCTTGAGCGCCTCGGCCAGGGATTCTCCCATATCCGCCGGGCTCTTGACTACCCGCACGCCGGCCGCGGCCAGGGCCGCCATCTTCTCGGCTGCCGTGCCCTTCCCGCCGGCGATGATGGCCCCCGCGTGGCCCATTCGCCGGCCCGGCGGCGCCGTCTGGCCCGCGATGAACGCCACGACGGGCTTGGTGAAGTGATCCTTGATCCAGGCGGCCGCCTCTTCCTCGGCCGACCCGCCAATCTCGCCGATCATGATCACGGCATCGGTGTCCGGGTCGTCCTGGAACAGCTGGAGCGCCTCGATGTGGGTAGTGCCGATGAGCGGGTCGCCGCCGATGCCAATGCACGTGGACTGTCCGAGACCTCGGCGCGTGAGCTGGTCGATGGCCTCGTAGGTGAGCGTGCCGCTCTTCGAGACGATGCCGATGCGCCCCTCCCGGCAGATGTTCGCCGGGATGATGCCCGCCTTACCCTTCCCCGGCGAGATGATGCCCGGGCAATTGGGGCCGATGAGGCGCGTGCCGGGGTGGTCCTTCAGGAAGGTCATCGCCTTCAGCATGTCCACCACCGGGATCCCCTCGGTGATGCACACCACCAGCCCGATGCCGGCGTCGGCGGCTTCCATGATGGCGTCGGCCGCAAAGGGCGGCGGCACGAAGATGACGGATGCGTTGGCACCCGTTTCCTTCACCGCGTCGGCCACCGTGTTGAACACCGGCCAGCCCTCGTGCATCGTCCCGCCCTTGCCGGGCGTGACCCCGCCGACGACATTGGTGTGATAAGCCGCGGCCGCCTTCGCGTGGAACGTGCCCTCGCGGCCGGTGAGCCCCTGGACGATGAGGCGCGTGCGCTGATCGAGGAGGACCGCCATCAGCGGGCTCCTCCGGCCAGCGCCACCACGCTCGTGGCGGCCTCGCCCATGGTGTCGGCCGTGGTGAAGTTCAGCCCGCTCTCCGCCAGCATCCGCTTCCCTTCCTCGACGTTGGTCCCCTTCATCCGGATGACGATGGGCACCGGCACGTGCAGTTCCTGGACGGCGGCGATGACCCCCGCGGCGAGCACGTCGCAGCGCAGGATGCCCCCGAAGATGTTGATGAGGACGGCCTTCACGTTCGCGTCGGACATGAGGATCTTGAAGGCGTTGCGAATCTGCTCGGCATTGGCGCCGCCACCCACGTCGAGGAAGTTGGCCGGCATGCCGCCCGACAGCTTGATGATGTCCATGGTGGCCATGGCCAGCCCGGCGCCGTTCACCATGCAGCCGATGTTGCCGTCCAGGCGGATGTAGTTCAGCGAGAACTTCGACGCCTCGACCTCGAGGGGATCCTCTTCGCTCAGGTCGCGGAGATCGCGGATGTCCGCGTGCCGGTACAGCGCGTTGTCGTCGAAATTCATCTTCGCGTCCAGCGCCAGCAGGTCGCCGCCCTTCGTGGTGATGAGCGGGTTGATCTCGAGCAGCGACGCATCGGTGGCGATGAAGGCCTGGTAGAGGGCCAGCATCATCTTTGCGGCCTTCTTCACCAGGTCGCCCGTCAGCCCGACGGCGAAGGCCAGCTGCTGCGCCTGGAAGGGCGCCAGCCCGATGCCGGGGTGGATGAACGCCTTGTGAATCCGCTCGGGGGTGCGCGCCGCCACCTCCTCGATGTCCACGCCGCCCTCGGCGCTGACCATCAGCACGGGCTTCTGCGTGGAGCGATCGATGACGATGCTCAGGTAGAGCTCGCGGTCAATCGCCAGGCCCTCCTCGACGAGCAGGCGGGACACCTTCTGCCCGTCCGGCCCGGTCTGATACGTCACCAGGGTCCGGCCCAGCAGATCCTTGGCCACCGCCTCGGCCTCGTCCGCCGACTTGACCACTTTGACCCCACCGGCTTTGCCGCGGCCGCCGGCGTGGATCTGGGCCTTGACGACCACGCCGCCGCCGCCCAGCCTCCGGGCGATCTCGGAGACTTCCTGCGCCGAAAATGCGACCTCGCCGCGAGGCACTGGGACACCGTGCCGGGCCAGGATGGCCTTGGCTTGATACTCGTGAATCTTCATGTTGGGATGGGCGCGATGAACGCTGGCCGGGTCGAGATGTTACCACGCAGCGTGCAGCCGGCCGCAGAGCGCTGATTTCACTGTGCCAATCCAGAGCATATGTCACGAAACGGTACATGTCGTTAGAGTCGCTTGAAGTCCTGTATTTTCCCCGTATATGGCTTTACATCTGTCCCAAAGTGGCACAGACAGAAGTCGAACAGGCGATCTAACAGATTAGTAAGTTTTTGTCTGTCAGTCATTTACA
>JBFWQE010000109.1:0-18134 GCA_050249615.1 Vicinamibacterales bacterium
CGTTCATCTTCCCGTCACGCTCCGTTCACCCGCCCGCTCGTCCAGTACTCATAGAAGACGAAGCCCTCGATGAGGGCAGGAGGTTGTCATGAACGCGATGACGAGAACGTCGGTGCTGTTCGGGTCGCTGGTGCTGATGGCCGGCAGTCCGGCCTGGGCGTCGCCCGTGGTCGAAGCCAACGTGCCCTTCCCATTCACCGTCCAGGGCCATGTGCTGCCGGCGGGGCAGTACCGCGTGGAGCGGGATGCCTACGACCAGAGCATCCTGCTGATCAAGGGCGAGCACGGCGTGCGGGCCATGGCCATTGCCGAATCCAGCACGGCCCCGGGACAGGACCCCGCCGGTGACAAGCCCGCCCTGGTCTTCGCGCACGGGCCGGACGGATACCGACTCAAGGACGTGTGGGACGACCACTTCGACGGCCGGGAGGTTGTCGCGCGGTAGCCCCACGCCTGTGTCAAGCTGGCGGGAGCAGGCAGGCGTCTGGCTGCAGAAACGGAGGCAGGCATGAACGTGCCGCAGCACGGCCTCTGGATGGCCGCCGTACTCGCCGTCGTATCGGGCGTGGCGGCAGCCGCACTCGCACAGCCCACCCAGGGCCGCCGCCAGGGCGGACCGATGTACGACGCAAGAACCGAGGCGCGATTCACCGGCTCGGTGGTGGAAGTGCAGGACGTCGTTCCACCAGTCCGCAGCGGGCGCCGCAGCCTCGGCGGCACGCACCTGACGCTGAAGACCACCACCGAAAGCCTCGACGTGCACCTCGGCCCGACGGCCTTCCTGAAGGACAGGAAGGTCGAGCTCGTCCAGGGCGACGCCGTGGAGATCCTGGGCTCCCCCGTGACGCTGGATGGTGAATCGGTCCTGCTCGCCCGGGAGATCAAGAAGGGCGAGAGCACCTGGACTCTGCGAGACGCGACGGGACGCCCATTGTGGGCGCCAGCGGGGGATGGCAGCACGTGAAGATCAGGCGCAGGCGATCGTCCTCCACGGTCGTGCCTCCTTCGTCCGGTAGCCGAAGCGCGGAGAGCCGCCCGTGCTCCTCTCGGAACACGCGCTCGATGTCGGCGCTCTCGACGAGCGGCTGGCCGGCCATGGGCGTTACCGGCCTCCGTGCTGGATGGGGCGCACCTCGATGGGGAGCGTCGTGGCTCGAGAGAGCTTCGCGGCCCAGTCGAGCGCGGCGTCGAGATCGGGCGCCTGGATAACGGTGAACCCGCCGATGTGCTCCTTCCCTTCGGCGAATGGACCGTCGGTCATCACGGTCTGCCCCTCGCGCGCGCGCACCACGGTCGCGGTGCTGGCCTCGTGCAGCCCCGCGGAGAACACCCACGCACCGGCCTTCTTCATCTCGTCCGCCACGGCCGTGACGTTCCGCATGATGGGCTGAAGTTCCTCCGGGGGCGGCGGCGGGCCGTCGGGCTGGTAGATGCTGAGCAGGTACTGGATCATGAGGCGTCCTCCGTGGTCGTGCGGGCCGGCGCGGGTGCCGGTCCCTTCACACCCTTCACGAACGGCCGGGCACCGGATCGACATCTCCGGAGAGCGCATCCATAATTGACGTCTCGCGCATGACCCGAGACGCACACATGGACGTCCGCATCGTGGAATTCCCCGAGACACCCGTTGCCGCCCTCGAGCACCACGGCGCTCCGGACCTGGAGTACGAGACCGCGAAGACGTTCATCGCGTGGCGAATCGCGAACCGGCTACCGCCCGACCGCCACCGGACCTACGGCCTGCACTACACCGACCCGCGGACGACGCGACCTGAAGACCACCGCATGGATCTGTGCGTCTCGGTGGACCAGCCGGTGGCCCCGAATCCGCAGGGGGTCGTCAACAAGGTCATCGCGGGCGGGCGCTGCGCCGTGGCCCGCCACCTGGGCCCGCGGGAGTTTGTCGCCGCCGCCGCGTACCTCACCGAGGTCTGGCTGCCGGCCAGCGGCGAAACCAGGCGTGACGCGCCGATGATCTTCCACTACGTCAACGTCGGGCCGGGCGTGCAGCCGCACGAGATGATCACCGACGTCTACCTTCCTCTTCTCTGATGCAGGTCTCCATGGATACCTCGGTGTTTTCACGACGGGAACTCTTCGGCTTCGGGGCTGGGTTGCTCCTCGGGCCCGCGCTCGTCCGCGCGCAGGCGGGCGACCCCGCCCGCGCCATCCCGGCTCTCGAGTCACGCGCCGGCGGCCGCCTCGGCGTCTGCATCCTGGACACGGGCACGAAGCGTTTCACCGGCCACCGCATGGACGAGCGCTTCGCCATGTGCTCCACGTTCAAGCTGCCGCTGGCCGCCGTCATCCTGCGGGAGGCCGACCAGGGACGCCTGAAGCTCACTGACGTCGTCGCGTATTCGGAAAAGGACCTGCTGTCGTACGCGCCGGTGACGAGCGCACACCTGAAGGCCGGTGGGACGGCGATGGCGATCGGCGCGCTGGCCGAGGCGGCGCAGGTGACCAGCGACAACACGGCGGCCAACCTGCTCCTCGCGCGCATTGGCGGGCCGTCCGGGTTCACCGCACGGCTTCGCGAGATGGGCGATCAGCACACCCGCCTGGACCGCACCGAGCCGATGCTGAACCTCGTGGTCGCCGGCGACGAGCGGGACACCACCACGCCGCGCGCCATGGCACAGACCGTGGCGGCGTTCCTGACCGGGGACACGTTGTCGCGCGCTTCGCGGGAGATGCTCATCGACTGGATGGTGAAGACCCGCACCGGCGACAAGCGCATCCGCGCGGGCCTGCCGCAGGACTGGCGCGCGGGCGACAAGACCGGCACCGCCAACGCCGACACGATGACGGACAAGATCAACGACGTGGCCATCGCCTTCCCGCCCGGCCGCGGCGCGCTGGTCATCACCGCGTACTACGACAGCAACAGGCGGTCGAAGGAAATCAGCGACGCCGACCAGGCGGTGCTCGCGGAGGTCGGACGGCTCGCCGCGGCCTGGTGAGGCTCCCCGCGCGCGGACGACCCGCCGCAGGCGCCGCGCACTCACCGCCATCGGCCGCGCCGGCCTGACAGATTGCGGGTTCCGATTCCCGGCCACGGGTGTATATAACTGGCGCACGGTTCCATTTCGGGGGCACGGACCCGCTGCGGTCGCCGGCCCACCGCTCGGCTCGTTCGTCGTGGCCTCTCGCAGAAAGGGTCCGCCCATGACCGCCTTCTCCTTCCGCGTGTGCGTCGTCGTGGTGCTGTCACTGGCCACAGCCGCGGCGCAGGCGCCGACCACACCCGCGCCTGACACCTACAGCCGCCTCTCCTGGCGCACCATCGGCCCCGAGGGCAATCGCTTCTCGGCCGCCGCCGGCATTCCCGGCGACCCCCACACCTACTACGTCGGCGCCGCGTCGGGCGGCATCTGGAAGACCGTGGACGGCGGCACGAACTGGACGCCGGTCTTCGATGATCACCCGGTGCAATCGATTGGCGCGCTGGCCGTCGCGCCCTCGGATCCGAACGTGGTCTGGGCCGGCACGGGCGAAGGCAAGATCCGCAGCCACATCTCCATCGGCCAGGGCGTCTATCGCTCCGTCGACGCCGGCCGGACATGGACGCTGCTCGGCCTCGAGCAGACGGGACGCGTCCCGCGGCTCGTGGTCCATCCGAAGGATCCCGACACCGCCTGGGTCTGCGCGCTGGGGCACGCCTACGGCCCGCAGCCCGAACGCGGCGTCTTCCGGACGACGGACGGCGGGAAGACGTGGGCGAAGACGCTCTTCGTCGACGAGAACACCGGGTGCTCGGACATCGCGCTCGACCCGAAGAACCCGCGCATCCTGTTTGCCGGCATGTGGACGCTCGAGATCCGCACCTGGGGGCGCGAGAGCGGCGGACCCGGCAGCGGACTCTTCAAGTCCACCGACGGCGGCCAGACGTGGACCAGGCTCCAGGGCCGCGGCCTGCCGACGCGGCCCGTCGGCAAGGTGGCCGTCGCCATCGCCCACTCGAACCCGAACCGGGTCTACGCGCTCATCGAGACCGGTGACGGCGTGCCCTGGAAGGGCCAGCCGACCGACCGCGGCCAGGTGTGGCGCTCCGACGACGGCGGCGACACCTGGCAGGTCGTGAGCTACGACCACAACGCCATGGGCCGCGCCCACTACTACTCCCGCATGGCCGTGGCGCCCGATGACGAAGATGAGGCGTACTTCCTGACAGCGTCGTTCTCGAAGAGCATCGACGGCGCGCGGACGCTGGCCGTGGTACCCCGGCCGCAAGCGCCCGGCGGAGACCATCACGACATCTGGATCGATCCCACGAATGCGGACCGCCAGATCGTGGCCCACGACCAGGGCCTCTCCATCACGATCAACCGCGGCAGGACCTGGTACCGGCAGCGCCTGAAGAACGCGCAGATGTACCACGTCACCGTCGACAACGAAATTCCCTACAACGTGCTCGGCAACAAGCAGGACGAGCCGACCTACCGCGGGCCGAGCAACAGCCGGCTGCAGGCCGGCTCGCCCACCAACCAGGGCATCCCGCGGGCGATGTGGCACGCCGTCTGCGGCGGCGAGAGCGGCTGGGCGACGCCGGACCCGACCGACGCGAACATCGTCTGGTCCACGGCGTCGGGCTCGGGCATGGTCGGCGGCATCGTCACGCGCATGGAAGTCAGCCGCCGCCAGTGCCGCAACGTCGAGGTGTGGCCGGACCAGCAGAACGGGCCGGCCGAGGGCGTTCGCTACCGCTTCGTCTGGGACGCGCCGTTCCACATCTCGCCGCACGATCACAACACCATCTACGTCGGAAGCCAGCACGTGCACCGCACCACCAATGGCGGCCAGAGCTGGGAGGTAATCAGCCCCGACCTGACCTTGAACGACCGCTCCAAGATGGGCAGTTCCGGCGGCCTGACCCCGGACAACATCGGCGTCGAGTACGCGGGCGTGGTCTACGGGATCGCCGAATCGCCGCGCGAGCGCGGCCTCATCTGGGTGGGCACCAACGACGGCCTGGTGCAGCTGACGCGCGACAACGGCAAGACGTGGACGAACGTCACGAAGAACCTGCCCGGCCTGCCCGAGTGGGGTTCGGTCCGCAGCATCGCGCCGTCGCGCTACGACGCGGGCACGGCCTACCTGACGGTCGACTTCCACCAGGTGAACAACCGCGATCCGTTCGTCTACCGGACCACCGACTACGGCCGGACCTGGACGCTCATCACCAACGGCATCCCGAAGAGCATGCTGAGCTATGCGAAGGTGGTTCACGAGGATCCGCAGCGCCGCGGCATGCTCTACCTCGGCACCGAGAACGCCATCTACGTGTCGTGGGATCACGGCGATCACTGGCAGCCGCTGCAGAACAACCTCCCGCACGCGCCCGTGTCGGGCATCGTCGTGCAGGATCACTTCAGCGACCTGGTGATCTCCACCTACGGGCGGGGCTTCTGGATCCTGGACGACATCACGCCCCTCAGGGCCCTGCCCGACGTGCTGAACCAGGCGGTCCACCTGTTCCCGCTGCGGCCGGCCTACCGCTTCCGCCCGATCACGGCGCCGTCCACGCCGTACGACGACCCGACGGTGGGGCAGAATCCCGAGTACGGCGCCTCGATCAACTACTACCTGCGCACGGCGGTGGCCGGCGGCGGCACGATGGCCATCGTCAACGGCGCCGGCGAGACCATCCGGACGATGGACGTGCCGGGTGGCGCCGGGCTGAACCGGGTGCACTGGGACCTGCGCCAGACGCCGAGCAAGGAGGTCCGGATGCGCACGAACCCGCTCTACGGCCACGAGCTGCCGCTCGGCCCCGACGGCACGCGGCCGGCCGCGGGCGGCGCGGGCCAGGTGAGCATCCTCGCCCCGCCGGGGACCTACACGGTGAAGCTCACCATTGGCGGCCGTGACTACACGCAGCCGCTGATCGTGCGCAAGGATCCGCATTCGGCCGGCAGCGAGGCCGACATCGCGGCCCAGATGTCCGTGCTGTCGGACATCCGGAACCACGTGAACACTGCGGTCGATGCCGTCAACCAGCTGGAGTACATCCGGGCGCAGGTGCAGTCGATCATGCGCACCGTGCCCGAGGGCGAGCTGCGCCGCGCCGCCGCCGAGCTCGAGAGCCGCCTCACCGACGCCGAGATGACGCTGATCGAGCTGCGCATCACCGGCGGGCAGGACGGCGTCCGCTATGCTGCCAAGCTGCTGCAGAAGTTCAACTACCTCGCCAACGGCATCGCCGGCAGCGACTACCGGCCCACCGATCAGCACCTCGAGGCCGTTGGTGTCCTGCAGGGGCGCCTCGCGGAGAGTCTCGCGGAGATCGGCGCGCTCGTCGACAAGGACGTCGCGAGCTTCAACGACGTACTGCGCCGCGCGTCGGCGGGACAGGTCGTGACGCGCCTGCCGTAGCGGGCACCCGCGTGTCGCGCCGCGGGTCCGCGGCATCAGGATGGAGCCGGCGCGCGAGGAGCGCGCAGGCGTCTTTACCCTTCCGCCCGTGCCGCGCGCACGCGCGCGCTGTGCGGCGCACGGATCGCGATGTAGACGACGACCAGCGCGACATAGGACGCCACCAGCGTCCAGCCCGTGCGGTCCACGTCCGAGAACGACAGCGCGCACTGCCCGAGCAGCACGAGGATGCCGGCCACGCTGACGGCGCGGAGCGTGCCCGCGGACAGCCGCACGCGGGCACGCGCGAACACCTCCGGCAGGCGGCGCGGCAGGAGGAACGCCGCCACCAGCGGCAGCAGATCGTAGACGAACACCAGGCCGCCGCCCAGCATGATGATGTAGCGGAGGTCCCAGCCCGCGGCGATGGGCGCGGCGCCGATGGCCAGCAACATCGTCAGCAGGATGTGCGGCGTTCCGAATCGGGCGTTCACCGCCGCGAGACCCCGGGGCAGCCAGCCGTCCTCGCAGGCCACCAGCACCGACTTGGTGGCCCAGGCGAACGTCGAGTTGATGCTCGTCGCCAGCGCGAACAGGCCCGCCCCGACGATGAAGGCGACGTAGACGGGGCCAGGCAGGATGGCGCGCGCCACCTCGGCCAGCGGCTTGCCGGCGGTCTGCTCCACCGGCAGGATGCCGACCGCCACCACCGACACCAGCGCGAAGAAGACGGCCGCTGCCACCGTGCTGCCGATGATGGCCCGGGGCAGGTCGCGCTCGGGATGCCGCATCTCGCCGCCCAGCTCCGACACGAACTGCGCGCCGCCGGTGGCGAACGACAGCACCACGGAGGCCAGCGCGAAGCCGTACCAGCCGTTCGGAAAGAGGCTCCCTATCGAGGTGAAGCGGTCGTAGTCCACTTCGAGAATCCCGAACGCGATGAGTGATGACAGCCCGCACAGCAGCAGCACGATCATCGCCTTCTGGAGCGCGGCGGCTTCCTTCACGCCAACGAGGTTGACCAGGTAGAAGGTCACGAGCACGCCCACGGCCACCGGTCTTGCCGGCAGGGCCGGCACGAGCGCCATCGCGTACTCCGCGAAGCCGAGCGCGAAGAGGGCGATCAGGATGTGCGTGACCAGCAGGATGGCGAGATAGAAGAACCCGGCGCGGGGACCGAGCACGCGCGTGCAGTAGACGTAGAGCCCGCCGGTCGCCGGCATGGCCGAGCCGAGGAACGCCACCGGCAGCTGCTTCACCACCGACAGGCCCGCGGAGAGCACGAACGCCAGCGGAATGCCGTGCGCCGTGAACTCGATGCCGATGCCGATGAGCACCATGATCCCCGAGCCGATGACCTGGCCCAGGGCGATCGCGAACACGTCCCAGAACGTCAGCGAGCGGGCGAGCGTGACGCGAGCCGGCGGCGACGGCACGGGTCAGGCCGCCGCCAGCGCCGCGTCGAAGTCGGCGATGAGATCATCCGGGTCCTCGAGG
This sequence comes from Vicinamibacterales bacterium, assembly GCA_050249615.1. Lineage (GTDB taxonomy): Bacteria > Acidobacteriota > Vicinamibacteria > Vicinamibacterales > UBA2999 > VFZN01. Next base: position 7,852 of record JBFWQE010000109.1, read on the forward strand.
CCCGCCGACACGCGGACCATCCCGGGCGAGATGCCCATCCGCGCGCGTTCGTCCTCCTGGATGTCCAGGAAGGCCATGGTCGCGGGAATCTGCGTGGTGGTGCGCACGCCACCGAGGCTGGCGGCAAAGCACGCCAGCTCCAGCCCGGTGACCACCCGCAAGGCGCGGTCCGCGTCACCGACATCGAAGGCCAGCATCGCCCCGTACCGCGGCATCTGGCGCCGCGCCACCTCGTGCTGCGGATGCGATGGGAGCCCCGGGTACCACACGCGCGCGACCCGTGGATGCGATTCGAGGTGCGCGGCCAGCCTCGCCGCGGTGCGGCACTGTCGCTCGACGCGCACGGGCAGCGTCTGGATGCCGCGCAGCAGCAGCCAGGCATTGAACGGCGCCAGCGGCGCCCCCCACTTCACCATCGTGTTCCAGCGGATCTGCTCGAGGAAGTCCGGCGGCAGCCGCGCCGATTTCATCACGATGGCGCCGCCGATGACGTCGCTGTGGCCGCCGATGAACTTGCTGGCGCTCTCGACGACGAGATCGACGCCGTGCTCCAGCGGGCGCATGACCAACGGGCTGGCGAACGTGTTGTCGCACACCACGACCACGCCGCGCTCGTGGGCGAGCTCGACGATCGGCGCCATCTCCGTCACCTTCATCGTCGGGTTCGCGATGGTCTCGAAGTAGAGCACTCTGGTGTTGGGTCGCAGGGCGCCGCGCACGGCGCCGGGATCGGCCATGTCCACGAACGTCGTGCCGATGCCGTAGTCGGTGAGCCGGTGATCCAGCAGCTCGTGGGTGGAGCTGTAGGTGGTCCAGTCGCAGACGATGTGATCGCCCTGCTTCAGCAGGCCGAAGAGCGCCACCGAGACCGCCGCCATGCCCGATGCCGTGGCCAGGCAGGCGTCGCCGCCCTCGATGGCCGCCATCTGGGCCTCGAACTGGTACTCGGTGGGGTTGCCGCAGCGACCGTAGATGTTGACCGCCTTGCGCTCGCCGTCGACGACCCGCTGGTACGACGACGCGTCGTACTGGAAGCTGGACCCGATGCCGATGGGCGCGGTGATGGCACGGGTGGCGTCGTCCGGCGGATAGAACACGGCCTTGCTGTCGAAGCGGAGCGGGGGTCTCTGGCGCGGGGGGGCGGGCGGCATGGCTGCGGCAGCGTAGCCGCCAGGCCCGCGCCCGTCAACGGCGGCGCCGCGGGAGCCCCCGCTCTCCCCGGCTCGGGCGGATACGCTATCGTCGCAACATGAGCCGTGGCTTTACGAGCGAACCTGGCAGAGCCGGGCCCGGATCCGGAGCCGAAGCAGATCGGGTGGTGCTGTACAGCAAACCGGGATGCCACCTCTGCGAGGACATGCACGCCATGGTCCGCCGGGCCCTCGCCGGGACCGGCGTCGCCGTGACCGAGCGGAACATCGCCCTGAATCTCGACGATTACGCGCGCTACCGCCACGACATCCCCGTGCTGGCGATCGACGGTCGAGAGGTGGCGCGGCACCGGATCACGGAGGCCGCGCTGGTTTCGGCGCTCCGCGTCGCCGGCATCCTGTGAACCTCGCGGGGCGGCGCGATGCGCCACCGACACCACGACCACCGGCGGGGTAGACTGCCGTATGCCCGTCGCGCTCCTCTCCGCCGTCCGGTCGCTGCGGCGCTCACCGGGATTCGCCGCGGCCGCCGTGGCGACGCTTGCGCTGGGGCTCGGCCCGGCGATCGCCATGTTCAGCCTGGTCTGGGCCACGCTGCTCAAGCCCTTCCCCTACCCGACCGCCGAGCGCATCGTGATGCCGGTGGTGCGGCTGGCCGACGGCGACTACGACGTCATTCCCGCGGGGGTGGCGACCGTCGAGGCGCTGTCGGCGAGGAGTTTCGAAGCCGCCGCGCTCATCGACTACGGCTACGACGTGCTGGTCGGGGCCGGTGATCCCGTGGGCATCATCGGGACGGCAGTGGAGCGCGACTTCTTCCGCGTGTTCGGCACCGGCCCGGTCCTCGGGCGGCTCTTCACCGCCGACGAGCGCGACACGGCCGTGATTGGCTGGCGCCTCTGGCACGAACGCCTGGGCGCTGCTCCGGATGTCGTCGGTCGGGCCATCGAGTTCGGCGGCCGGCCGTACACGATCGTGGGCGTCATGCCGGCGGGATTCGACGAGCCTTCCAGCACGTTGCTCTGGACGCCGCTCAACCCGCGGCCCACCCCAGCGGAGATGGCGGACAACTACGTGGATGCCATCGCCCTGTTGCGCCGGGACGTGACCCTGGACCAGGCGCGCGCCGAGATGGCGGTGATCGGCCATCGGCTGGCGGAGGGCTCCCCGGACGCGCAGGGTCTCGCACGGCTCGACCTCGAGGTGCTGCGGACCTTCGCGGTGGGCTTCCTGGACCGGCCCCTCGCGCTGCTGTTCGCCGCGTCGGTGCTCGTCGTGCTCATCGCGTGCGCGAACGTGGCCAACCTGCTGCTCGCACGGGGCATCGGGCGGAGCCGCGACATTGCGCTTCGGATGAGTCTCGGCGCCAGCCGCGCCGGAATCGTCCGCCAGGTCCTGGCCGAGTCGCTCGTCATCGCGCTGGCGGGAGCCGCGGCCGGCCTGCTGCTCGCACAGTGGCTCGTACCGGCCGCCGTCGCCTACCTTCCGTCCATCGTGTCGCGGGCGGACTCGGCCGGCATCGACGCCGTCGTGGCGGGCTTCGCCATCCTGCTCGCCGCTGGCACGGCCGCGGTCTCGGGCCTGCTGCCCGCGATTCGCCAGTCGCGGCCCGCCCTTGCCCCGCTCCTCGGCGGCGTGACCACGACGATGCCGACCCGGCAGTCGCGGTCGATGGGTGGCCTGGTGGTGCTGCAGGTCGCGCTCGGCACGACACTCCTCGTCGGCGCCAGCCTGATGCTGGTCACGCTCCAACGGCTCGAGGCACAGGCCGACGCCGTCCGCACTGACGGGTTGCGTCACCTGCGCATGACCCTCCCATCCGCCGATCGCGGCCGTGTGCTCGATGAGCTGGCCGCGGCGATCGCCGCAGTGCCCGGCGTCAGGTGGGCCTCGCCCGTATCCCGTCCGCCGCTGGCCGGCGGTGCCGTGACCCGGATCGAGATGGGCGGAGCGCTCCCGGAACTGGTGCCGACGGTCTCGATCGGACCCGGGTACTTCGGGCGGCTCGGCATCCCGCGGCTCGCGGGCCGCGAGTTCAGCGATGGCGACGGCCCGGCCGCGCCGTGGGTGGCTATCGTCGACGAACTGGCGGCCGCACGGATCGCCGCAGATACCGGTCGGCCAGCGCTGGGGCAATCGTTCACCATGACAGTCGGGGTCCCGCGGTCGGTCGAGATCGTCGGTGTCGTCGGCAGCGTCCCCTTCAGCCTGACCGAACCCGCCCGAGCGATGATCTACCTGTCGGTTCGCCAGCATGCGCCCAGTGGCGTCTTCGGCGCCTTGATCGATTCGCCACTCGAGGCCGGCGCACTCGTTCGCCAGGTCCGCGCGGCCGTCCGGCAGGTGGACCCGCGGCTGCCCGTCGACGACCCGATCCCGCTCGATGCCGTGTTGGGCAGGCAGCTTTCCTCGCAGCGGCTGCGGGCACTCGTCTTCGGGGTCGCGGCGGCCAGCGCGGTGTCGATCGCGGCGCTCGGGATCTTCTCAGTGCTGGCGTACGTCGTGACGAGACGCACGCGCGAGGTGGCCGTGCGCGTCGCGCTCGGCGCCGGCTACCGCGACATCGCCGCGCTGGTGCTCGGAGGGGCGATCCGCCAGGTCGTGCTGGGGCTCGCTGCGGGTCTGGTCCTGGCCGCCGCGCTCTCGAGTATCGTCCGCACGATGGTGCACGGCGTGAGCGCCACCGATCCGCTGACCTACGTGGCTGCTACCGCCCTCTTCCTGCTGGTATCACTTGCCGCCGCCTGGCTGCCACTCCGCCGCGCGCTCCGATCGGATCCCGCACGGTTGCTGCGAACGGAGTAGGCTCGGAGCCAGAACATGACCACACGTCCCACCGCGTCAGCAGTCGCCTTCGTCGCAGCCATCGTCGGTCTCGCCGCGGCTCAGGCCCCGCCGCGGCCGGACGCCTCCGCCTTCGCGTCCGTGCAGCCGGATCTGCTCGGGATGCCCAACTCCCTCGCCAACGCCTGGGGCGACTACGACAACGACGGCGATCTCGACCTCGCGGTCTCACTCGGCAGCGGCGAGGTACGCCTCTATCGCAACGACGCGGGCACGCTCGTCAGCGTGGGCGCCGAACTTGGCATGCCGCAGGCAGGCGGCCAGGAGTTCCGCGGTCTCAGCTGGGGCGATTACGACGGCGACGGCTTCATCGACCTGCTCGGCGGCGCCACGTCGAAGGACGCCCTCTCCGTCGTGCTGCGCAACGAGAGCGGGAAGCGCTTCCGGGACGTCGCGGCGGAGATCGGCCTGACCATCCCGAACCGGTCGGCGCGCCAGACCAACTGGGTGGACTACGACAACGACGGCGACCTCGACGTCTACGCCACGGATCGCGCCGGCGACAACCGGATGTTCCGCAACGACGGCGGCAGGTTCACGCACGTGTTCGCCGGCGTCGGGCCCACGGACGGTCGTCCCACCGTCGGCGCCTGCTGGGTGGACATCGACGACGATGGGGACCTCGATCTGTTCCTGGCGAACCAGGCAGGCGCCGCCGATGCGATGTGGCGGAACGATGGTGCCTCGTTCACGGACGTCGCCGCGGAGCTCGGCATGGCCGGCCCGAAGCGCACCGCGGCCGAGGGCGGTGTGGGCTGCGCGGTGGGAGACTACGACAACGACGGCGACTTCGACATCTTCGTGCCCGCCTACGGGCACAACCTCTTGTACCGACGGAATGCCGATCGCACGTTCACCGAGGTGGGCGTGGCTTCGGGCGTGGGCATCGAGAACCACGCAGTAGGCACAGACTGGGGCGACGTCGACAACGACGGCGATCTGGATCTGTCCGTGATGTCCTACGAGGGGCCCGTCGGGAGCCAGACCCCGCTCAACGCGCTCTTCCGGAACAACGGGCCCTGGGGCTTCGAGAACGTGCTCACCAGGGACAGCCCGCTGAACAAGGGCGACCACGGCGTGCAGTTCGTGGACTACGACAACGACGGCGCGATCGACCTGACACTCACGGACGGCTACGGCAAGGACGGCGGCCACTTCGTCTTCCGGAACGCGCTCGCAGACGAGGCGAAACGGCGCAGCCTGAGCGTCCTCGTGCTGGACGCCAGGGGCCATCACACGCGCTTCGGCGCCGAGGTCCGGCTCATCGACGGGGCGGGCCGCATCCTCGCCTCGCGCCTGGTGCCTGCCGGCGGCGGCTACAACACCCAGCGGGCCGCGCCGGTCCACTTCGGCCTCGCATCGATGGCGCCTGTCACGGTGGAGGTCACGTTCATGAGCAGGTCCGGCCGGAAGGCACAGACCGTCCGCGGCGTGTCGCCGGCGCAGTACCGGGGGAAGTCCCTCGTGGTCCGTGAAGCGCCGTAGCGCGCGAGCCGATGGACCTACCGCTGCAGCGCCTTCCGCATCACGATCGCGCTCGCGCAACACGCCGTCCGGAACTCCACCGACTGCTGAACGCCGGCCGGGACGTCGCTGCGATGGACCACGCTGAACCCGAACCTCGGGAAGAACCGCTCGGCGGTGGTGGTGAGGAGGTACACGGCCGGCACTCCGAGCTCTTCCGCCAGGCGCAGGGCCGCGCCTGTCAGGGCCTGCCCCAGCCCCGTGCCGCGCGCGCCGGGGGAAACCGCGACGGAACGCAGGAGCGCGCCGTCCGAGTAGACCTCCAGCGCCGCGCAGCCGACAACCTCCTGCCCGCGGCGCGCCACGATTGCCGTGTCGAGGTGGTCGACCAGGCCATCGATCGGGAGGCCGCTGGCCGAAAGCAGGGCGATGATGGACGGCGCATCCGCGTCCGTCGCCCGCTCGATCCGCACCTGCACTGCCGGAGCATTGTCTGTCGTCGCCATCACGTGGTCTCCCTTCGAGTCTTCGATACCTGCGCGTCGTTCAGGACGGCCGGCGAGGCCGCCGCCATCATCACGAACACGACGGCGATCAGCGCGAACACGGTGCTGTAGCTGGCCCGGCCCGCAAGCCACGCGATCGCCAAAGGGCCCGCCGCGCGCGCGAGCTGCTGCTGCATCGCGATCCGTCCATTCAGCACTCCACCGCTCCCGTGCGCGAACATCGCCTGGACGAGATACGGGCGCACCAGTGTCGTGAGGCCGGCCCCGAGCGCGAACACCATCGTGCCGCAGGCCATGATCGGCCACGCGCGGCCGAGTGCCACCGTGCCGAGCCCGGCTGCCTGCAGCGCCACGCTCGTCGCCAGCAGCAGCGACGGCGAGCCCGCCAGCGCCCCGTGCATCAGGAGCGCGCGGCCCGGCAACTGCATCACGCCGATGACGCCGCCCAGCATCGCCGCCGCCGAGGCGGAGACGCCCCGTTCGCCGAGCGTGGGAACGAGGTTCGCGACGAACGCGGCGCTGGCGAGGCTCACCGCCGAGAAGACGCCGGCGACGTAGCGGAAGCGCGTGGAGGTCTCCGGCCGTGGCGTCGACGGTGGCGTGGTGTGTTCCTGCGCGCGTGCCGGGCGTGCGGTATCCAGCGTTCGGAACACGACCACGCTCGTCAGCCCCGTCGACACGGCAAGCAGCCCCGCCAGCGCAAGCACGGCGCGCCGCCATCCCAGGCCATCCACCAGCAGCGCCGTGCCCGGGAGGAACAGCGTGCTGGCAAGGCCGCCGAACAGCGTGACGAGGGCGAGCGCGCGCAGGCGCATCGCCGGATCCCGGTGGGCGCGCGCAACCAGCACGAAAGCCGGCTCGTACAGCGCCGCCGCCATGCACAGGCCCAGCGCTGCCCAGACGATGTAGAGCGCCAGCACGCCGGGAACGGCAGTCCACGCAGCCAGGAGTGCCGCCGCCAGGAATCCCCCGGCCCGTATCGCACGCGCGCCGTGGCCTCGATCGCCCCAGCGACCGACCGCGGGCGCCAGCATCGCTGACATCAGCAGGGCCATCGAGAACGCACCGGTGACCACCCAGGTGGCCACGCCGAGCTCCTGCTCGAGCGGGCGCACGAGGACCGCGAAGGCGTAGTAGAGCACGCCCCAGTTCACCAGCTGTCCCACGCCGATCCAGGCTACGGCCCTGGTCGTCATCAATGCTGCCGCACCATTCCCAACGCTACCCGCAGCACGCGCCCGGGGCCGGGCGCGATGCGGGCGCTGTCGCCGTCCCGCGCGATGATTCTACGAGCGAGCGCAGCGTTGCGGCGACTGGCGGCGCCGTCGCGGTCCCGCAACAGCCACCGCCCGTCTCGCCGGCGCCGTCCGTCGAGCACACACCCGTCTCGGGCAGCACCAGCTCGACGCGACGCGCGGCCTCCCAGTCGCCCGCAATGGCCGCCACGACCGATCGCGCCTGCTCGTAGCCGGTGAGCATCAGGAACGTCGGCGCGCGGCCGTAGCTCTTCATGCCGATGACGAAGAGGTTGCCGTCGGGCTGCTTGAGCTCGTCCGCGCCGTGGGGCCGCACGGTGCCGCAGCTGTGCACGTTGGGATCGATGAGCGGCGCCAGCGCGCGCGGCGCCTGCACGGCCGGATCGAGATCCAGCCGCACTTCGGACAGCACCGACCAGTCCGGCCGGAAGCCGGTGGCCGCGATCACCTCGTCCACCGTCGGCGCGGAGCGCACGCCGCTGTGCGCGACGATGCCGTCCGCCGTCGTCGTCAGCCGATCGAGCCGGAAGCCGGTGAGCAGCTGAAGGCGACCCTGGTCCAGCAGCCCGCGCACGCGGTGCCCGAGCCTCCCGCGCTCCTCGAGCTGGTCGTTGCGCGCGCCCCCCAGCAGCTGGCCGAGCGCGGGGCGACGGACGGCCCACACGATCTGCATGTCCGTGTCCGATTCGGCGAGCGTCGCCAGGTCGAGCAGCGCGTTCATGGCGGAGTGCCCGCTGCCCACTACGAGCACGCGCCGGCCGGCGTATCGATCCCGGTGCGCGCCGAGCACATCGGGCATCCCGTAGAAGATGCGGTGCGCGGCGGCACGCTCGCCGAGCGCCGGCAGGCCTGTTGCGCCCAGCGGCCCGGGCGTCTCGATAGTGCCCGACGCGTCGATCACCGCCTGCGCGAGGATGTCCTCCTCGCCCTGCGGGCCATGGACGCGTACCACGAACGGCGCGTCGCTGCGGCCGGCGTCCTTCATCAGGTCGTGATCGCGCCGCGACACCGAGACGACGCGTGCGTGGACGCGAATGTGCGGCCCGAGCTCCGGCGTGCCGGCCAGCGGCTCGAGATAGTGCGCCACGAGATCATGGCCGGTCGGGTAGTCGTCCGGATCCGGGATCGTCCAGCCGTGCCGGGCCAGGACGCCGGCTGCCACGGTGTCCACGTTGTATTTCCACGGCGAGAACATCCGAACATGGCCCCATCGGCGGATGCCGGCACCGACACGGTCGCCCGCTTCGAGCACCAGCGGCGTCAGGTTTCGCGACAGGGCGTGGGCGGCAGCGGCCAGGCCGACAGGCCCGGCGCCGATGATGACGACGGGCAGGGACTCGTAACGCATGGCTTCGCTCCTCTGCTATCTGCTTGTCAGTAACAACTATCGCCTCAAAAAAACACCTACCCGTCGGCGGTTGGCGCGCAACTCTCCGTGGAGCAGGTTCCCACGGACACTCCCGATCGAAATCGTGAGTCCGCGGCGCGGGCCAGCCGCTGAACCACGTCCACGACGCCGGCGCGCACCCCGGGGTCGAGGTCCGCCAGCAGCGCCCTTTGCTGCTCCACGAGTTCGTCGGTGATTCGCGCGCACAGCGCGCGGCCAGCGGCGGTCGGCGTGAGCGCAGTGGCGCGGCCATCGTCCGGGTCCGACTGCTGTTTCACGTAGCCCTTACGGATCAGGGTGTGCACGACGCGGCTCGTCGTGCTCTTGTCGAGGAACAGGCGCTGGCTCAGTTCGCCCAGCCGCATCCGCCCGTGCTCCACCAGTGTTTCCAGCGCGTTGCACTGGGTGACCGAGACATCGTGGCAGCAGATCTTGTCGCGGTCGCGGAACTGGTAGACGCGGACCAGGTCGGCAACGGCCGCCTGGAGCGCCTCGGCGTCGCGCTGGAGGTCAGGGGTGGGTGCGGTGCGAGATCTCGGCATAGGCCATCTGTTGTTAGTGCCAACTATATCCTCGCGCACTTCCGCGCGTCAAGTCCCCGCAGCGGCCGGCGCCCTCAGTCGTCCAGCGATCCCTCCGCCAGGCGCCGCTTCCAACGCCGCCGGGCCATCCATTCGGCGATCGTGGACCGATCGAACCGCTCGCGCGCATAGCCAGCGACGACCATCACGAGCGCGGCGAGGAACGCGAAGGGCCCAAGCCAGCCTGCCGGCTGGAGCGCCTGCATCGCGGCGGCCATCGACCACGAGACGCCGATGGCCACGACCGGCGTCAGCACGACACAGGCGAATGCGGAGTCGACGAGCCAGAACAGCAAGGTCAAGGCCGTGGCCATCGACAGGGCCAGCACCGCCCACGCCTCCCACCCCTGGCTGGTGACATAACGAATGGTGTGAAGCGCCGCGCCCGGCCCGGCCCGGGCTGCACGCAACCAGGCTGACGGCGAGCCGAGCCCTTCGGAGATTTCTCTTCTCGCCTCGCTGCGGCTGGTGGCGTTCGCAGGCAGAATCGAAGGCCGGCGCGCCACGAAGCCGCGCCTCGCGGGAAGCGCGATGGCGGCGCACTGAAGCCCGAACCGCTCCTGGCAGGCCACCGCCTGCAGCAGGAAGTGCTCCGTCACGAGGACGGGCTCGACGCGGACGGCAGCCGTCACCAGCCTCCGCGTGAACGCCGCGAGCGCGGCGTCAGCCGGTGGCCAGAGCCACGAGACGGCGAGTACCGTGCCAAGGACCGCCGCAAGCACCGCCGTCCGGTTGCGCCATCGGCGATGTTCGGTGAGCCCCATCGGCGCATGATCTTGTCACACCTCGGGCTCGACACTCGGTCCCGCGCAGATCGTCCGCATGGCCCCGAGGAACTCCTCGGGTGCCACACCGTCCTCCGCGCCGACCGCCTGAAGGAGGATGTCGTCGATGGACAGAATCCCGACGAGATGGCCGTGCACGTCGAGGACGGGCAGCCGCCGCACGCGGGCCTCCTGCATCTGCCTGAGGGCCGCGCCGACTTCGTCGTAGGCCAGGCAGCCGCGGACGCGGCAGCTCATCGCCTCGTGAGCCTGGATGTCCGACGCATGCCGAAGGCGGATGCCCGTCGCCATCGCGATGTCCCGATCCGT
>JBFWQE010000110.1:0-18099 GCA_050249615.1 Vicinamibacterales bacterium
CGCGCTGCCAATTGTCTTCTTGTTCTCGTCCTTCGTGCCCTTCGTGTCCTTCGTGTTCCCGGGACAGGCGACGCCGCAGCGCATCGTCTCGCTCGTGCCGGCCGTGACCGAGATGCTCTTCGCCATTGGCGCAGGTTCGCAGGTGGCAGCGGTCAGCAGCTACGACCAGGACCCGCCAGAGGTGAAGGCGCTGCCCCGGGTAGGGGCGCTGCTCGACCCGGACGTGGAGCGCATCCTGGCGCTCAGGCCCGACCTGGTGATCACCTACGGGTCGCAGGCCGACCTGCAGGCGCAGCTCGCGCGCGCGGGAATCCCGTTCTTCGACTACCGCCATGCCGGGCTGGCTGCCATCACCGAAACCATGCGCGCCCTCGGAGCGCGCACCGGACACGCGCGCGAGGCCGAGGCAGCCGCCCGCGGCATCGAATCGCGCCTGGCGACCATCCGCTCGGCGAGCGCGGGCCGCGCGCGGCCGCGCACGCTGCTCGTCTTCGGCCGCGAACGCGGCGCACTCCGGAACATCTACGCCAGCGGGGGCCGGGGGTTCCTGCACGACATGCTCGAGGCCGCCGGAGGCGCGAACGTGTTCGCGGACGTGGACCGCGAGTCGGTGCAGGCCACCACGGAGCTGATCCTCGCGCGCGCACCGGAGGTGATCCTGGAGGTTCGGTCCGCCGACATCCTGACGACGGAGGAAGCCACGCGCGAGGCGGCGAGCTGGGCGCCGCTGGCATCGGTGCCCGCGGTCAAGCGGCAGCGAGTGGTCGTGCTGACCGGCCGCGGGCTCACCGTGCCCGGGCCGCGCGTGGCAGACGTGGTCGAACGGATGGCGGAGGCGCTGCGGTGAGGCCCAGGCCCGTCGCTTCAGCGAGCCTCGTGCGAGCTCTCGATGAGCACCAGCGCACTCTGCAGCGACTCCGGCAGCTTCAGGATGCGGCCGAACCCGCTGAGGTCGTAGCCGTCCTGCAACCGCCCGGTCACGTTCACGCGAGCGCCGGTGCGCGGGGCACCAGCCGGTGGTGATCACCCACAGCCCCTGGCCGCCATCCGTGAGGCGATAGGCGCCGCGGCCCATGATGGACGCGCTCTCGGCCACCGTGCCTCGCACGGTGATCGTCGTGTTGCGATACTTCGCGGGGTCGGCCAGCACCTGGTTGATGGACTTCGCACCGCAGCCCGCGAGAACGACAGCGGCGAGGACGACCAGGCCCCAACGGACGCGTGGCAGGATCGACATGGAAGCCTCCTGACGGGGTCTGCCGGATTATGGCACGGCCAATGAAGGTGCTCCTCTCCTGGTCGTCCGGCAAGGACTGCGCGTGGGCCCTGCACGTCCTGAACCAGCAACACCCGGGCGCGGTTCGGGGCCTGCTCACGACGACGAACGAGGCGTTCGACCGCGTGGCCATGCACGGCGTTCGTCGCGCGCTGGTCGAGGCCCAGGCCGCGAGCGCCGGCCTGCCGCTGCACGTCGTCCCGCTGCCGTGGCCGTGCTCGAACGAGGAGTACGATCGTCGCATGGCCGCCGCGGTTCGCCATGCCGTTGCAGAGGGCTTCACCCACGTCGCGTTCGGCGACCTCTTCCTCGAAGACGTGCGCCGCTATCGCGAAGAACGCCTCGCGGGCACGGGCCTCGCGCCGCTCTTCCCGCTGTGGAAGGCGCGCGGCACGGCCGACCTCGCCCGGGAGATGATCGCGGCCGGGCTCGAGGCCCACGTCACCTGCGTGGATCCGCGCGCGCTCGACAGGTCCTTCGCGGGCCGCAGGTTCGATGCCGCGTTCCTGGCCGACCTGCCGGCCACGGTCGACCCGTGCGGCGAGAACGGGGAGTTCCACACGTTCGCCTGCGCCGGGCCCATGTTCCGGACACCGATTGACGTCGTGGTCGGCACGATGGTCGAACGGGATGGGTTCGCCTACGCCGACCTGGACACGGATGGGCCGCAGATGGGCCGCAGATGACGCAGATGGCGCAGATGGGCCGCAGATGGCGCAGATGACGCAGATGGCGCAGATGGCGCAGATGGCACGGGGTCGGATCGCTCATGCAACGAGAACGCGCTGAGACGAACGACGCTTATCCGCGGCGCATCGTGTGCCTGACGGAGGAGACGACCGAGACGTTGTACCTCCTCGGGGAGGGCCGCCGCGTGGTCGGTGTCAGTGGCTACACCGTGCGCCCGCCCGAGGCCCGGCGGAAGCCGCGGATCTCGTCGTTCCTCCACGCGCGCTACGACAGGATCGAGGCGCTCGAGCCCGACCTCGTCCTGGCCTTCTCGGACCTGCAGGCCGACATCACCGCCGATCTCGTCAAGCGGGGTCACGCCGTCTTCACCTTCAACCAGCGTTCGGTCGCCGAGATTCTCCAGATGATCCGCGTGCTGGCGGGCATCGTGGGCGTGCAGGCGAAGGGCGAGGCGCTGGCGCGCGATCTCGAGGCGGGGCTCGCGCGCGTTCGCGAGCGGGCACGCGCGTTTCCGCGCCGCCCGCGCGTCTATTTCGAGGAGTGGGACGACCCGTTGATCAGCGGCATCCGGTGGGTGGAGGAACTCGTGGAGATTGCAGGCGGCGACCCGATCTTCCCGGATCGGCGCGATGCCAGGCTCGCGAAGGATCGCATCGTCACGAGCGACGCGGTCATCGCTGCGGCGCCGGATGTGATCGTCGGGTCGTGGTGCGGCAAGCCGGTGCGGCCGGAACGCATCGCGTCGCGTCCGGGCTGGGACACGATCCCGGCCGTGCGTCACGGCCACATCTACGAAGTGAAGTCGGCGCTGATCCTGCAGCCGGGGCCCGCCGCCCTCACGGAAGGCGTGCGCCAGCTGCACGAGCAGATCGCGCGCGCTATCTGATCGCGGGGCCGCCCGGCTCGGCCCGATAGACCATCCGGCCGCGCACGAACGTCATCTGGCACACGAGATCCTTGAGCGCCGCCGGCGGTACCGCGTAGGGGTTCTTGTCCCACACCGCCAGGTCCGCCTCCTTCCCCACCTCGATGCTGCCGACGCGATCCTCCAGGAACATCGTGTGCGCGGCCCACCGGGTGTACGAGCGCAGGGCCGTCCTGATGTCGATGGACTCGTCCGTGCCGAATGGTGTCCGCCCGTACGTGCCATTGAGCGTCTCGCGGACCACCGACGACCACAAGCCGTACCGCGCGGGATACGGCGTGACCGCGAAATCCGATCCGCCGCCCCACTGCACTCCCTTCTGCAGGAACGTCCGGAACGGCTTCAGGCGGCGTCCGCGCTCCGGCCCGAGGTTCGCCGCGTAGGTGTCGCCGATCCACCAGAGGAACGGCGCCTGTGCCTCCGGGTACGCCGCGTCGTAGTCGCGCTGCAGCCGTGCCATCACGTCGATGGCGTGATCGGTCGGGGTGTTGCCGTGGATGATGCCGTGGCGCAGCCCCTTCGTCGGCGTCGCCTTCAGCAGCTGGTCGTAGGTGTCGACCACCCAGTCGATGGCGCGATCGCCGATGGCGTGCGTGCTGACGTGGATGCCGGCCGCGTGAAGGGCCGAGACGATCTGCCGGTAGTCGTCGGGGGGCGTGGACGGGTATCCCCGGTTGCCCGCATCGCGGCCGGTGAACTCCCTGTTCCAGTCCTCGTACATCCAGGCCGTCCGGGCGCCGCCGCTGCCGTCCATGAACATCTTCACGCCGCCCGACAGCAGCATGCCGTCGCCGAACGAGGCCGGCGGCTTCGGCTGCCGCTGCACCCGGGCCATCACCGCGGGGCCGTCGGATGCCTGGCGCGCGCCGGACCACAGCGCGAACACGCGGACGGTGAGCGCCCCTTCCTGGAGCAGCTCGCGATACAGCTCCCACTTCAGCTCGCCGATGCCGGGATCCTTGGCGCCCGTCATCCCCTCTCGGTTGAAGTCCTTGATGATCTCGAGGATGCCCTGCTTCTGCTGCTCGCGCGTGAGCGGCGGCACCAGCGTGGTCACCAGGCCTTGTGCCGCCTCCTTCAACACCCCCGTCGGGTTCCCCTCCGCGTCCCGATCGATGGTGCCGGCCGGCGGGTCCTTCGTCTCCTTCCGCACCTCCGCCATCTTCAGCGCGTAGGTATTCGCCACGCCGTAATGACCGGTGGTCTGGGTCAGCCACACGGGGTTGTTCGGCGCCACCTTGTCGAGGTCCGCGGCCGTGATGTAGCGGCGCTCGGCCAGCCGGCCCTCGTCCCATCCGCGCCCGCGGATCCACTCGCCCGGCCTGGCCTGCTTCACCCGCGCCGCCACGCGCTGGAGCACGTCGTCCATCGACGTGACGGAGGAATCGCTCAGATCCACGTTGAACAGCTTGTCGGCCTCGGAGAAGTGCACGTGCGAATCGATGAGCCCGGGCGTGACGGCCCGGCCGGCCAGGTCCACGACTTCCGTTGCGGGCCCGACGCGCGCCTGGATCGCCGCGTTCGACCCCACGGCCACGATGCGCCCGGCCGATACGGCCACGGCCTCCGCAACCGTGTCCCTGTCGTCCACTGTCAGGACGGCGCCGTTCACCAGCACCAGGTCCGCCGCCGGCTGCGGCTGCGTCCCGGCCGCAATCATCACCCCGACCCCCGCCGCCGCAAGAGCGACGACACCCGCAATCGTCTTCCACATGTCACTCACCTCGGCGCGGACCACCACGCCCCGAACCGCCGCGCCTTGAACGGCCGTGCTTTGAACCGTCGTGCCTCGAACCTACGTGCTTCGAACCTACTTGCGCAACCCCTGCGTGAACTCCCCCACCGCCGACCAGTATCGATCGGGTTCCGCCGGCTCGAGATCGTTGTGATCGCCCCCCTGAATCGCGACGAACTGCTTCGGGCCCCGAACGCTCTCGAACAGCTCCTGGCCCAGGCGGAACGGGATGACCGAGTCGCGCTCGCCGTGCAGCACGAGCGTCGGGACTTCGACTCCTTCCAGCCAGCGGCTGGCCGGGAAGCGGTAGCTGGAGAACCACGAGAGCAGCCAGAAGGGGCTGCCCTCGAGCACCGCGCGCATGGACGGGAAGCCCGCCTCCAGGATCAGCCCGTCGGGCGCCTGCTCGCGCGCGGCGCGCGCGGCCATCACCGCGCCGAGCGACCGGCCCCAGTAGACGATGGGGATGGCGCCGCAATCCGCGCGTCCGTGCACCGCGGCCACCGCCGCGGACACGTCCCGGTAGAGCCCCGCCTCGGAAGGCCGCCCGCTGCTCCGCCCATATCCGCGGTAGTCCAGTGCGAACACCGAGTGCCCCTGCCGCCAGATGCCGACCAGCACCGGCGCCCACATCGAGAGGTGGCCGCCGTTGCCGTGGAAGTAGAGCACCGTGGCGCGCGGCGATTCGTGCGGCATCCACCACGCGTGCACCCGCTCGCCGTCGGCCGTCGTCAGATCGAGCGCGTCGAAGGGCACGCCGAACGAGGCGGGAGTCTCGTCCTCGCCCTGAAGGGGAAAGAACGCGAGGCCGCGCTCGAAGAGCCGGACGGCCACGAAGACGGCCGCCACCGCCGCCGTGGCTGCCAGGAGGGTCGTCATCATCGTCCGCCAGGGCGTCGGCACTGAGGAGACATCCTATCAATCCGGCCGGGGCACGTCCGGGCACGTCATAATGAGGCAGATGAGGACGGTGGTGCTGTCTCTGCTGCTGGCCGCCGCGGTGGCCGGCACGGCCCGCGCGCAGGCGCCCGCGCCGGCGGACGGCGTAACGACCAACTCGACGGCCTCCCGGCCGACCCAGGGCCAGGAACCTGCAGTGGATGCCACGAAGATGGGCGTCTCACTCAGCCGCATCCAGAAGGGGCTCCGCGTGTCCGCGGCGCGTGAGCAGGCCTCGGGTACGCCCTTCAAGCTCGAGTACCAGGTGCAGGTCTACGGCGCCGCACCACGGATCGACATCCTCCAGGACTTCGACATCTCGCCGGGCGCGCCGCTCCAGTACGGTGCGCCCACGCACCAGGAGTTCCTGAATCACTGGACACCCCAGGCGTATCGGTCGCCGCGCGTTCCGCTGTCCAGCATCGCGGGCTGGGCGCTCTTCCAGCTCGTGAAGCGCGCCGACAAGTCGAAGTGCGAACAGGAAATCGCGGAGTACCGGGCCCTGGTCATGCAGGGAGTGCCGGCCGCCGCGCCGCGTTGCACGCAGTAGGTCCTGCCCGCCTGCGCCACGGTCCCGTGTCTCAGGCGAAGACCGGCAGCGCCGGGTCGCCTTTCGGGAACAAGGCCTCCTCCTCGGCCCACCCGATCATCCGGCGCACCGCGCGCGCGTCGAGCGCACGCGTGTAGTCGTTCACGTAGAGCCGGATGTGCCGTGCCATGACGTCCGGATCCATCTCCTTGGCGTGGGCGGCCACGTAGTCGCGGCTGGCATCGGGATGCGCGAAGGCGTATTCCACACTCGCGCGGAGGGCCTGGTCCATCGCGGGCGCCAGCGCGGGGGCCAGGTCGCGCCGGATGGCGATGGCCGCCAGGGGCAGCGGGCACTGCATCCGTTTCTCCCAGGCCGTGCCAAGATCCACGAGCAGCGTGAGGCCCTTCCCCTCGTAGGTGAACCGGCCTTCATGAATCAGGAGGCCGCACTCGACCTCGCCGCGCAGCACCGCGTCCTCGATCTGGTCGAAGCGCATGGGCACGGTCTCGAACCGGCCCAGCAGCCGCAGCAGCAACGCGGCGGTGGTGCGCTCGCCCGGTATGGCAACCCGCCCGCCCACCTCTCGCTTCGACCTGGCGACGATGATGGGCCCGACGCCGAAGCCCGCGGCGCCGCCCGCGCGCAGCAGGACGTAGCGGTCGCGCAGACGCCCGTACGCGGCAATCGACACCTTCGTCACTTCGGCCTCGCCCCGCTCCGCCCGCAGGTTGAGCGCCTCGATGTCGTCCATGACCGGCGTCACGCGCGGGCCGGGCACCAGGCCGTGCACGAGCGCGTGGAACGCGAACGTGTCGTTGGGACAGGTCGAGAATCCGAAGGTTACCGGCGGGGCATCCACGCGAGCAGCGCCTCCTGGGCCGCCAGCGCGGCCTCGTGCACCCGCCAGCGGCTGGTATCGCGGTCGGTCACCAGGTTGCTGATGCCCCGCACCTCGCCCACCGGAATGCCATGCAGGTACGCGACGTGCGCCACGGCTGCGCCCTCCATGTTCTCCACGGCGCCGCGCGTGCGCGCCTCGAGGGCCCGCGCCGCCGCATCGGTACCGGTGCAGGTGCTGACCGTGACGAACTTCACGCGCCGCTCCACGGGCCAGACCTGCACCGGCAGGTCGTTGTAGATCGGCCCGGGCGACGCGACCACGGGGAATCCAAGGGCCTTCATGTCCAGGAAGCCAGACGGCGAGGCCGACCCCAGGTCGCCGTAGCACTCCATGTCCGCGCAGGCCACGTCGCCAATCGCCAGGCCGGATCCGGGATAGGCCCCACCGACACCGCACACGACGATGCCATCAGGCCGTTGGCGGACAATCTCGATCGTCACGGCGTGGGCGGCATTCACGGGCCCTATCCCGGTGACCACGATGCGCGTGTCATCGGAGCGCAGCCGCTCGCGCAAGGCTCCGGCCTCGAGCTCGGTGGCCGTGCAGATGAGGAGGGCCACAAGAACTAGAACAACCCCAGCTGCAGCTTGGCCGCGTCCGACATCCGATCCTTGGTCCAGGGCGGGTCCCACACGACCTCGACCTTCGCCTCGGCGACACCAGGCACGCCCGCGGCCTTGTGCTTCACTTCGACGGGCAGCGACTGCGCAGCCGGACAAGCGGGCGCGGTGAGCGTCATGCGGATGCCGACGCGCGCGGCGGCATCCACGAGCACGTCGTAGATGAGCCCCATCTCGTAGATGTTCACCGGAATCTCGGGGTCGTACACCGTCTTCAGCGCGGCGATGACCTGCGGCTGCAGCTCGGCCGTCTTCGCCGCATCGGGGACGATATCGACGATCGACTCCGACTGGTCGGAGGCGGGCGCGTCCACGGGCTCGTCGAAGCCGTGGCCGAAGGGCATCGGGATCATCGGCAGAAACCTCGGGTTCATTCGGTCGTCACCGGCCCCGCCGGCTGATCCGACACGGCCGCCTTCATCGTGTGCCAGGCCAGGCCCGCGCACTTCACGCGGGTCGGGAAATCCCGCACGCCGGAGAGCACCGCCAGCTTGCCCAACTCGGGCAGGGGACTTCCGGGCGGCGAGGTGATCATCTGGTGGAACTGGTCGAAGAGCGCGCGCGCCTGCTCGACGGTCTTGCCCTTGATCGCCTCCGTCATGAGCGACGCCGAGGCCTTCGAGATGGCGCAGCCGGAGCCCTGAAAGGACGCGTCCGTGATGACCCCGTCGTCCACCGTGACGTAGAGCGTCAGACGGTCGCCGCAGAGCGGGTTGTAGCCCTCCTGCGACGCCGTGGGGTGCTCGATGGCGCGGAAGTTCCGCGGCTTGCGGTTGTGATCCAGGATGACCTCCTGGTAGAGGTCCGTCAAATCCGACATCAGCCGAACACCTTCCGCGCCTTGTGGAGCGCGGCGACCAGCGCGTCGATCTCCTCGCGCGTGTTGTACATCGCCAGCGACGCGCGGGCCGTGGCCGGAATGCCCAGGCGGTCCATCACCGGCTGCGCGCAGTGATGGCCCGTGCGGATGGCCACGCCCTCGCGATCCACGATGGTGCCGAGGTCGTGCGGATGGATGCCATCCATCACGAACGAGAGGATGCTGGCCTTGCGCGGCGCGGTGCCGACGAGCGTGAGGCCGGGCACCTGCCGCAGCGCCTCGGTGCCGTACGCCAGCAGCTCGCGCTCGTGCGCCTGGATGCGATCCATCCCGATCGCGCCGATGTAGTCCACCGCCACGCCGAGGCCCACGGCGCCCGCGATGTGCGGCGTGCCTGCCTCGAACTTGTAGGGCAGCACGTTCCAGGTGGACCGCTCGAAGGTCACCGAGCTGATCATGTCGCCGCCGCCCTGCCAGGGCGGCATCGCGTCCAGGATCGCGGCCTTCCCATACAGCACGCCGATGCCGGTCGGCCCGTACAGCTTGTGCCCCGTCAGCACGAAGAAGTCGCAGCCGATGGCGCCGACATCGACCGGCATGTGGTACGCCGCCTGCGCCCCGTCCACCAGCACCATCGCGCCCGCCTCGTGCGCCGCGCGGGTGATCTGCTCCACCGGGTTCACCGTTCCCAGCGCGTTCGACAGCGCCGAGACGGCGACCATCCGCGTCCGTGGCGACAGCAGCCGCGCGAAGGCCTCCATGTCGAGCTCGCCGGAGTCGAACATGGGAATCACGCGCAGCGTGGCGCCCTTCTCCTCGCAGAGCATCTGCCACGGCACGATGTTCGAGTGGTGCTCCATCGCGGAGATGAGCACCTCGTCGCCAGCCCTGACGTGGGCGCGCCCCCACGCCTGTGCGACGAGGTTGATGCCCTCGGTGGCGTTCCGCGTGAAGATCACCTCACGGGCGTCCGCCGCCCCGATGAACCGGCCGATGCGCCCCCGGGCGCTCTCGAAGAGGTCCGTCGCCTTGCCGCTCAGGTGGTGCACGCCCCGATGCACGTTGGCGTTGCTCGACGCGTAGTAGTCCTGCAGCGCCTGCAGCACCGCGCGCGGCTTCTGCGTGGTGGCGGCGTTGTCGAGGTACACGAGCGGCCTGCCGTGCACCTCCGTGCCCAGGATCGGGAAGTCGGCCCGAATGGCCGTCACGTCGAACGCGGTTGCCGTTGCCATCGCCTGTCACCTCGGGGCGCCGTGTGGCGCCGCCTACTGCGCCCTGTCGTGCTCCGCCAGGTCTCGCTCGAGCTGCTTGAAGAGCTCCCGCTCGAGCTGCGTGCGCAGCTGCGGAATCGTGATCCGCTCCAGCACCTCGCCCGCGTAGGCGTGGATGAGCATGTCTCGCGCGTCCTTCCGGTCCAGGCCGCGCGCCTGCAGGTAGAACATCGCCTCCTCGTCCAGCTGCCCGACCGCCGCGCCGTGCGTGCACTTCACGTCGTCGGCGAAGATCTCGAGCTGCGGGTTCGAGTTGATGGTGGCCTCGTCCGACAGGAGCAGCGCCCGGTTGGTCTGCTTCGAGTCGGTCTTCTGCGCGTCGAGCCGGACAATGATGCGGCCGTTGAAGACGGCCTTCGCCCTGCCGTCCAGGATGCCCTTGTACAGCTCGTGGCTCGTGCAGTTCGGCATCGCGTGGTCGATCGTGGTGTGGTTGTCCACGAGGCTCGAGCCGTCCGCCAGGTAGCACCCATCCAGGTCCACGTGGGCGCCCTCTCCGGCCAGCACCGCCGTGGCGTCGTTGCGCACCAGCCGGCCGCCCAGCGTGACGGTGCGCAGCTTGAACGAGCTGTCGCGATCCGCCCTCACGTGCAGGTTGGTCACGAGGAACGAGCCCTCGGTGCCGCGCTGGTCCAGGCAGCAGTTGACGATGGCCTGCTCCGCCAGCGACGCCTCGACCACGGCATTGGTGAAGTGCGCCTCGCCCGCCGCGGTCAGGAAGCTGACGGCGACATTCGACTGGCTGCCGGCGCCCGCCACCATCAGCACGCGCGGATGGATCATCGTCTTCGCCGCGCCGCCCGCGATGCAGATGACGTGCACGGGCGTCTCGATGACGGCCCCCTTGCGCACGACGATGAGCGCGCCGTCCTCGAGGAACGCGGTGTTCAGCGCCGCGAATGCCTGCGTGTCCGAGGGCTGCTGGCCGAGCACGCCGCACTCGGGCGCCCCCTGCGCGATGGCGGCGGCGAGGCTGCCCACCTTGAGACCGACCGGAATGGTCGTCAGGTCCGACAGCTCCGGCGCGAAACGGCCGTTGAGCAGCACGATGCGGACCGCGCCGGGCACCGCCACGCGCGAGACGAGCGGCGCGGGGTTGGTGGGGGTGCCCTCCGGCAGCTTGAACGCCGTCTGGGCAATCGCCGACACATTGGTGAAGCGCCACTCCTCCTGGCGCGTCGTCGGGAAGCCGAGCCGCTCGAAGGCGTCGCGCGCCTGGCCGCGCAGGGCCTTCACCCATGCCGGGGCCGCGTCGCCGCGCCCGCGCACGAAGCGCTCGTGCTCGACGAGGTACGAGTCCAGGCCTTCTGCCACGAGTGTCATCACCGCGCACCCTTCACGCTTGCCGCCAGCGTCCGATCCGTGGCGTCGGTGCCATCGCTTGCGGCCGCCGCGGCCTGCTCCAGCCAGCCGTACCCCTTCTCTTCGAGCTCCACCGCCAGCTCGCGCCCGCCCGACTTCACCAGCCGGCCCTCGCTCAGCACGTGCACGAAGTCCGGGACGATGTAGTTGAGCAGCCGCTGGTAGTGGGTCACGACGATGAACGCGCGCTCGGGGCTCCGCATCGCGTTCACGCCGTTGGACACGATACGGAGCGCGTCGATGTCCAGGCCCGAGTCGGTCTCGTCCAGGATGGCGAGCGTGGGCTCGAGCACGGCCATGTGGAAGATCTCGTTGCGCTTCTTCTCGCCGCCCGAGAACCCCTCGTTCACCGAGCGCTGCAGCATCGCCTCGTCCACGTCGAGGAGCCTGGCCTTCTCCTTGACGAGGGCCATGAAGTCCATCGCATCGAGGTCCTCGAGCCCCCGCTCCTTGCGGACGGCGTTGAGCGCCGCCTTCAGGAAGTAGGCGTTGTTCACCCCCGGAATCTCCACGGGGTACTGGAACGCCATGAACACGCCCTTGCGCGCGCGCTCGTCGGCGGCCATCTCGAGCAGGTCCTCGCTGCGGTAGAGGACGCGGCCGCCGGTGACCTCGTAGCCGGGATGCCCCGCCAGCGCGCGGGCCAGCGTGCTCTTGCCCGAGCCGTTGGGGCCCATGATGGCGTGCACCTCTCCGGCGTTCACCTCGAGATTCACGCCGCGGAGGATGAGCTTGTCCTCCGCCTTCACCTGCAGGTTCTGAACTGTGAGCAATGACATGACGCTGTGAGTGTCCTTGGTCTTGGGGTCTTGGGTCTTGGGTCTTGGGTCTTGGGTTATCCCACCGAGCCCTCGAGCGAGATGCCGAGCAGCTTCTGCGCCTCGACCGCGAACTCCATGGGGAGCTCGCGGAACACTTCCTTGCAGAAGCCGCTCACGATCATGTTGATGGCGTCTTCCTTCGAGATGCCGCGCTGCTCGCAGTAGAAGATCTGGTCCTCGCCGATCTTGGACGTCGAGGCCTCGTGCTCGACCTTCGCCGAGGTGTTCTTGATCTCGAGGTACGGGAAGGTGTGCGCGCCGCAGCGGTCGCCGATGAGCAGCGAGTCGCACTGCGAGTAGTTGCGCGCGTTCTGCGCGTTCTTGCCGATCTTCACCGCGCCGCGGTAGGTGTTCTGGCCGCGGCCCGCCGAGATGCCCTTCGAGACAATGGTGCTGCGCGTGTTCTTCCCGAGGTGGATCATCTTCGTGCCGGTGTCCGCCTGCTGGTAGTTGTTGGTCACCGCCACCGAGTAGAACTCGCCGACCGAGTCGTCCCCCTGCAGGATGCAGCTGGGGTACTTCCAGGTCACCGCGGAGCCGGTCTCGACCTGCGTCCACGTGATCTTGCTGCCCCGGCCCTTGCAGAGGCCTCGCTTGGTCACGAAGTTGTAGATGCCGCCGACGCCGTTCTTGTCACCCGGATACCAGTTCTGCACCGTCGAGTACTTGATCGTGGCGTGGTCCAGCGCCACCAGCTCCACGACCGCGGCGTGCAGCTGGTTCTCGTCGCGCTTGGGCGCCGTGCAGCCCTCCAGGTAGCTCACCGAGGCGCCCTCCTCGCAGACGATCAGCGTCCGCTCGAACTGCCCCGTCTCCTTCGCATTGATGCGGAAGTAGGTGGAGAGCTCCATCGGGCACTTCACGCCCTTCGGCACGAAGACGAAGCTGCCGTCGCTGAACACCGCCGAGTTGAGGGCCGCGAAGAAGTTGTCCGTGTGGGGCACGACCGAGCCGAGGTACTGACGCACCAGGTCCGGGTGCTCCTTCACGGCCTCCGAGAACGAGCAGAAGATGATGCCCAGTTCCGCAAGCTTCTTCCGGAACGTGGTGGCCACCGACACGGAGTCGAACACCGCGTCCACGGCCACGCCGGCCAGGATCTGCTGCTCCACCAGCGGGATGCCCAGCTTGTCGAAGGTCGCCCGGATCTCGGGGTCCACTTCGTCCATGCTGTTCAACTTCTTCTTCTCCTTGGGCGCCGCGTAGTACGAAATGGCCTGGTAGTCCACCTGGTCGTACGTCACGTTCTGCCACGTGGGCTCGGTCATCTTGAGCCACGCGCGGTAGGCCTTCAGGCGCCACTCGAGCAGCCACTCGGGCTCGTCCTTCTTGGCCGAGATGAGGCGGATGATGTCCTCGTTCAG
This sequence comes from Vicinamibacterales bacterium, assembly GCA_050249615.1. Classification (GTDB taxonomy): domain Bacteria; phylum Acidobacteriota; class Vicinamibacteria; order Vicinamibacterales; family UBA2999; genus VFZN01. Next base: position 13,257 of record JBFWQE010000110.1, read on the forward strand.
CCCCTTGGGCGCGATGTCCTGCTCGATGTCGGTGACGAACCCGTACTTGTACTCGGTGTTCGCCAGTTGCTCGATGACGTCGGTGGAGGTCGACATGGGTTCTCGGGTTCTCGGGTTCTCAGGTTCTCGGGTTCTCGGGTTCTCGGGTTCTTGAGTCCTACGCCGAGAACGACTCGCCGCATCCGCACGTGCTCGTCGCGTGCGGGTTCCTCAACGTGAAGTTCGTGGCCATCAGGTTGTGCTCGTCGAAGTCGAGCACGGTGCCGTCCAGCAGCTTCAGGCTGCGGGGATCGACGAACACCTTCGCGCCGCCGGGGCCCTCGAACACCTGGTCGGTGGCCTTCGGCGCCTCGTCGAAGGCGAACGTGTAGGCGTAGCCCGAGCAGCCGCCGGCCTTGATGGCGATGCGCAGGCCGCCCGTTTCCTGATGGTGCTTCGCCAGCTGGCGTGCGATGACCCGCGCCGCGCTCTCGGTAATCTCGATCATGGCCGTCCCGTCTTCTCCATCACGTCGTCCACTGCCTGGCGGGCCGCGTCCACGGCCACACGCGCCACGTGCGCACGCTCGGCCGGCAGCGCCAGGGCGTCCACCACGCGCTCCGGCGTGATGCGACGGCCCTCGTCCAGCGTGGTCCCTTCCAGCCATTCGGCCACCAGGCCCGCCGAAGCGATGGCCGCGCTGCATCCAAAGACCTTGAAGCGGGCCTCGACGATTCGTCCCGCTTCGGCCCGGACCTGGATCCGCGCCGTCGATCCTTCGTCCAGCGTCCCGGCCTGCCCGGTGCCGACGTCCGGCCGTCCCTCGGGCCACTCGCCCACCCGGCGGGGATTGCGCACGCGCTCGAGCACCGCCGCGGAGTACATCCCGTGCTCCCTACCGGCCCGCGCCGGTCGCCGCCAGCGTCCCCGCCGGTGACGTCCGCCGCAGGTGCCCCACGACGTCCGCCACGTGCGAGGCCGCGCGGTCGATGTCTTCGGCCATCGTCCCGCGTCCCAGCCCGAAGCGCAACGACGCAAGCGCCTCGGGACTGCCCATCGCCAGCGCCACCAGCACGTGCGAGGGCTCCGCGCTCGTGCAGGCCGCCCCGGAGGACACGGCGATCTCGGTGAGCCCGACGAGCAGCGACTCCCCGTCGATGCCGTCGAAGCGCACGTTCAGGTTCCCCGGAAGCCGCGGCGCCTCCGCGCCGTTCATCGACACGCCGCCGACCCGTTCCTGCAGCAGGTGCCACAGGCGGTCTCGCAGCGCACCCACGCGGCGCGCCTCTTCCGGCATCTCGAGCCCCGCCACCTCGCACGCCGCACCGAACCCGACGATGCCCGGGACGTTCAACGTGCCGCCGCGAAGCCCCCGCTCCTGGCCGCCGCCGCGAACGGGTGGCACCAGGCTCTTCTCCACGCCGCGCTTCACGTAGAGCGCGCCCACACCCTTCGGCCCGTGCAGCTTGTGCGCGCTGAACGACGCGAAGTCCACGTCGAGCGCGGCCACGTCCACCGGCACCTTGCCGAGCGCCTGCACCGCGTCGGTGTGCACCAGCGCGCCGTGCGCGTGCGCGAGGCGCGCCACCTCCGCCACCGGCTGCAGGACGCCAATCTCGTTGTTCGCCAGCATCACGCTGACGAGCGCCGTGTCCGGCGTGACGGCCCGCGACACCGCATCGAGGCTGACCAGGCCCGTTGCCTCCACCGGCAGCTCGGTCACCGTCCAGCCGGACGACACCAGCTGGCGGCAGGGGTCGAGCACGGCCCTGTGCTCGGTGGCCACCGTCACGATGTGCCGCCGGCCGGTCGGGGCCGCGGCTGCCACGCCGGCGATGGCCAGGTGGTTCGACTCCGTCGCACCGCTCGTGAAAACCACCTCGCGCGCGCTGGCGCCGATGAGCGCCGCCACCTGCCTGCGGGCGCGCTCCACCGCCTCGTTCGCCGCCCAGCCGAAGCGGTGCGTGCGACTCGCCGCGTTGCCGAACGTCGTGGTGAAGTACGGCAGCATCGCCTCCAGCACCCGCGCGTCCACGGGCGTCGTCGCGTGGTGATCGAGGTAAATCACCTTTCGCCGCTCCCCTCGGCCGTCCACCTAGGACTCCCCCACCGACGTCATGAACACCAGGGGCGACACGTTCGCGCCCTGCGCGGCCGGCGGCTCGGTGTCGGCGGCAAGCTCCGCCACCGACACGGTATTCAGCGTCTCGACGATCCGGCTCTTGATCTTCCAGAGCGGGTCGCGGATGCTGCATGTGCCGTACTGATCGCACCCGTGGTCGTCAGGCGAGCACGCCGTCACGGTCACCGGGCCGTCCACGGCCTGGATGACGTCGGCCACGCTGATGCCCGCGGCCGGACGGCCCAGGCGGTAGCCGCCGCGGGTCCCCTGTACCGAGACCAGCAGCCTGGCCCGGACGAGGCGCTGCAGGATCTTCGCGAGCAGCTCGAGCGGGATGGCGTACGCCTCCGAGATCTCCCGCGCGCTCGACGAGTCGCCGCTGTCCTGCCGCATCGCGAGGTGTTTCATCGCGATGAGGGCGTAGTCGGACTTCTTGGAAAACCTCAACATATGCGCGGACCAATATACGACCGGCGAAGTCCTATTTTAGTCCGCTAATCTCGGACCTGGCAAGTCGGAATTGAAAGGGACTCGGCTTCGGGGTGGGCGCGAACAGAACCGCGTGGGTCTTCCCACGGGCACCAGCTCCCCACCGCGCCGCGCCAGCCGCAAGGTCCACCGCGCGACGCGCGGCCCACCGAGCCGCGGCAGCGGCGAGGCCCGCTAGTACTTCGGCTGGCTCGGATCGACCTCGTCGCTCCAGCGCAGGATCCCGCCGGTCAGATTGAGCACCCGGGGGAAGCCGATGCTGCGCAGGTACGCCGCCGCCTTGGCACTGCGCACGCCCGACCGGCACTGGCAGACGACCAGGACGTTTCGATCGATCTCGGCGTGTCGCTGTGGAACTTCGCCCAGCGGGATGAGGACGGCTCCTTCGATCCGGGCGATCTGGTACTCCTGCGGCTCGCGCACGTCCACGATGACCAGGGCGTCGCCCCGGTCCATGGCCGCCTTCAGTTCTCGCGGTGTGATGTCTGTCATCTCAAAGGCTGCGTCGTGTCCGGGGGCATCCGTGCCGGCCCCCGCCGTCACGCCGCCGGTGATGCCGCAGAACTGCTCGTAGTCGATCAGCTCGCGGACCGTCGGCTGGTCGCCGCACACCGGGCACTCGGGATCGCGACGGAGCTTCAGCTCGCGGAATTTCATCCGGAGCGCGTCGTAGATGAGGAACCGGCCGATGAGCGGCTCGCCCGTGCCGAGAATCAGCTTGATGGCTTCGGTGGCCTGGATGGTGCCGATGATGCCGGGCAGCACGCCCAGCACGCCGGCCTCGGCACAGCTCGGCACCAGCCCCGGCGGCGGCGGCTCGGGGTAAAGGCACCGATAGCAGGGGCCGCCCTTCGTGGCGAACACCGACGCCTGTCCCTCGAAGCGGAAGATGCTGCCGTAGGCGTTGGGCTTGCCCAGCAGCACGCACGCGTCGTTGACGAGGTACCGCGTCGGGAAGTTGTCGGTCCCGTCGAGGATGACGTCGTAGGGCGCGAAGATGTCGAGCGCGTTGGACGAGTTGAGTGCCGTGTCGTAGGTCTCGACGTGAACGTTCGGGTTGAGCGCCGTGATCTTGTCCTTCGCGGAGGCGAGCTTCGGGCGGCCCACGTCCGGCGTGGTGTGCAGCAGCTGGCGCTGCAGGTTGCTCATGTCCACGACGTCGAAGTCCACGACGCCAAGGGTTCCCACTCCGGCGGCGGCCAGGTACATCGCGGCGGGCGACCCAAGGCCGCCTGCGCCGATGCACAGCACCTTGGCCGCCTTCAAGGCGCGCTGGCCGTCCATCCCCACTTCAGGGAGGATCAGGTGCCGGCTGTAGCGCCGCACTTCGTCTGGTGAGAGCGACGGCAGCACCGACGCCTCCACCGCACCGCTCCCGCCCGCGACCGACGGGATGATGCTCACCACGTCGCCCGCGCGGAGCGGAGTGGCATCCTTCTGGAGATAGCGGATGTCCTCGTCATTGACGTAGATGTTCACGAAGCTGCGGAGCTTGCCGTCGGCGGTGTACAGGTGATTCCTGAGCCCACCGTACCTGGTGGTCAGCCCCTGCAGCAGCTCGCCAACCGTCTGGCCGTCCAGTTCCACCGCATCCTGCTTGTCGGTGAACGGGCGCAGCGGTGTGGGAATCAGAATCTTCGTCGCCATAGTCGTCATCACTCGTCGTTCGGGCCCAGGGCCCCACGCCCCCAATACCCAAGCCCCAAGTCCCAAGCCCCAAGCCCCAAGACCTCAAGCCCTCAAGACCTCTCCCGTCAGCGTCTCTTCCTCGAACCGCTCGCGACCGTCGCTGAGCCGCCACGACGCCATCTCCCCGGCAATCCCGTCGACGACGGACAGGATCACGTAGGAGAAGACGGGCCACGCGTGATCCAGATCGTACTGCGATGGCCGGGCCGGGTGATCCGGATGCGAGTGGTAGAACCCGAGGAGCTCGACACCGTTGCGGCGGGCTCGTTCCTCGGCCGCGCGATAGTCGGCCGGCCGCACCAGGAACCGGCGGCGGGGGCCCTCCTCCGTCGTGTTCGGCAGCGGCCAGGCCTCGGTCACCTCGCCGTCGCGGCCCAGCATCGCGCCGCAGCATTCGTGCGGATACGCCTCGCGCCCATGGGCTCGTATCGCGTCGGCCACTCCCGGGCCGAGCGCCAGCCGGTTCGTCACGGCGCCTCCCAGAACCTCTCCGACAGGTAGCGGCTTCCCGTGTCGCAGAGAACCGTCACGACCACGGCCGGAGACCGGGCCACGCGGGTCGCC
>JBFWQE010000111.1:0-3303 GCA_050249615.1 Vicinamibacterales bacterium
CCCGATGAGGTCTTCGCCGAAGCCGAGCGCCGCCAACCGGGTGACCACCGTCCGCCGCAAATCGTGCCAGCGGTAGGCATCGCCGTGCAGGGCGCCGAGCGCCCGCAGATCCTTGCGCTGGTGATACAGCCCGGGGAAGACAGGCCCGGTGGGCAGTTTTGGACTGGTCCCAACCTGGTTCTGGCCGGCCGCGTCGCGGGCTTTCTCGGCGTTTTGTGGTGGCAAATTTTCCACAACAGAATCGGCCGGCTTCCGCACTTGCCGCGCCTTCGCCTGCTGGTCGGCGTGACGCGCCTGCAGGATGCCGAGCGCCGTGGCCGCCAGAGGCACGCGATGCGCCCGTCGGTTCTTGCTGGCCGTCGCCGGGATCGTCCAGACGCCGGTTTCGAGGTCCACGTCGCCCCAGGCCATGGCATGCACTTCCCCGCCCCGCGCGCCCGTCAGGAGCCGCAATCGCACGGCGGCCGCGGCATCGCCCCCCTCGGCGTCCAGCGCCCTCCAGAGCGCCCGGAGCGCGTCGTCGTCGAGCACCGTCGCCCGGGCCACTTCCGGCGCCCGCTTCGCCATCCGGTGGCACGGGTTGACGGCGGCGTGCCCGCGGTCGATGGCGAAGTTCCAGAGCTTCGAGATCAACGCTTGGGTGCGGTTCGCTTGGATGGGCTTGCCGTCCGCGGCGATGCCGTCGAGCACGGCGTGGACATCCTGCCGGGTGATGTCGGCCACGGCGCGCGACTTCCACGCCGGCAGCAGATACCTGTCGATGCGCCACTGGTCATCCCGCCACGTCCGCTTGTGGGCCTTCGCGTAGCTCTCGATGAACAGCTTCGTGAGCATGCCCACGGTAAACACGTCGCGGGCCTCTTTGCGCTCGTAGGCGGGATCGGCGCCGTCGCGCTCGATGCGCCCGCGCTCGTCCCGGGCCGCCGTGCGCGCCTTCGCCAGTTCCAGCGCCGGCCAGGTGCCGAGCTTCACCCGGCGCGTCGTGCGCCCGTGCTTGTAGAACAGGAACCAGCTTTTGGCGCCGCCGGGCGAGACGTGCAGCGCGAGGCCCGGTGTCGTCGCGTCGAACCAATCGACGGCGTGGGCTTCGGGCTTCAGGCTGGCGATGCCGCGGGCGGTGAACGCCTTGCGGCGGTTCGTGCGCTTACGGGTGCGCTTAGCCATGAACACCTCCTTGTCCGAGGTAGGCCCGCATCCGGCGGTACATGCGTTGCCGCTGTTGACGCTGCGCCGCCCCCCACCAGCATGCGGCACGTCGGATGATTCGCCCGGCCTCACGCCCGCTCATTCGGCGCCGCCGATAGAGCTCGTCCGCGAGGGCGAATATCGCGGGGTAGATCACCAGCACAAGCGAGGACGTCATATCGATGAGTTCCTGCGTCAATGGGCCGTGCGAGGAGTGGATGTTCTGAAGGTCCGCAAAGTATGAACAAAGGGGATGCTGTCCCTGGACTTCGTCGAGGCGTGGATCATGATGGTCCGCGGCGTTCGCCCACCCTTGAAGCCACGACTCCAGCACCATCGGGGCCGCTGTGGCGACAGCATCACGCACGCCGCGGACGGGATCTCTCCTTCCGTACTGCGGCAAGAACACGACCTGTCCAAGGGCGCCATTGGTGGGCCGCTGACAGACGACAAGCCGCCCGAAGCGGAGACGCAATGCATGTGCGGCGGCCGCGTGCGCTGCCTCGTGGACGGCTGTCCCCCATACCTCATCCGATGGGCCGGCCGCCCAGAGGCTCCAGATCTCGGGCATCGCCGCGGCGATGTGTTCAGCGGTAGGAGTCACGGTGCCTCCGGTGTAACCCTGGTGTAACCGAAAAACGTGACTTAAGGTTACACCGTGAAACACGGTGAAGCAATAACTATCAGTGAATGTAGGGGGTTAGCGTTTCACGCTGTCACGGTGCGTTTCAAAATCGCTGACTGAAAATCACGGTGTCGGCGGTTCGATCCCGTCCCTGGCCACCACGCAAAGCCAATACAATCAAGACTTCAGTACGCCTGGCGAAAGGCGCGCGACCCATTGCGTAGACGGGGTCCCGTTGGGGTCCCGCTGGGCGCGTCCTTCCAAGCCATTCCGGGCCGGCTGACAAATGTCGTTCACGTTGAGCGTGCCAATGCGCGACCGCTGGGGGGCGCGCTCGATGCGAGTGAGACGGAGGCTGGCGGGCGTCGAGATTCGCCCGCGAAGTACCAATAGGGCGGAGCTTACCGCTAACGCCCGAACGAGGGTGCTGACCGGGCGGGACCGGGTCATCTCGTGGCGTCAGCGCGGCAGCTCAGTGCCGGCGTCCAGCAATCTGGCTTCGAGTCCGGTCTATCTGGCTGTCGCCCCCTCCGGATGATTGTCGGGCTGCTAGACCCGCGTCTATCCGCGCCCGGCGGTCGAACGCCGCTGACTCCAAACGGTGAAGGTGTGCGTGAAGTTGGGCGCTGTCGACGGTTCGAAGCCACCACCCCCTGCAACTCTCGCCCCTGCCGCTCTCGGTCGCGCGTAGACCGGCGCGCTCGCGCATGCAGAACCGGTCTCGCGCTCTGCGGCCGGCCAGGCTAGGGCATCCGCATCGAGTCGTCGAATATCACGGCGACGCGAGTGCCCTCGGCCGGCTCGACCGCCGACGGCTGGCCGCCATCCACACTGTAGACGCCCACGGGCGATCCCGAGGCCGGCGGCTGGTTGCCCGGCGAGCCGCCGCGCTCGTCGAAGGCCACGGCAATCCACACGCGCCCTTCGCCGAGGTCGCGGATCGTCACTTCCCCGCCGTTCTTCGCAATCGACTCCTCCCGGATCGGCATGGCGGCCGGGCCGATATCGGGCGTGTCGAACACCCAGACCCAGAGCTTGTGGTTCTCGTCCACGGTGCCGCTGCCCTTGTAGTGCACGGTGATGGCGACCGACCCAGCGCCGGCCGCCGCCGCGCCGGAGGCCGACCATGCGGCCATGCCCGCGGCTATGAGCAGCGTGGCCGCCACGCGGCCGGCGAGTGTGTGAACCGTAAGTCTCATCATGGCCCCTCCCTGTCAGCCGTCCTGCTGACTATGGAGTTGGACGAGCGGCGGACATCCGCGTTCGCACGACGACGACGGGCGGTGCACGCAAGGCCACGAGCGGCGGTCAGGACAATCCCGGCGGCGTCTGGACCTGGCCTCCTTCGCGCTCGGGTGGCCCGACCTGCCCGCCATCGGCAGACCTGTCTGGGTCTCCCCATCTGCGCCATCTGCGGCTTCAACGAGATCCGCGCCGTGGCTGCGGCAGGGCTTCGATCTGCGCCATCTGCGTCATCTGCGGCCCGGCTCGGG
>JBFWQE010000111.1:3403-18039 GCA_050249615.1 Vicinamibacterales bacterium
TGCCCGCCATCGGCAGACCTGTCTGGGTCTCCCCATCTGCGCCATCTGCGGCTTCAACGAGATCCGCGCCGTGGCTGCGGCAGGGCTTCGATCTGCGCCATCTGCGTCATCTGCGGCCCGGCTCGGGTCTGCGCCATCTGCGTCATCTGCAGCCCGGCCTGGGTCTGCGCCATCTGCGTCATCTGCGGCCCGGCCGGGGTCTGCGCCATCTGCGTCATCTGCGGCCCGGCCTGGATCTGCGCCATCTGCGTCATCTGCGGCCCGGTCTGGGTCTGCGCCATCTGCGTCATCTGCAGCCCGGCTCGGGTCTGCGCCATCTGCGTCATCTGCAGCCCGGCCGGGGTCTGCGCCATCTGCGTCATCTGCGGCCCGGCCTGGGTCTGCGCCATCTGCGTCGGCGTTCATCTCCGTCCCAGCAGTTCCCGGATCACCGGCGCCATCGTCGTTGCCGCCAGGCGGTTGCCTTCCACGTTCCAGTGCGTGTCCTGCGGCTTGTAGAGCCGCTGGCGCGCCCCTTCGCGCCTGAAGGCCGGCAGCAAGTCCAAGGTCGGGATGCCCTCGCGCGCGAGGGCCTCGGTGATGACGCGGGTCGGGCGCTCGAAGTCGATCTCCTCCCGCCGCATGCCCCACGCGCGCGCGACGTCCCGCTGCAGCGCTTCGTCCACCTGCGTTTCGTCTGGCAGCAACACCACGAGGAACCCGGCGCCGGCCGCGGTAGCGAGATCGCGCATCTCGCGAACGTAACCGGCCGCGCGGGCCGCTGCCCCCCCCAGCGCAGTTCCATCACCCACGTAAATGGAGGCCCGCCCCATCACGATGCGGCGGAATGCTTCCTCCTCCATCCCTGGCGCGTCATCGTCATAGGCGCCCGACGTCGGCTCGCCGTTGATGACCACGCGTCGGCCGGACCGGCCCAGGGTCCAGAGGAAGTTGCCCAGCGTGGCGACGAAAGAGTGCTCGTAGGGCTTGCGCGCCCGGGCCTCGAAGTCGTTGCCGATGTAGAACCCGACCAGGACCAGGTCAGGCCCGTAGGCCAGCCCCTCCTCCGCCAGGATGGCCAGGTAGTCGCGCGGTTCGGTGCCGGCGACCCCCATGTTGATCACCTCGACGGAACCGTCGGCGGCCAGGGCGCGCTCGAGCCGCGCGAGGTAGTTGTCTGCGCGTGGCACCACGCCGAACGCGAACGAGTCCCCGATGGCCACGACGCGATGCCGCACGTGCGCGGGCCGCGCGGTCGCGCGCTCCACGTCGTTGAAGCCCCGGGAGTTCAGCACGGCGTCGAAATGCGGTGCGCCGGGCTGGCCGCGGTACCGGCCGAACGAGTCGGTGTAGAAGATGAAGATCGGGCTGACGGCGTTCACGACGCGGAGCGAGACTTCGAGGAGGAGGAGCGTGACCGCCGTTGTCGCCCCGATGCGCCAGACGATGCCCCGATGGGCGCCCATCCACTGGATGCCCTCGCCAAGCCCCCACGGCACCACGATGAGGACCGCGAGGGCCTCGAGCGAGAGCCAGACGTGCAGCGGCGTGCCCAGGCTGTAGGCGAACACGGCCAGCAGGGCCAGCGACGGCGTCCATCGGCCGGGACGCCTGCCCGCGGCTGTCCGCCGCGAGACGCGCCCGAGGCCTTCGACCACGAGCCAGGCGCCCAGCAGGAACACGGCAAGCCGCAGGCCCCACGCGGCCGCGGAGCGCTGACCGAAGCGGTGCCACACGGCGGCATCGCCCACGACGAACACGCGCGGGAAGTCCGGCGCGATCCCGTAGTAGTTGTTGACCCGCGCGTTGATGTCGAACGACGCGTCCGCCGCCCCACGAACCGCGAAGACCAGGTGGTTCACGCCCTCTCGGACAGCGGCGACCGGGATCTCGACCTTGCCGAACTCGGTCCGGTGAAAGGCCGCCGGCCTCACCTCCGACACCGAGGCTCCGTTCACGTCGATCGCGACCGTGGCGCGCCGCTCGCCGGGAGCGCTCAGGATCAGCTCGAACTCGAGGAAGAGCGGTTCGCGCGCGGGCAGCGCGAAGTCCACATCGGCCTCACGGCCTTCGACATGGATGCGCTCGGCAACAGGATGGAAGGACTCGTTCGTGAGAAGGAACGCCGAGAAGGCGACGAGGATGACGGGGAGCGACGCGGAGACGCGGGATGGGAGGGACACGGATCAGCGCAGGCCCGGGACACGGATGGCGCAGAGCATCACAGGGCCGCAGATGGAACACAGATGGCGCAGAGCATCACAGGACGCAGATGGAACGCAGATGGCGCAGAACAACAAGAGGGTCTGGGCTAATCGCCCCTCTGCAAACTGTTATCGCTCCCCGCACCATTCCTGCCTCATCTGCATTCATCTGCGTTATCTGCGTTATCTGCGTTATCTGCGTCCATCTGCGTCCATCTGCGTTCATCTGCGTTCATCTGCGTCCCTTCTGCGTCCCATCTACGTCCCATCTACGTCCGGGGTATCAGCTTCATCAACTTCCCGTCCGTGTTGCTGTCGGTCAGGAGATAGAGCGCCCCCTCGGGTCCCTGCCGGACGTCACGGACCCGCTCCTTCAGGTCCTTCAGCAGCCGCTCCTCCCCCACCACCTTCTCGCCGTTCAGGGTGAGCCGCACCAGATCGTTGGTGGCGTGGCCGCCGATGAACAGGCTTCCCTTCCATGCGGGGAACAGGTCGGCCGTGTAGAAGGCCATCCCGCTCGGGCCGATGACGGGGTCCCAGTAGTAGGCAGGCTGCTCGGTGCCCTCCTTCGCCGTCTTGCCTTCGAGGATGGGGCCACCGCGGTACTCGATGCCGTAGGCGGCCGTCGGCCAGCCGTAGTCCTTTCCCTTGCGGGCCACGTTGATCTCGTCGCCCCCGCGCGTGCCGTGCTCGACCTCCCAGAGCTCACCGGTCGCCGGGTGCAGCGTGGCGGCCTGGATGTTGCGGTGGCCGGACGACCAGATCTCGGGCCGGATGCCGTCCCGGCCCACGAAGGGGTTGTCCTTCGGGATCGAGCCGTCCGTGTTGATCCGGACGATCTTGCCGAGCAGGCTGTCCATCTTCTGCGCCTGCATGCGCCCTTCGGTGATCGACCGGTCGCCCTGCGTGATGAACAGCGTGCCGTCCCGCCCGAACACCAGGCGGCTGCCGAAGTGCAGCGGCGAGTTCAGCGAGGGCGCCTGGTGATAGATCACCTGCACGTTGTCCACGCGCGGGGCCGTGCCGTCCACGAAGGTGCCCCTGGCGACGGCGGTATTGTTCACGCCGCCCCCGCGCGGCTCGGCGTAGCTCCAGTAGATGATCTGGTTCTTCGCGAACGCGGGGTCGAGGGCAACGTCCAGCAGTCCGCCCTGGCCGCGGGCGTCCACGGTGGGCAGGCCTGCAACGGGTGCGGACAGTGTGCCGTCGGCGCCGAGGACCCGCAGGCGGCCGGGCCGCTCGGTGACGAGCATCTTCCCGCCGGGCAGGAAGGCCACGCTCCACGGGTTCTGCAGCCCGCCGACGATGGTGACGACCTCGAAGGCGACCCCCAGCTTCTGCTCCGGAGCGCGGGTCTGGCCTGGGAAGGCCGGCGTCTGGCCGACGCCGTTTGGCGGGCGCGGATCCACGCCCGCCTGCTGGGCGCAGACCAGCGCGCCCCCGGCGGCCATGAGGGTGACGAGGCTCGAGGCTACGACGTTGCGGATGATCACGCTCAATGTCTCCTGGTGTCATTATGCCCGGAATTCTGCGGTCGAGGCCTTGACGACGCGCCCGTTTGAGCGGACGATCCACGCGATGTCTCGTGGCGTGTCGGGCGGAACGTTCGCGGCGGCGCTGCTCGCCGTCCTCATCGGCGCTGCGCTCCTCTGGCTGGCGGCCTGGACCTCGCCGCTCATCGCGGCGGCACAGGCCCTGCGGGACGGCCGCCTGACCGACAGCCTGGGCGAGTACCGGACGGCCGAGTCGCGGCTGTCGCAGGTGCCCGCGCTGCAGCAGTTCGCGCCGGCGCTTCTCGGGTCGGTCCAGGCCAACCAGGTGCGGCTGCTCTACCAGATGCAGCGCTACGACGAGGCCATCGAGAAGGCCGGCACCTCCACCAGCGTGCACGGCACGCACTTCTGGTCGGGCTGCGCGATGTTCGCGCGCGCCAGCGCCGAGGAGCGGCCGGAGACGCGACTGGAGTGGTTCGAGCGGGCCGAGGGCGAGTTTCGCGCCGCCCTCACGGCGTCACCGGCCGACTGGGACACGAAGTACAACTACGAGCTCACTCGGTCGTTGCTGAACCGGCTGCGCGAGGAGCCCGACACGCCACGCCGGCTGCTGTTCGAGCTGCTGCGCCCGCAGTCGCCTCGCTCGGGCGGCACCGCGCCGGCACGCCGCACCGGCTAGCATGAGGTTCCTGCACCCCGAGCTGGCCACGTGGCTGCTCGCCCTCCCCGTCGCCGTCGCCTGGTGGACGTTTCGTCGCTACGCGCGCCTGGCCTTCCTGCGCGACGCGGCCCTGGGCGAGCGCACGCGCGCCGCCTCGCGGTTGTCCACGACTCGAACGGACCTGGTGGCCCTGGGCCTCGCCCTTCTCGCCTTCATCGCCCTCGTCTTTGCCGCCATGCGGCCGCAGTGGCTCCACGAGTGGCGCCTGCCCGACTACGAGCGGCGGGACCTCGTGCTCGTGCTCGATCGATCCGTGTCGATGCGCGCCACCGACGTCGCCCCCACGCGCTTCGCCCGGGCGGTGGCCGAGATCAAGGCCTTCCTCGAGGAGAAGCCCGCGGAGATCGATCGCGTCGCGCTCGTGGGCTTCTCGAACGCCGCCATCGCCATCTCGCACTTCACGCGCAACATCGACAGCCTGTTCTTCTATCTCGACTGGCTGGCCGACGACTCGCGGCCGAACTTCGGCACCGACATCGGCTCGGCGCTGCTCACCGCCAGCGACGTCATCGAGCGGGATGGCCTCCCCACGAACAAGGTCGTGCTGGTCATCTCGGACGGCGAAGACGAGGGCGAGGTGCTGGAATCCGCCGTCAACGAGCTGCGCAACGCCGGCGTCACCATCTACAGCATCGGCGTCGGCGGGTCGCGCCCCATCGACGTGCCGGTGCCGGCCGACGACGGCAACGGCGACGCCGGGTGGTCGCTGACGGTCACGTTCAACGAGACGACCCTCCGGAACATCGCGGCGGCGGGCGCCGGGCGCTACTACCGGTCGCAGACCGGCCTCGAGCTGCGGGACGCGATGCGCGACCTGGCCGCTCGCGAGCGCCGGCAGCTGGGCTGGGTGAACCAGACCGAGTACCGGGACCTCCACCCCTACGCGCTGGGCGTGGCCGCGCTGGCCGCCTGCGCGCTCCTCCTCACCCTATGAGCACATCGGCCGTTCCTACCGCGTCCGCCACCACGCTCACCGCTGACGAGGCGCGGGAGCGCGTGGCACAGCTCGAGGCCGACATCGCGTCGGTCGTCGTCGGGCAGCCGCACCTGCTCCACCGGCTGGTGACCGCGCTCTTCACCGCCATCCCCTTCACCTCGTCTGGCGGCGGCAACGCCGTCGGGTGCGGCCACGTGCTGCTCGAGGGCGTTCCCGGCGTGGCGAAGACGCTCACGGCCACCACGATCTCGCGCGCCATCTCCGCGGAGTTCCACCGCATCCAGCTGACGCCGGACCTGCTGCCGGCGGACATCATCGGCACGCGCATCTACGACGCCGACACCGGCCACTTCCGCACGGAGAAGGGCCCCGTCTTCACCAACATCCTGCTGGCCGACGAGATCAACCGCGCGACGCCCAAGACGCAGAGCGCGCTGCTCGAGGCGATGCAGGAGCGCCAGGTGACCATCGCCGATACGTCCTACCAGCTGCCGGACCCGTTCTGGGTGCTGGCGACGCAGAACCCGGTGGAGCAGGAGGGCGTCTATCCGCTGCCCGAGGCGCAGCTGGATCGCTTCAGCATGCTGCTGCGCGTGGGCTACCCTGGGCACTCGGACGAGGTGAACATGCTGCGCGCGGGCGCCGGGCGCGCGAAGCCCGCGACACGGCTGGCGCCGGGGGACGTGGCGGTCATCCGGGACCTCATCCGGCACAGCGTCGCCATCGACGACAAGATCCGCGACTACATCGTCCGCCTGGGCCGCGCGTCGAGGCGCCCGGACGAGGTGGGCCGCCCACACCTGGTGCAGATGGTGGCGCTCGGCGTGTCGCCGCGCGCCTTCCAGCACATCCTGGCGCTCTCGCAGGTCACCGCCTTCCTGGCCGGGCGCGACTACGTGCTGCCCTCGGACGTGAAGAGCGTGTTCCCCGACGCCGCGCGCCACCGCATCGCCCGCAGCGTGCGCGCCGAAGTTGAGGACATCAGTACTGACACCATCGTGGCCGAGCTGCTCGAGGCCACTCCGGTGCCGTAGCTGTCCATTGATGATTGCCGATTGGCGATTGACGATTCATTGGGTGATTGGCGATTGGGGGATTGGGCATTGGATTGGGGCATTGGGGCATTGAGTGATTGGGGCATTCGGGAGCCGGCGGTGCGGCGCCTCGAACACGCGGCGGCGGCGATCGCGTCCAGACGTCGTGACGCCAGGACACCGCGACCGCATGACAGCGTGGCAGCAGTCAATCGCGAATGCCTCAATCGCCAATGCCTCAATCGCCAATCGCCCAACGAATGACCAATGCACCAATCGCCAATCGCGCAATGAATCGTCAATCGCCAATCGGCAATCATCAATGGACAGGCGCCCGCAGTGTTGCCTGAGCACATAACGCGGGGACTCCGTTACCTGGAGATCTATACGGCCAGGAAGATGCGCAACCTCCGCGCGGGCGCGTACACCTCTCGGTCGCGGGGGCAGGGCTTCGACTTCGACGAGCACCGCCCCTACCGGCCCGGGGACGATGTGCGGCGGATCGACTGGAACGTGACGGCGCGCTTCCGGCAGCCGTTCGTGCGCGAGACGCACGCCGAGCGCGAGCTGAACGTCATCGTGGCGCTGGATCTCTCGGCCAGCATGGGGTTCGGCACCGCGCGGCTGGACAAGAAGGAGCTGATGCTCTACATCGCGGCCTGCTTCGCGTTCTCGGCGGCCGCGGACCAGATCAACCTCGGGATGCTCGCCTTCGGGCGGCAGGTGCTGCACTTCTGGCCGCCGCGCCGATCGAAGGGCCGCGCATGGCGCGCCCTGGACGAGCTGTGGCACCTCGCACCGGACCCCGGCCCCACGAGCATCGACCCGGTGGCCACCTTCCTGCACAAGCGCCTGCGCCAGGCCAGCGTCGTGTTCATCGTGTCCGACTTCCTGACCAGCGAGGCGCTGCCGGACCTGCCGGACCTGCGCCTGCTCACCGCCGCGCACGACGTCGTCGGCATCGTCGTGCAGGACCCGTCGGAGACGGGACTGTTCAATGTCGGCGGCGAGCTCCGCGTCCGCGACCCCGAGTCCGGCCTGCGCCGGCGCCTGGCGCTCACCGGCCGCACACGACGGCGCTACGCCGCCCTGATGCAGGACCGCCGGAAGCGGCTGACCGACGCGTTCTACGGCGCCGGCATGGACCACGCCTTCGTGATGGACCAGGCCGCGTCGCCCGGCGCCAGTGCCGGCGCGATCCTCGAACCGTTGATGGAGTTGTTCAGCGCCCGGAGGCGCGCGTCATGACCCGCTCGCTTCGCTCCGTTCCCGCCTGCTTTGCCGTGCTGCTGCTCGTCGCGTCGCCCGCCGCTGCACAGCGAAAGCGCCCCCCGGCCCCGCCGCCGGCACCCGCCCCCGCGCCGCTCCCTCCGGACATCCGCGTCCGGTCCGAGCTGAGCCAGACGGCCGCCTGGGTCGGCGACCCGCTGCAGTTCGTCGTGGAGATCGACACGGCGCCTGGCGTGGAGGTCGTGGCCGCCGACCTCGCACCCGAGAAACTGGTCGTCGAAGGCCTGGAGCTGGGCGGGGCCACGTCCACCGTGGAGCCGCGCGCGGACGGCTGGCGGACCGTGCGCCACGCGTACCGCGTGACGGCCTGGGACACCACCCCGCCCAAGCGCATCGGCGCGCTGACGGTCCGCTTCAGGCGTCCGGTGACCGCGGCCACCGCATCGGGGGCAGCCGAGGCGAGCGAGATCACGGTGCCCGGCGCCATGCTCGACGTGCGCAGCACGCTTCCGGATGACGGCAGCGCCGACGGCGCGCGGGACCGGCAGGCGGCCCTGCCCTCGCCTGGCTGGCTCGGGTGGCTGCGCCCCGCGGGCCTGGGCTTCATCGCCCTTGGCATCGCGCCCGTCGTCCTCTGGGTGGGCACGCGCGTGCGCCGGCCGCGCGTCACGACGCCTCGCGCCTCGTCCCGATCGCTCCAGGCGCAGATCAAGTCGATGTTCGACGAGCTGCGCATCATCGACACCAGCACCGTGGACGGGCGCCGGCGGGCGTACGACCGCATCGACGCCGACGTGCGCGCCTACCTCCAGCAGGCCGAGGCGCTGCCGGCCACGGCGCTGACGGCCGACGAGCTGCGACCGCGCCTGGCCGGTTCGACGCGCGTCCAGGCGGACACGGTGTGCGACGTCCTCACCGAGTGCGAGCACGCGCGCTACGGACCCGACGACCGGCTGCCCGCCGCCGAGGCCGTGCGGAGCACGATCGAGCGCCTGCAGGCGGCGCTGGGGCGGTAGCGTGCCCGATCTGGCGGGCTTCGCCGGGCTGAGCCTGCTCCAGCCCTGGGCGCTGGCGATCGTGCCCGCCAGCCTGCTGGTGCTGCTCGTCCGGGCGCTGTGGCGCCGCCGCCGCTATGTCGCGCTCCCCACCGCCGGGATGTTGCCGGCGCAGGGCTTCCGCCCCTCCATCGTGCGGCGCCTCCCGCTGCTGTTCGGTCTGGCTGGCATCGCGGCGACGGCCGTCGCCCTGGCCGAGCCCGTCGTGCCCCACTCGACCGCCGACCTGCGCTCGCTTGGCATCGACATCGTCCTCGTGATGGACCTGTCGTCCAGCATGAACACCGAGATGGGCGGTAGCGGCCCCCCCTCGCCGGACGGACCCCGGCGCCCCACGCGGCTGGACGTGACGAAGACCGCGATCCGCTCGTTCATCAACAGCCGCCATGGCGACCGTCTCGGCATGGTGGTGTTCTCGAACTACGCCTACGTGGTGAGCCCGCTCACGCTCGACAAGGAATACCTGCTGCGCTACCTGGACATCGTGGACAACCAGATCCTCCGCAACGAGGCCATGACGGCCATCGGGGACGGCATCGACATGGCCGCGTTCGTGCTGGGCAAGCAGTCGGGGCGCGAGCGGACGAAGGTGATCCTGGTGTTCACCGACGGCGAGCGGAACTACGGCCGGGATCCGCTGGAGTCGCTCGCCGACGCCGACGCGGCGAACGCGCGCGTGCACCTCATCGGCGTGGACCTGGATGAGCAGATCAAGGAGCGCCCCACGGTGCAGGCGCTCATCTCCGCGGTGCGAAGCTACGGCGGCCGCTACTACGAGGCCGACACGGTGCGCGAGCTCCGGCAGGCCTCGACCGAGCTCGACCAGCTCGAGAAGTCGCTGGTCATCAGCCAGACCCACGTCGCCAACGAGCCCGTCTACCACTGGTTCGCGCTCGCGGCCGTGCTGCTCATCGCCGCCGCGCTGCTCGTCAACGCGATTCCGTTCTTCAACGAGATGACGTAGTGATTGTGTCGGGAGTTGGGAGTCGGGAGTCGGGAGTCGGGACACGCGCTGCAGACTACCTGAAGGTCAGCTGGGCCCAACTGCGCCGCGACGGTTTTTGCGACTCCCGACTCCCGACACCGTCTAGGCCGTCGGCATCGCGAGCACCTGCCCCTTGACGATTTCCCGAAGTGCGTCGCCGAGCGCGTCGATGTGCGCCTCGGTGTTGTAGATGTGCGTCGAGATCCGTACCGCGTTCAGGTCGTACTCCATGGTCCGGGTCCAGATGCGGTGGCGCTTCTTCAGCGTATACACGATGTCGGCGTTCTTCAGGTTCGGCAGCGTGAAGGCCAGCAGCGCGTTGCTGAGCGCCGGGTTCATCGACGTGTGGAACGTGATGCCAGGCAGGCCGCTCAGCTGCTTTCGTGCGTAGGTGCAGAGGGCGCGGACGCGCGCCTCCACCCGCTCGCGGCCGATGGCGCTCTGGAAATCGATGGCCGCCCCCTGCGCCACGACAATCGGGTGGGCGCGCTGGCTCTGACGGTCGTAGCGGGCAGCGCCGCGCTTGGGATCGTCCCAGCCGCTGGCCACGACCGTCGGCCAGAGCCGCTCCTGCGACGCGCGCCGGAGGTACAGGATGCCCGCGCCCGTGGGCGCGCAGAGCCACTTGTGTGAGCTGGACGCGTAGTAGTCCACGCCCAGGTCGTGCATGTCCATCTTGAGCATGCCCGGCGGGTGCGCGCCGTCCACGGCCGTGATGATGTTCTTCGAGCGCGCCAGGGCGGCCAGCTCCTTCAGCGGCACCATCGAGCCCGACTGGTACATCACGTGGCTCACCATGAACACGCGCGTGCGCGGCGTGATGGCCGCGTCGAAGGCCTTCAGGATGACGTCCGGATCCTCGGCCGGCGCCGGCCACTTCACGGCCTTCACCACGACGCCGTGGCGCTTCGCCTTCAGGTTGCACGGATTCAGCCCGCCGCCGTGCTCGTGGAACGTGGTGAGGATTTCGTCGCCGGCCTCGAGGTCGAGCCCGCCCAGCATGAAATTCATGCCTTCCGTGGTGTTCCTGACGAGTGCGATCTCATCCACGTCCGCGCCGAGGAAGGCCGCGGCCTTCCGCCGAACCTCCTCCGCCATGAGGTTCTGGTCGGTGTTGGGCTGCCCGGGATCCTGCGCCAGGTCGTGGTAGCGCTCGGCGAGGGTGTAGTAGACCGGCTTGGGCGTGGGCCCCAGCGTGCCGTTGTTCATGTAGGTCCAGTCCTTGTCGAGCAGGAACTCGTCCCGGACCTTGCGCCAGAACTCCTCGTCGGTGCCACCGGCCTGTGCCGCCCGCGTCACCGCCTGCAGCGATCGCTGGCCAGCCAGGGCCGCCGCCCCCATCGCGACGGCACCCGCCGGAATCGCCTGCAGAAGCCGCCGCCTCGAAACCACCCACGGTGACATGCGCATGGCAACCTCCTTCGACTCCCGACTCCCGATTCCCGACGTGATCAGAAGTCGAACAACCGGGTGTACTTCACGACGAACGATCGACCGACGACGTCGTACGACGTGGAATCGAGCACGTCCCGCCGATCGTTGAAGACGACGAACAGGCCCGTGCCGGACCGGTCGAGCAGCGCGAGACGGATGTTGGACGAGTACTGCCCTGTCTGCCCGTTGTACTGGACCAGCGCCGACAGGCTGGCGAGGTTGGTGAACGAGACGGTCGCCTTGAGCGGAATCAGGTTGGCGACGAAGGCGCCGGTCGGAAGGTTCACGTCCTGTCGGGTCCAGCCCAGGCTGGCGGTGATCCGTGCGGTGAACCGGTAGTCGCTCGTCACCTCCACCGAGTTGAAGTCCCCGTTGTAGTAGTTCCCGATGCGATAGCGGATGCTGCCGGTGACCGCGGAGCTGGGATTGTGGAAGTACTCGAAGGCGTGCTGATACCAGGTGTAGTCGCCCGGCTGGATGATCACGCGGTTCCCGTCGCGGTTGTACACGGTGAACGGCGAGATCGGGTTGTCCTGGACGCGGTCGAAGAACCACCCGAACCGGCCGCCCTGCATCGGCTGGATCTCGAACGGGTGCACGTGGGTGTTGGAGGACTGCAGCTTGTCGTCGAAGCCGTAGTACGAGGTGTAGGACACGTGCGGCGCGAACCGGCGAATCCAGCGGTGGTTCCGCGGCTGCGGCTGGAAGAACCCCCGGAACTCGGGCCGCCGGTAGCCCCGCCGTGGCAGGAAGCCCACCTCGGGGTTGAAGCGGTTGCCGACCTGCGTGAAGCCGCCGGAGATCTGCCAGAGCTGGTTGCGGAAATCGTAGAACACGCGGCCGGCGTGGTCGCTGCCCGTCGCGCCCGGCGAGTCGGTGCGCGCGAAGAAGGTGGAGACGCGCTGGCCGGCGGAGACCTGGAAGTTCGCGTCCACGCCGTAGGCGCGGTTCCACTGGCTGAAGGCGGTCCCTGCGGTTCCGGTGGAGTACTTTCCGACGAAGATGGCGCCGTAGCTCGACCGGCCCACTTCCTTCTGCACGCGCGCCACGCTGAAGTTCGTGTCCGGCGCCATGGGTCGGCCGGTGAAGTCCTCCGCGTCGTTGGTCTGGATGTTGAGGAAGCCCACGTTCCAGCTCCCGCCCACCTTGCCGCTCAGCCGCGCGCCGCCGATGATGTCGATGGGCTGCAGGGTGCCCCCCGCGCCCGAAAGGCCGATGCGCCGCGAGAAGAACAGGTCCACCGATTGCGGCTGCCCGAACTGGAAGGTGCTGGCGTTCTCGAGGAAGAAGGGCCGCTTCTCCGGGAAGAACAGGTCGAAGCGCGTCAGGTTCACCTGCTCCTCGTCGGCCTCGACCTGCGCGAAGTCGGTGTTGATGGTGCCGTCCAGCGTGAGGCTCGGCGTCACCCCCCACTTGAGATCCAGCCCGACGTCGCCGTTGCGATCCAGCTGGTCGGTGGCGCGCGTGAAGTCCTTGTTGGCCGAGGCCAGCGCGTAGGGGATGAGCTTGATGTCGCGCCGCGGCGGCAGGCTGAGGCCCGGCACCTTGGCGGCGAGCGAGATGCGGTAGATGTCGAAGCCGCGCGGGATCTCCGCCAGGTACACCTGCTCGTTCTTGTGCCGGATGTTGCGCATGACGTTGAAGCCCCACGTCATGTTCTCGCCCGTCGCGTAGCGCAGTGTCTTCAGGGGAATGGCCATCTCGGCCTCCCACCCCCGCTCGGTCACCTGCGCGCGCACGGTCCAGTCGCCATCCCAGTTCGGGTTGAACGCGCTGATGCCGCCGCGCTGCGTTCCGGCAGCGCCGCCGCCGAAGGTCAGGCCGGCCGACTGGCCCTCGCGGGCCACCTGCCCGTCGTACTCGATACCCAGCGGGTTGGTGCCGAAGACGAACGCGTTCTGGTTGTCGTTGAAGGTGTCGAAGACGAGGATGACCGAGTCGGTCTCGGCGAGCGAGGCATCGCGCCGGGCCTGGGAGACGATGATCCGGGACGGATCCTGGTCGAAGCAGACGAAGCTGACGTAGACGGCGCTCGGCCCGAACAGCAGCCGCACCTCGGTGCGCTCGGTGGCCGGTTCCCCGAGGCGCGGATCCTGCTGGGTGAACGTGGTGTGCGGGGTCACGCCCTGCCACACCTCCTCGCTCACCCGCCCGTCAATGACGGGTGGCGACTCCCCTGGCGCGAGCTTGCCGGGGGTGACGACCGGTGGGGACGGGGCGCCCTGTGCGAAGACCAACCCGGGAACGACGAGGCAGAAGGCCAGTGCGGCAGCCTTCCACCGGTTTTCAACGACGGTGGCGACGTGTGGCATGGAGAGAACGGCTCGGGAGTCGCGCAAGTCTAGTCCGAGGGCGGCAGAGGTGACAAATCCTCTTTGCCCTGCCACGCCCGGCCCGTGGTATCGTCAGCCGCATCAGGGGAAGACGCGCCATGGCCCGCACAATTGCCCGCGCGCTGCTCGTCGCCGCGCTCCTGGCATCGCCGACGATCGCCGCGGCGCAGACAACGGCGAAGGCACCCAACCTCTCCAGAACTCAGAAGCAGGCCCTTCTGGCCGCTGTCACCGCGGCCCGCGAAGCCGCCCCTCTGACCTCGAACGACCACTGGCAGATGCACCTGTTGCGGGCGTCGGACGGCTCGCACTATGTGGCCTTCTCCATGCAGGCACCCACGGACCTGACGCCGGACGAGCGCCTGGTGCTGTACGTGCGGCTGGAGCCGAAGCCCACGGAACCACCGTCCACCACGCTCCCGCCCCGCTCGACCGTTGAAGAATGGCTCCGCGGCGAACGCGGCGACCCCCTGCCCATGCGGGCGGCGCGCGTGGTCACGGTCCCCTCCGGAGAGCTGCCGATGGGCGGAACGGCCGCCACGATGACGCGCGATGGCTCGGGCCAGAACTCGGCGGTCCTGGCGCTGATGGAGCGCCGGCAGCAGAAGGCCCGTGAGGAGGCCGAGGCCCGCGAGCGGGCCCGGCGCGAGGCGCTGGAGGGCAAGGGCGGCGCCGCTCCGAACGTCATGCCCTTCGAGGACTTCGACATGCAGGCCCGCGTCCTGGCACGCCCGGGCCGCCCCGCCGTGTTCCAGCGGGCTCTCACCGCCGGGCCCGGCGACTACGACGTCGTCGTGGCCTGGGCCGTCGTCGATGGGAAGGACCGACCGACGCGCACGGGCGCCTTGCGGCAGGCGGTGAGCCTGCCGCCCGTGCAGACCATGGGGCTGGCCCTCGGCAGCGTGATCCTGGCCGATGCGATCCGCGCGCGCGCCGAGCTGTACACGGCGGAGCAGCAGACGGCGCATCCGTACGCCATCGGCGGCACCGAGATCGACCCCGCGCCGGACCACGCGTTCACCAACGACGAGCGCCTCTCGGTGGCCTTCCAGGTGTTCAACGCCGCGCCATCGCCAGCGGGCAAGCCCGACGTCGGCATCGCCCTTCGCCTGTACCGCCGCACGGACGGCGGCGAGGCACTGGCGGCCTCGCTCGCACCACTGGAGTACAACGAGAACACGCTGCCGGCGGACTTCGACCTGCTGCAGGGGCACCCGCTGCTGGCCGCCTT
>JBFWQE010000112.1:0-17905 GCA_050249615.1 Vicinamibacterales bacterium
TCTCGAACGGGGGCGGGAAGCTGTGCGGGGATAGGGTAGCCGGGGTGCACGGTGCCGGGTGCTGGGGTGCAAGGGTGCAGGGGTGCGGGGGGCAAAGGTGTAAGGGGGCTCACGGGCTCGAGCACCTCAGAACCCCAAGAACCTCAGAACCCCGAGAACCTCAGAACCCCGAGAACTTGAGAACCCGAGAACCTGAAAACCCGAGAACCTGAGAACCCCACATCCGCCGCTACCTGTGCCGTGCGTAGACCGTTTTCTTCCCGTCCTTGGTGAAGGCGATGGTGTCGAACGGGTCCTTTCGGCCGCCCTGTTCCATGCCCGGCGAGCCGATCGGCATCCCCGGCACCGCGATGCCCGCGATGGCCGGCTTCTCGGCCAGCATCTTCTTGATGTCGGCGGCGGGCACGTGGCCTTCCACCGTGTAGCCGCCCACCTTGGCCGTGTGGCACGACCGGAGGTCGTCGCTCACGCCGCCCTGGATGGCGACCGCGTTCAGCTGCGCGTCTGAGACGTTCTGGGCTTCCACCTGGAAGCCATTCGCCCGGAGGTGATCCACCCAGGCGGTGCAGCACCCTCAAGTCGGGGACTTGAAGACCGAGACGGTGGGCAGGCCAGCCGCCGGCTTCGACTGCGCAGCCACCGCCGCGTAGCCAAGGCACGCAGCCACTGCCATCGCGCCCGTCGCCAAGATCAATCGTCGGGTCATTGCTCCTCCAGGCGGATCGAGGCGTCCCGGGAGCATCCGGGGCGCCTCGGTCTCACCGCCATCTCTTCTCAGGATACTTCGCTTCTCTCAGGTTACGTCGCTTCGGACCGCATCACCCCCGGGGCTGCGGGACGATACGGAGATACGGCCTGAGCGCCTTCCAGCCCTGCGGGTACTGCTGTTTGGCCTCGGCGTCGGACACCGAGGTGAGAATGATCACGTCCTGGCCCGGTTCCCAATTGGCCGGCGTGGCCACCTTGTGCTTCGCCGTCAGCTGGATCGAGTCGATGACGCGCAGCACCTCGTCGAAGTTGCGGCCCGTGCTCATCGGATAGGAGATCACCAGCTTGATCTTCTTGTCCGGCCCGATCACGTAGACATTGCGCACGGTGGCGTTGTCGGCCGGCGTGCGGCCCTCGCAGGAGTCTTGCGCGTCGGCCGGCAGCATGCCGTACAGCTTCGCCACCTTCAGGTCGAAGTCCGCGATCATCGGGAAGTTGAGCGCCGTGCCCTGGGTCTCTTCGATGTCCTTCGCCCAGCCGTAGTGGCTCTCGATGGGGTCGATGCTGAGGCCCATCACCTTCACGCCTCGCTTGTCGAACTCCTGCTTGGTGCGCGCCACGGCGCCCAGCTCGGTGGTGCAGACAGGTGTGTAGTCCTTGGGGTGCGAGAAGAGCACCCCCCACGAGTCACCCAGCCACTCGTGGAAGCGGATCTTGCCCTCGGTGGTGATGGCTTCGAAGTCGGGAGCGTCGGCGCCAATGGGAAGTGGACCAGTCATGTACGAGTTCTCCGAAAGGTGGGGACCTGTTGTGTCGAGTGTGTCGAGTTCAGTTGGTGCCGCCCGGGGGGGCGCGGCACGGCCGTGCGGCCACCGCCGCCGCTGCCGCCGCTGCCGCCCGAAGAGTAGCCGCCCGTGCTCACGCCGCCGGAGCCGCCGGAGTTGGAGCCGCCCGAGCTCGAACCACCGGAAGAGCCGCCTGACGAGCCGCCCGCGCGGTCCACGACGCCGCCGGCGTTGACACGGACCGGGTCCGGCTGGCGCGGGCGCACACGGGTGTAGCCGGCGCCGTTCACCACACGGCCGTCAGAATCCTCCGGGGCGCCGACCACCGGGCCGGTGACGGGGACCCATCCCCAGCCGGGGCCGTAGCGTGGGTCGTAGAGACCGTAGTACTGGTAGCCGAACGGTGCGTACATCGACAGCCACCCGTACTGGCCGGCCACGGACCACGGGTCCACCCAGGGTCCGCCGCCGTATGGGCCGCTCCAACCGCCGCCGCCACTGGCGTACGTAGGCCGATCGATGACGAACTTCTCGGGGAAGGTGAGCGCCACCATGACGTCCACGACGCTGTCCGGCACGCCGGCCTTCGTGAGATCCACCAGCCGGCGGCCGTCGAGGGGAAACTTGGTGCCCACCTCGATCAGCGCGGCCTGCAGCACCTCGGGGGAGGTCTTGCGACTCGCTTCCTTGACCTCGTCCAGCGACCACCGGGCGAGAGGCGCGGGGCTGCCCATCGAGGCGGCGGCGCGGCCACCGGCCCGGGCCTGCTCGCGCGACAACCCGTAGCGGCGCACGCGGACGCTGCGGCGGTCGCTCACTTCCACCATCTGCACGTCCACCCATGTGGGGCCCGGCAGGATCATCGAGAGCCCCGAAAGGCGGCGATCGGGCTGCCCCGTGCAGGACACCGTGCCGCGCGTGAACAACTGGCGGCCGCTCGTGGACCACTCCGCGCGCCGGGTGCTCCTGCAGCCCGCGGCTTCGGACGAGCGATCCTGGCCGTCGGTGGCGACAATCTCATCGAGCACCGTTTCCCCGTTGAGCACCGTCTGCTGGGCCACGGCCAGCCGCTGATCCGACGGCGTGATGCAGATCATCACATCGTCGGTGCGCTGGTTCGGCGGCGCCTGGCGCGCCGCGGCGGCGATGAGATCCGCGATGCCGTCGCTGGTGTTCTCCATGCGGAGCTGCCAGCACCCCAGGTACGGCGCCCAGCGCGCGTCCACCCCCGGCGCTTGAGCGGCTGCGGCGGCAGGGGCCCCGATGAGCGCGGCCACGAGAGCGAGCGTGCGCAGTGCCATGGCTGTGGTCTCCTCGCCTAGAACACGACGTTGATGCCGGCCGATGCCCGGAAGCCGGACAGGTCCAGCGGAGCAAAGCCGATGAAGTCGTCGCCGAGCGTGCCCGATGCCCAGACGTAGCGGCCCTCCATCGTGAGGAACAGCCGCCTGTAGAGTTGGACGTCCGCGCCAGCGAACACGTGCCCGGTGGGCGAGGTGCCCTCGGCGCGGAACGTGTCGGTGAAGACGCCGAAGTCCTGGAAGTCCACGAAATCGCCGTATTGGAGGAAGCGCCAGAAGACGAGGCCGCCGCCGGCACCCACATACGGGAACACGCGCGACGGGACCCAGGCAAACGAGCCGGCGCGCCGGCCGCGTGGCGTCAGCGCGAACCGCAGGCTGGCGGTCAGGAAGTTCTGCCGAAGCTCCGATGTCTGCTCGATGGGCAACAGGTTGTTGTCCACGAAATCGCGATATTCCGAAGGGACGGTCTTCCGCGTGAACTCGAAGCCGGCGACGACGTCCAGGCGATCGGCCACCGTGATGCCCAGGTCGGCGGCGAAGTTCGGGCCCCGGAAGGCGCCTTTGTCGATGGTCAGCTGGTCCTGGACGAAGTCGTAGAGGTCGCTGGCTTCTCCGGGCACGACCCAGCCGGCACGCAGTCCGAGCGTCGCCCTCGGGCGCCCGAACAGGAAGTCGGCCGAGGGAATGTCCTGGGTCATGCTTCCCGGTGGCAGCTGGGCGTACGCCGGAAGCGCGGCGCTTGCGACGAGCAGGCCGACCACGGCCACGAGCGCCAGGGACCGGCGGGGGCCTTGGGGAACCAGGGGCATCGACACTTCTGATTATGCACCCGTTGGCCCGTGACAATTCGCCGCATTGCCAGCTGCGCCCGGACGGAGGCACACTCGAACTCATGCATGCAGACGCCCTTCGTGTGTTCGCCGGCGCGATCGTGATCGCGCTCGGTTCCGCCGTCGGGGCCCAGCACCAGGCGCCCGGCCACGCCGGCGCCGGGCAGCACAAGCCCGACCACATGCAGCACCGCTTCAGCGACGCGGAGAAGTACGCGCGCGAGTTCGACGACCCGTCGCGCGACGCCTGGCAGATGCCCGCCCGCGTCATCGAGGCGCTGGCCCTGAGGCCCGGACAGTCGGTGGCGGACATCGGGGCAGGGACTGGCTATTTCTCGACCCGCCTGGCCAGGTCCGCGGCGGCGCCGGCCGTGTTCGCCGTGGACATCGAGCCGAACATGATCGCGCACCTGAAGATGCGTGCAGCGAAGGAGGGGCTCAGGAACATCACGCCGGTGCAGGCGACGGCCGACGGGCCGAACCTGCCCGCACCCGTAGACACGATCCTCGTCGTGGACACCTTTCACCACATCCCGAACCGCGTGGAGTACTTCCGCAGGCTGAGAGCGTCCCTCAAGCCCGGTGGCCAGCTGGCGATTGTCGACTTCCGAAAGGACGCGCCGTCCGGCCCGCCCGTGGAGTTCCGGTTCACGGCCGAAGAGATCTCGGCCGAGCTGGCCGATGCCGGTTACGCGCTCGCGGCCAGCCACGAGTTCCTGCCGCGGCAGTTGTTCCTCGTCTACAGGGCGAAGTGAGGACGCCGGGGCTGAGGCCCCGGGCGCCCCGCACGAACACCGACGCCGAGGCTGTGGCGCCGTGCGCTCCGCGCGCGGCGAAACAATGCGCAGGCCGCAGCCGTCCAATCCCCGCATGGAGAGGCTCTGGCAGGATCTGCGTGTGGCCGCCCGCGGTCTCTGGAAGGACCGCGCTTTCACGATCACGACAGTGGCCACGCTGGCCTTGTGCCTGGCGGCCAATGTCGCCATCTTCGCCGTCGTGGACGGCGTGCTGTTGAAGCCCCTTCCGTTCGACGAGCCCGACCGTCTCGTCGCCATCTACAACCAGTATCCGGGCGCCGGGGTCGAGATCGCCTCGAACGGCGTACCCGACTACTACGACCGACTCGAGGCGCTGACGGCCCTCGACGGCCTGACGAACTACCGGCAGACCGGCCTGACCATTGGCGGGGACAGGACCGATGCGGAGCGCCTCCAGGCGCTCATCGTGACGCCGTCGTTCTTCGAGGTCCTGCGCGTCGAGCCGTATCGCGGCCGGTTGTTCACCGACGAAGAAAGCGAAGTCGGACGCGACCAGAAGGTGGTGCTCACCTACGGCTATTGGCAGCGCGCGTTCGGCGGTGCGGAGAGCGCCATCGGGCAGACGCTTCGCGTCAACGGCGTGCCCTTCACCATCGTCGGGGTCCTGCCGCCCGGGTTCCGCTTCGTGGATCCGGAGATCCAGCTGGTGCGCCCGGTCGCGTTCTCCGCGGAGGAGCGGTCCGACGATCAGCGCCACAGCAACAACTGGCAGCAGATGGGACGGCTGAAAGCGGGCGCCGGGATCGCGCAGGTGCAGAGCCAGCTCGATGCCCTGAACGCGGCCAACGACGAGCGGTTCCCCCAGTGGCGCGAGGTGCTGAAGAACGCGCGGTTCCGCACGCACGCCGTGGGCTTCCAGGAGTTCGTCGTGGGCGATATCAGCCGCACGCTGGCACTCCTGTGGGGCGGTGTCGTGTTCGTGCTCATCATCGGGTGCGTGAACGTCGCCAACCTGGTGCTCGTACGGTCCACGGCTCGGATGCGCGAGCTGGCGACGCGACATGCGCTCGGCGCGGGCTTCGGACGGCTCGCGCGCCAGAGCTTCACCGAGTCGACCCTCGTGGCCGCTCTCGGCGGCGCGGCCGGCCTGGCCCTGGGCTGGTGGGCGCTGGCCTCGGCGCCGCTCTTCGGCCTCGATCAGTTGCCGAGAGGACAGGAGATTGGCATCGACGGGCGCGTGGTCGGCTTCACCCTCGCGCTGGTCGGCCTCGTCGGCGCGGTGATGGCGGCGCTGCCCGTCGGCGTGCTGCGGCGGACGAACCTGGCGCAGGTGGTGCGCGAGGAAGGCCGCTCGGGCACCGCCGGCCGCGGCTCGCGGTGGATGCGGCGCGCCCTGGTCACCAGCCAGGTCGCCTTCGCGCTCATGTTGCTCATCGGCGCCGGCGTGATGGTGGCGAGCCTGCAGCGCGTGCTGGCCGTGGATCCCGGCTTCCGGGGCGACCAGGTCCTCACGGGGTACATCAGCCCGCCGCAGTCCCGCTACGCCGGCGACGGCGAACTGCGCACGCTGCTCGCGCGCATCCTGGAGCAGGTGCGCGCGCTGCCGGGCGTCGAGGGGGCCGGGTTGTCGTCCACGATCCCGTTCAGCGGCTCGACGAGCGACAGCGTGATTCTCGCCGAGGGATACCAGATGGCGCCCGGCGAGTCGCTCGTGTCGCCCTACAGCGTGTCGGTCACCGAAGGCTATTTCCAGACGATGGGCGCACGGCTCGTAGCCGGCCGGTGGTTCGACGAGGGGGACATCGAGGGCCGCCGGAAGGTGCTCATCGTCGACGAGCGCCTGGCGCGGAAGTTCTGGCCGAACGGCGATGCGGTGGGCAAGCGCATGTTCCAGCCTGACAGCCCGGACAACCTGTTCAAGCAGCCCCCGGACGAGGACATGCTCACCATCGTCGGGGTGATCGGTGAGATGAAGCTGGCCGGCATGGTGGACGGCGCCGGCGCACAACGGCCGGGCGCGTACTACTTCCCCTACCGCCAGTTGCCGCGCCGGGGCATGGGCCTGGCGGTCCGGACCTCCGGCGATCCGCGATCGCTTGGCGACTCGGTTCGCAGGGCCGTGGCGCAGGTGGATCCGGAACTCCCGCTCTACAACATCCGGACGATGGGGGAGCGCACGGACGAGGTCCTGGTGGATCGGCGGACGCCGACGCTGCTGGCCGGCGGCTTCGCGGCGGTGGCGCTCTTCCTGGCCGCCATCGGGATCTACGGTGTGCTGGCCTACCAGGTGTCCCAGCGTCGCCGGGAAATCGGCATCCGCATGGCGCTCGGCGCGGGTGCGCCGCGCATCTTCGGACTGGTGCTCGGCGAGGGCGCCACGATCGTGGGAGCGGGCACGGTCCTCGGGCTTGTCGGCGCCTTCTTCCTGCGGCGTGCCCTCGAGACGCAGCTCTACGGCGTCAGCGCGATGGACGTGACGGTCGTGGCGGTCGTGGGCGGAGTGCTGCTGGCGGTGGCCCTGCTGGCGTGTGTCATTCCGGCTCGACGCGCGGCCCGCACGGATCCGACGATCGCGCTCGCAGAGTAGCACCCGGGTGGGGGCGGGTGCGAACGGGTGCGGGCAGGTGCGGGCGGGATCAGCTGGCCTCGCGGGGGACGACCATCACGCGCCGCGGGGCACCGTGACGCAGCACCCGCACGGGCGTGGACACACCGATCGTGGCGTCGGTAAGCATCCTCACGAGGTCGTCCACGCCGCCCACCGGCGCACCGCCGAAGTCGAGGAGCACGTCACCCTGCCGGAGGCCGGCCGCATCGGCCGCGCTGCCCGGCGTGACGGCGGTAATGGCCAGTCCACGCTCACGCGGAAGTGAGTGTTCGCGGACCAGCCGCCGAGGGATGTCCACGTCCTGGCCCGCGACGCCCAGGTGACTCCGCCGCACCCGACCATCCCTGAGCAGGCATGAGATCACCCACGTTGCCGTGTTGATGGGCACGGCGAACGCGATGCCCTGGCCGCCGAGGATCACGGCCGTGTTCACCCCCACGACCTCGCCGCGACTGGTGACGAGCGGCCCGCCCGAGTTGCCCGGGTTGAGCGCGGCGTCGGTCTGGATGAGGTTCTCCATCAGCCGTACCGTTCGCGCGCGGAGCGATCGGCCGAGCGCGCTGACCACGCCCGTGGTGACGGTGTGCTGGAATCCGAACGGGTTCCCGATGGCGATGACCACCTGGCCCGGGCGGAGCGCGGCGGAGTCGCCCAGTGGCGCCACCGTGAGTTCGGGCGCCGTCACGCGCAGGATCGCGAGGTCGGTGTGCGGGTCGTCGCCGACGATGTCTGCCCGGAGGACACGGCCGTCGGTGAGCGACACCGACACGTCGCCGCCGGGGGCGACCACGTGGCTGTTCGTGAGAATCAATCCGTCCGGCGTGAACACGAAGCCCGAGCCCGACCCGGCATGAGGTCCCCGCCGCGGCTGCCCGCTCCTGGCCGCGCCGCGCACGTCCACCTTCACCACGGCGGGACCCACGCGCTCCACCGCACTCACGACCGAGCGGGAATAGGCATCGAGCAGCAACGCGTCGTCAACCACCCCGGCCCCCTGCCTCTGGCACCGTGCACCCGTGCACCGTGCACCGGCACCGTGCACCCCTGCACCCTAGATCTCAATCACCCCCATCCTCAGCCCCTTGCGGACCGCCTCGGTGCGCGTCGATGCGCCGAGCTTCCCGAAGATGGCCCCCAGGTGGAACTTCACGGTGTGCTCGCTCACGCCCATCCGCTCGGCGATCTCGCGATTGTGCAGGCCGCCGGCCAGCAGCGTGAGGACCTCGTGCTCCCGCGGGGTGAGGGCTTCCACTGGCTGTCCCGTCCCGGGGCGGTCCAGGGACGCCGCAGCACGCCCGGGCGATGCCGACCGCGGTCGCTCGAGGCGTTCCCACTCGTCAGGGCTCATCACCACGAGGTCGGCCATTGCGGCATCGCTCACGACGAGCCAGCGTGCGTCGCCAGCGAAGCACGCGGCGAGGATGGCCCGCTCGTTGGCGCTGCCCGCGATGAAGACGCGAATGGGATCGGGCACGGCGATCCCAGCTTACCCGCGCGCGCGGATCACCGGCGTTCGCCCACCGTCACCGCGATTTCCTGCGAGCCACCGCCGCGCAGCAGGGTCAGCGGGACGGCCTTGCCGACGCGATCGCCGCGGAGCCGCATCAGGAGGTCCTCGGGCTCCCGCACCGCCACCCGATCGACGGCGACGATGATGTCGCCGACCAGGAGGCCGGCAGTGTCGGCGGGGCCGCCCTCCATGAGGCCGGTGACGAGCACGCCGTACTCCTGCGCCTGGCCGGCACGCTGCCGCACAGGCACGCTGACCGGGGCGGAGCTGACCCCGAGGAACCCCTGGCGCACGCCGCCCTGCGCTACGACCTCGCCGGCGGCCTCGACCGCGAGCGCCATGGGGATGACCACCGTCGTGCCGCGAATGGCAGCCGCGGTGATGACTCCGAGCACGCGTCCGTCGCCATCGGCGAGCGCGCCGCCGGTCAGCGCGCCGTGCGGGGGAACGGCCGTCCGGATGACCCGCGCGATCTCGGACGCGCGGCCCGTCCGCAGCGGGCCGCCCACCACCGCCACGGGCGTCAGCGTCGCAAAGACGCCGCCGCTCCAGGTGCGGCCCACGGCGACCGCCAGGTGCCCGACGCGCGGCTCCGGGGCGGGCCGTGCCGGGGGCACGCCCAGCGAGACTGCGCGGACAACGGCGAGGCCGGTCGCGGGGCTCCGCCCGAGGACAACGCCCTCCACCGTGTGGCCATCACCGCGCCGCACCACCACCGCCTCGTCGTCGATGTGGCGTGCGGGAGTGAGGAGGAGGTCCTCGGCGAAGACCATGCCGGCCACAGGACGCCGCCGTGCGGCGACCTGCACGACCGACGCTGCGGCCTGCTCGGCGGCATCCGCAACCTGGGAGGAAAGGGACGAAAGGATGTCGTTCATGGCTGCAGGGTAGCCAGGAGGCGGGCATCGGCGGATCAGGCGAACGGCTAGGGAGGGTAAGATCGTCGCGTGTCCTCCAACGCGGCCGTTTTCGAACCGATGACCCTGGCCGAGGCCTCGCGCCTCGTCGGCGACCTGCAGCGCGAGCTGCGCAAGGTGATCATCGGGCAGGACGAGGTGGTCGCCGAAATCCTTGTCGCGTTCCTGGCCGGCGGGCACTGCCTGCTGCGCGGCGTGCCCGGGCTGGCGAAGACCCTCCTCATCAAGACCATCGCCGACGCGGTGCACCTGAAGTTCAGCCGCATCCAGTTCACGCCGGACCTGATGCCGTCCGACATCCTCGGGACCGAGGTCATCGAGGAGGATCGCGCGACAGGCGCGCGCACCATCCGTTTCATCCCGGGGCCGATCTTCGCCAACATCATCCTCGCTGACGAGATCAACCGCACACCGCCGAAGACGCAGTCGGCGCTGCTCGAGGCGATGCAGGAATACCAGGTGACGGTTGGCGGCAAGCGTCATCCGCTGGAGCGCCCGCTGTTCGTCCTTGCCACGCAGAATCCCATCGAGCAGGAGGGCACCTATCCGCTCCCCGAGGCGCAGCTCGATCGGTTCATGCTGAATGTCGTGATCGGCTACCCGACCGCGGAGGACGAGCGCGCGATTCTCGCGCTGACCACCACCGGCGAGGAGCGCGTCGCCGCTCCGGTGGCGACCGGTGAGGCCATCGAGCGTGCACGGCTGCTGGTTCGGGAAGTGGTGGCCGCCGAGAACGTCATCGACTACGCCGCGCGGCTCGTGCGGGCGACGAGGCCGGTCGCAGGGAGCGAGGCGCCGGACTTCATCCACCAGTGGGTCCGATGGGGCGCCGGGCCACGCGCCGGTCAAGCCCTGCTGCTCGCCGGAAAGGCACGCGCGGTGCTCCACGGGCGCCCTGCCGTGTCGCTCGACGACGTCCGCGCGGTGGCGCCTTCGGTGCTCAGGCACCGGGTACTCGTGAACTTCCAGGCCGAAGCGGATGGCATCGATGCCGAAGCCGTGGTGAGCCGCCTGCTCGATACCGTGCACGCACGATAGGGCGTCGGCATGTCGCGTTCCCACGTCGCCACGCCCGCTGAGCTCTCCAGTCTTCGCGACCTGGAGCTGGTGGCGAAGACGACGGTCGAGGGGCTGCGCCAGGGCCTGCACCGCAGCCCATTCCATGGCTACAGCGCGGAGTTCAGCCAGTACCGGCACTATCGCCCGGGCGACGATCTGAAATACGTGGACTGGAAGGCTTTCGCCCGCACCGACCGCCTCTATACGCGGCAGTTCCGCGAGACCACGAACCTCTCGGCGCTCTTCGTCGTGGACGTCTCGCGCTCGATGGCGTTCGAGGGCAAGTTCCGCCTCGCCCAGGCGGTCACCGGGGTGCTCGCGACCCTTGTCATCGACCAGGGCGACGCCGCCGGACTGCTGGCCGTGCGAGGCCGCGACTCTGCCGTGGCCGCCCACGGGCCGTCGGCCACCTATCTGCCACCAAGGAGCGGGCATCACCATCTGACCCTCCTGCTGGCCGGGATTGCGCGGCTCGTGCCCGACGCATCCGGTTCGATTGTCGAAGGGCTGGCGCGCGCGGGGCGGCTGCTGAAACGTCGAGGGCTGGTCATCGCCGTCTCGGACTTCTACGACGATGCCGAGGCGCTTGTGGAGATGAGGCGGCTGTCGCGGATGGGCCACGACGTGGTCGTCATCCAGGCACTGGCCGCGGAGGAGCTCTCCCTGGCGGTCGACGGAGCGGCGGAGCTCGTAGATGCCGAGACCGGGCGCATGCTCGTGGTGCAGGCCGACGCCGCGCGGGCGGCATACACGGAGCGCGTACGGGGCTGGCTCGATGGGTTTGCCTCGGCCGTGCACCGTGAGGGCCTGGGCTACGCTCTCGTGACGACCGACCAGCCGCTCGAGCGCGCGCTGCGACGGTTCCTGGTGGCGCGAAGGGGAGCCGCCTAGGGTGGGCGTCACGTTTCTGACCCCGTGGGCGTGGCTGCTCGCCGTAGCCGTCGCGCTGCCCATTGCTATCCATCTGCTGGCGCGCACGCGCAGCCGCCGCGTGGCCTTCCCGAGCCTTCGGTTCATCGAACCGACGACACTCTCGGCCGTCACCCGGCGCGCGCTCCAGGACTGGCCTCTGCTGGTGGTTCGCATCGCAGTGGTGCTGGTCGCGGTGGCCGCACTGGCCGCGCCCATCTTCATCACGCCCGCACGCCAGGCGGCCTGGGCCAGCCGCGTCGCGCGTGCCGTCGTGCTGGACGACAGCGCAGCCCCCCCGGAGGACGAGCTGCGATCCGCCGCCGTGGGTGCGACCTTCGCGCGCAGCCGCGTCCAAGACGCGATCTCCGACGCGGCCCGCTGGCTGGCGGATCAGCGGCCGGCCCGCCGCGAAATCGTGGTGCTCTCCGCCTTCAAGCGGGGCGCCGTGGACGCGGCCGACTTCGTGGGCGTGCCGCCCGAGGTGGGAATTCGGCTCGTGCGGTCGTCGGACGGCACCGCAGTGCGGGAGCGCGAGATCACGCGGCTCGAGTTGCGGGACGAGGGCGCGGTTCGCGTGCTGGAGCGCGTGACGCTCGCGCCCGGGGCCACCGAGGTCCGCGAGGTTCGGGCGGAGCCGGTCTCGTCGATGCCTGTCACCGTGAAGGCCGGCGCCGGGGAGCAACCCGCGGCCGACGCGGCGCTCCGCGCGGTGCTCCGGCGTGGGCTGCGGCTGCCGCCCGCAGGACTCCTGCAGCCGGTCGAGGTGGAGTGGACCGGCGACGTGGCCACCCTGGCCGCGGCGATTGAGTCGCGCCTGGCCGCGCCCCTTGATGCGTGGGAGCCCGAGCCGATGAGCGATGCCGAACTGGCGGCGCTCTCGCGGCCCTCGGCCAGCGCGCCAGACGCGCGCCCCGACGACCTCGGTGATCGGCGCACCATGTGGGCCCTGGTGCTGGTGCTGCTCGGCCTCGAGACCTGGCTCAGGCGAGGTGGCACGTGGATGTAGCCAGCCTCGTCACGCGCCTGCGCTCGCGCCTGGTGTGGATCGCGGCGCTCGGCGCGCTCACCGTCGGCCTCGTGGCGCTGGCGGCGATCGTGATGGTCGGCACCACGCTTGCTCACTCGCCAGCCGCTGTCCTGGTCGCAGGGCTGGCCACCGCGGCCGTCGTGACCGCGGTTGGCGCCCTTCGCGCGCGGCGCGCCTGGACGCCGATGGCCACCGCAGGCTGGATCGAGGCCCGAGTGCCGGGGCTCGACAATCTCCTCGTCACCTGCGTCGAGCTGGCTCGCTCGCCGGAGCGGGCCTCGAACCGCATGCGCGAGGAGATCGAGCGGCAGGCGACCGTGCGCGCGGAGCGCGTGCGCCCCGCCGACGTTGCGCCGATGGCGCAGGTCGCGGCAGCGCTGGCGCTGGTGGCCATCGGGACCGGCGCTGTCGTCTGGTCCGCGCTCAGCCCTCGAGAGGGAGTCGTGTGGCGCGAGGGCAGCGTGCCAGGTCCGGCCGGGATCGCCAGCGTTCGCTCGAAGGTCACGCCTCCGTCGTATCTCGGGCGGGGGGTGAGCGAGATCCAGGACCCCGGCCGGATCGACGTGCCGGCCGGCGGCACCGTGCGCCTCGAGGTGGAAACCGGCGCGGCGCTCGCATGGATCGAGGATCCGGCCGCGGGCACGAGACCGCTCGCCCGCCAGGAAGACGGACGATTCGCGCTCGAATGGGTGCCGGCGGGGAGTGCCACGCTGGCCGTGGCCGCAGGCCGCACCACGGGCGCCGCCGACGACACCCGCCTGATCGGCATCACCGTCGTGCCCGACCGGCCGCCTCGCGTCCGTATCGTCACGCCCGGACGCGACCTCGCGTTCACGACGCCTCACCACACCGTGGACGTCTCCGTCGAGGCCGGCGATGCCGAGGGGCTGCGCGGGCTCGAGTTGCGCTACGTCCGGATGTCGGGGTCGGGTGAGTCGTTCGATTTCTCCGAAGGACGTGTGCCGCTCCAGGTGGAGCGGCACGCCGCAGGTGAATGGCGCGCGCGGGCGCGATGGTCGCTGGCTACTCTGGGACTCGAGGACGGCGACTCGGTCGTCTACCGCGCCGTGGCGCGCGACACGAATCCGGATGCGGACTGGGTGTCGTCCGAGTCGTTCACCATCGATCTCGGCGCGCGCCTCGAGTTCGCAGGCGCCGGTTTCGCCGTGCCGGACGAAGACCGGCGCTACGCCATCAGCCAGCAGATGGTCATCGTGAAGACCGAGCGGCTGCAGGCAGAGCGCGCGAAGCATTCCGCAGACCAGTGGGCGGAGGAGACTCGCATGCTGGCGGTGGAGCAGCGGATGGTGCGGTCCGAAGTGGTGTTCCTCAGTGGCGGCGAGGTCCAGGACGAGGTGGAGGAAGCCGCGCACTCGCACGAGGTGCAGGAAGGCCGGCTCGAGAACGCGGGCCGCGCGGAGATGTTGCGCGCGATCAACGAGATGTCGCGGGCCGAAGCCCGGTTGAATGCGGGGGACGCGGCGGGGGCGCTGGTGTTCGAGCGGTCCGCCCTGGCAGCCCTGCAGCGGGCGTTCGATCGTCGGCGCTACTTCCTGCGCACGCTGCCGGAGCGCTCCCGCATCGACGCGAGCCGCCGCCTGACGGGGGATCGGCGCGACGCGCGACCGTCCACGCGCGCGACGCCGGCCGAGGTGGCCGATCGACTGGCGATCGAGCGGGCATTGATGGCCGACCTGTCTGCGCTGGTCGAGGAGGGACGGCAAGCGCCGCCGGCCGTGGTGGCTCGCCTGGCGTCGTTGGACGTGTCAGCCGCCCAGTGGCGCACGCTGGCCGAGTCGCTCGCATCGGCTGGCTCACCGGGAGCGCGGCGTGAAGCCGCCCGGGTGGCGATGAACGCGGTTGCCGATCGTGCGCGGGAGCGGTTGGCCCCGGCCGCCGCCAGCCCGGCGACGACGAGCGGTGACTTGATGGGCTGGTGGGCGGACGAGACGCGCGCGCGGAGGCCGCGGTGAGGCTCGCGGAACTGCTGCGCCTCACGGCCATCGGTATCGCCATCATGTGCTGGCTGGACCCGCCAGTGGTCGTGGCTCCGCAGCCACCGCTGCCCCTGGCCATCGCCGTCGTTCGATCCGCCGTGGACGAGCGTCCGGCATCGAACACCGGCGCCGACACGATTGGAGCGCGGGCGACCGCGGCCGCCCAACGCCTGGTGCAGCTGCTCGGTGACGCCGCCGATGCACGGGTCCACGAGATGGCCGACCCGCTCCGCCTTCCGTGTGACGCTCAGCAGCCCTGCGTCATCGTCACGGGCGGTGCGCCCATTCGCGTGCCACTGGACCGGCGCGGGCACACGTCCGTGGTCAACGTCGGCGAGCCGCTGGCGCCGAACGTGGCTGTGACGGGTGTTGACGTCCGGGCAACGCACAGCGAGGCGGCAGGGGTCGCACGCGTCCAGCTGAGCGGCTCCGGGATGACCGGGGGGCAGACGCGCGTCAGGCTGACGGACGGCAGCGCCGTGATCGGCGAGGCGGCCCACACGTGGAACGGTGATGGCGAGACGGCAGTGAGCGTGCCCTGGTGGCCCATTGCCTCCGGCACCCGGGCGCTGGCGGTGGAGGCGGTGACCGAGGGCGTGGAAGAGCGGACGTTGCTGGACAACGGCGCCCGCGCGTTCGTCGAGGTGGCCGATGCGCGCTGGACCGTGATCGTCCACGAGCGGCGGCCGTCATGGGCCACCACCTTCGTGCGCCGGGCGCTCGAGGGCGATCCGCGATTCAGCATCGACGCCCGCACCGATGTGGCGCCATCAATCGTGGCCTCGACCGCGCCGGGTGTCCCCGGCCTCACCGAGGCGCGGCTTGACGCCGCTCGGGTCGTCATCGCGGGAGCGCCGGAGGCGCTGACGGCAGATGACGTGGCGAGGCTCGACCGCTTCGTGCGGCATCGCGGGGGGGCGGTCGTGCTGGTGCCGGACCGGCCGTTCGCGGGACCTGTCAACAGGCTGCTGTTCCACCGGTGGACCGAGCGGCTCGACGAAACGGTGACGCAGTCGGGCGGCCTCCGCGCGAGCGAATGGCTCGTGGCCGACGGCGCGACGAGCTTCGACGAGCCGCTCGCCCGATCGGATGCCGGACCGACCGTCGTCTCGACGCCGGCTGGCGCGGGCCGCGTGGTCGTGGTCGGCGCCATGGACGCGTGGCGTCACCGCGGGCCCGACACGGGATTCGAGCGATTCTGGCGCACGACGGTCGCCGGCCTGGCGCGGGGCGCGGGGGCGACTGTTGCCGTTGACGCGGAGCCGCGATGGTCGCTGCCAGGCGAAGAGGTGACGGTGCGGGTGAGCGGACGAACCGTACGCGCCTGGACGGAGCGGAGCGCGACGGCCACCCTCGCGTGTGGCGATGCGGCCACGATGCCGATCCGCCTGTGGCCGTCGAATGCCCGGGCCTCCTTTGTCGGCCGGGCGCGTCCGCGGGTGTCGGGCGCCACGTGCACGGTCACTGCAGCGCTGGCCGGTCTTGGTGAGGGACGGGTCGACATCCAGGTGATGCCGGACGGCGCGACCCCGGGACCGGCGGTGGAGACGGACCTGGTTGCCGTCGCGTCCCGAACGGGTGGCCTCGTGGTGTCCGACACCGAACTCGATCGCCTGGCCGGGGCCCTGCGAGGACTCAGGTCGGATACCAGGACGCCGGAAGCGCGGCATCCAATGCGGTCGTTGTGGTGGTTCCCGATCTTCGCCGGGTGCCTCGCAGGGGAGTGGTGGCTGCGCCGGCGCGCGGGCCTGCGATGATGCCGCGATGATAAAGTACGGCCGATGATTTCACGCCGGGATTTCACGAGAACGGTCGGGCTCGGCACCGTGGCGCTGGGCATCGCGCCCGGCTCGATCTTCGCGCGCCAGTCCACCTCGCCGGTGCCGCAGGTCAAGGACCCGAAGTATCGCACCTGGTCGGAAGACGCGCTGAGGGAAGCGCGCCGGCTTGGCTGCACCTACGCCGACATCCGTTTCACGTTCAACCGATCGAATGGCGTCGCGGTGCGGAACGGGCAGATCACCAGCAGCGGCAGCATCGGCTTCGGCCAGTTCGGAGACGAGGAGACCTTCGGGTTCGGCGTGCGCGTCATCCACAGCGGCGTCTGGGGTTTTGCCAGCAGCCCCGTGGTCACGCCCGAGGAGATCCGGCGAATCGTAGGAATGGCCACGGAGGTGGCGCGTGCCAGCGCCATGGCGAAGAAGTTCGACGTGCGCCTGGCGCCCGTGAAGGCCTACGACACCTTCTGGCAGACGCCGATCAAGGTGGACCCGTGGAGCATCCCGCTCGAGGACAAGGTCGGCGAGCTGGTGGCCATCACCGAGATCATGCAGAAGGCCGACGGCGTCTTCATGGCGACCGCGGCCGTGAACGTCAACTACGAATGGAAGTTCCTCGCCACCACCGAAGGGTCGTTCATCGAGCAGGTGTTCTACTACACGGCGGCGAGCATGACGGCCACCGCCAGGCGCGACGGCCAGGTGAAGTCTCGCTCCTACAATCCGGGTACGGAGACGCGCGGCTGGGAGTTCTTCACGGAGAAGAACATGCGTGGCCACGCCGAGCGCGTGGCCGCCGAGGCGGTCGAGCACGCCATGGCGAAGCCGGTGGGCACGGGTCTGAAGGACCTGATCCTCATGCCGTCGCACTCGGCGCTGACCATCCACGAGATCGTCGCGCATCCCACCGAGCTCGATCGCATCGCCGGCTACGAGGCCAACTATGCGGGCACCAGCTTCATCACGCTGAAGGACCTGGGCAGGCTGCGGTACGGGTCGAAGTTGATGAACGTCTATGCCGATCGCACGCACCCGGGTGGCGCCTCGACCGTGGGTTATGACGACGACGGAGTCGAGGCGCAGCGCTGGCCGCTCGTGCGCGAGGGCGTCCTCGTCGGGCTGCAGACCAACCGCGAGACCGCGCACTACATCGGCGAGACCTCGTCGCGCGGCTGCACCTTCGCCAACCACTGGCGGAACTACCCGTTCCTCCGGATGCCGAACGTCCAGATGGAGGCGGGCCCGGCCGGATCGCCCACGGTGGACCAGATGATCGCCGACGTGAAGGACGGCGTGCTGGTGGACGGGCAGGGGAGCTTCAGTATCGACCAGCAGCGCTACAACGGCCAGTTCGCGGGCGACGCGTTCTGGGAGATCAAGGACGGCAGGAAGACGCGAATGGTGACGGACTTCACCTACAACGCCATCACGACGGACTTCTTCGCCAACCTCGACGCGGTCGGCCCGCCCGAGTCCTGGGAGCATCACGGCATGGGCGGCGACGCGAAGGGCCAGCCCGTTCAGTCGAACCGGCCGTCGCATGGGTCGTCGCCGATGCTCCTGCGCCGAATCATGGTGGGCACGGCATACTCCTGAGCTCCAGCCCCAAGCCCCAAGCCCCAAGCCCCAAGCCCCAAGACCTCACAGATCCCCATGGCCTACACCCGAGACGAAGTCAAAGCCATCACCGACAAGGTGCTGTACATGTGCAA
>JBFWQE010000113.1:0-17802 GCA_050249615.1 Vicinamibacterales bacterium
GCATGGCCACGTTGACGACGACGCGGTCGTCCTTGAAGCGCTCGGGATGGGGCAGCTGCAGGATACGATCGACGGCGCGCCCGATCCCCTGGTTGACGTTCGGCACGCCACCATTCAGCGAATGACCGGGCGGTCCGGACGCGACGATCCTCCACCAGTGAATCGTGATGGCCCCGTAGGTGATGCTGTGCCCGTCGCCCAGCACGTCCACGAAGGCCAGCGCGCGGTCCTTCCACGCGGCGAAGAGCGCCTGCATGCCCTTGAGGCCCGTTTCTTCCTGTGCGACGGCGGCGAACACGAGGTCGTGCTCGGGCTTCAGCCCGCTGCTGATGATGGCGTCGGCTGCCGCCACCAGGGCTGCGGTGGTGGTCGACGTGTTGGTGCCGGGCCCCACCACCCGATCGCCCACGATGGCCGGCTTCCGCGCCGCGGCCCTCTGGTGCTCGGCCACCGTGGCCAGGTCGTCGAGCGTCGAGACGAAGACCAGCGCCTTGCCGGAACGCCCGCGGATTCGGCCGACGACATTGGGGGCGGCGTCGACGGTCACGTCAACGAGACCGATGCGCCGCATCTCGTCGGCGACGGCGCGGGCGCGGTCGTGCTCCTGGCCGGACGGCGAGACAATCGCGCCGATCTCGGCGAGCCATGCGGCGATTTCGTCCCGACGCGTCTCGACGGCCGCCAGCGCGGAGGTCACCGCCGGATCCGCCAGCGCCTGGTCCAGCGTCCGCTGCGCCGCCGCGGGTTGAGGCGCCAGCACACCCACCACCGCCAGCGCCGTCAGGAACCTCGATCTCACCGTGCGATTCTATCGGACCTCGGCCCGGGGCGGGTTGCCGACCTCCAGCACCCAGATCTCGCGGTCGCCCGCGGCGCCGCGGCCGAGCGAGGAGAGGCGGGCGAGACGCGGGTAGCGTGCCGCCAGCCCCTGGAGCAGGGCCGTGGTTTCATCGGCACTCTCCGCTCCGGCCGCCCGCCTATCGGACGGTCGCCGGCGATCCCTTTACCGCGGGCCGCACCTTCTGGTACCAGGTCGAGTCGGCGCCGCCGCCGACCCGCGACACCACGAACTCGATCGGGTACGGCTGGCCCGCGCGGGTCTCGGCGGTGCCCTTGCGGAGCGCCGCGCCGATGTCCGCGGCGCTGGTCACGCGCTCGCCCTTCACGCCCTGGCTCTCGGCCAACTTGACGAAGTCGATGTCGGGATCCCCGAGGTAGAGGCCCGGGAACTTCCCGGTGGCGGTCATGCGCCCGTTGTAGCGATACGCCCCATTCCGCACCGTCTGATAGTTGTGGTTGTTCCACACGATGGTGAGCACCGGCGTCGAGTGCCGGGCCATGGACCAGAAGCCGCCGGCGCTGTACATCAGCGAGCCGTCGCCGATGCTGAGGACGACCTGCCGGTCCGGCGCCGCCAGTTTCGCGCCCACGGCCGCGCCGACACCCCAGCCGAGCGACCCGCCGCCATGGCCGATGTTCTGCTTCTGATCCGCGCCCGGGCCGTAGCTGAGGAAGTCGTGCTTGCCCTGCAGGCCCGGTGCGTTCTCGGTGACGCGCAGGGCGTTGGTGTCGAGGGCCTGCTCCATCTCGTAGCCGACCTGATCGGGGTGGATCACGGTCTGGTCGAACACCTTGCGCGCCTGCGCCAGGCGTGCGGCCCTCGCCTCCGCGGTCGCCGCGGTGACGACGGCACGGCGCTCGTCACGGATGCGGGCTATCCGGTCCTTCGTCGCGAGCGCACCGATGGCGTCCATCAGGTCCCTGATCGTGACCTTCACCTCGCCGACGACCGCCAGGTCGAGCCCGCGCGTCCGGCCGATCATGTCCGTCTCGAGCCCGATGGCGATGTAGCGTGCGGCGGCGATGTCGGGCGTCACCTGGTTGGTCCTCATCTCGCGCGCGCCGATCTGAACGATGAGGTCGGGGCCGGCGTACGGGTACGGCCGGTCGCCGCCCACCCGCGTGCCCAGGTACAACGGATGCGTGGCCGACAGGTAATTGAACGCCGGCAGGTTGGGCGTGACGATGGGCACCCCCAGCATCTCGGCCAGCGCGACCGCGT
Organism: Vicinamibacterales bacterium; assembly: GCA_050249615.1. Lineage (GTDB taxonomy): Bacteria > Acidobacteriota > Vicinamibacteria > Vicinamibacterales > UBA2999 > VFZN01. The sequence goes on from JBFWQE010000113.1 coordinate 2,063, forward strand.
CGGCGGCGGCATCGGCCTTGAAGACCTCGTCGCCGAGCAGCAGCAGCGGGCGGCTGGCCTCGATCAACCGGCGTGCCGCAGCCTCCACCTGGTCGGCGGCCGCGCGCGGGCGCGCTTCCACCATGAAGGCCTCGCGCGGCAGGACCTCGGCTTCGACCGATTCGCTGAGGGCCCCTGTCGAGAACGCCACGTACACCGGTCCGCCCGGCGCGGTGCCAGGACCATGTCGTCGCTGCCCACCGTGTTGTCGCTCATCCCCGCGGTGACCACCAGCCCGGACCCGTCGAAGTGGGCGTTGTACATCTGCCCGGCAATCTGCGCGGTGCCCACGGCGGCGTGCACGTTGACGAACGCCGGCTGGCGCGACACCTTGTGATACGCGTCGGCCATGGCGATCACGATGCCCTCGTGCAGGCCGACGACGAGCTCGAGCTCGGGCCGGTCGATGAGGGCGTCGAAGAAGGCCACCTCGAGCGACCCGGGGTTGGTGAAGATGTAGCGCGTGCCGGCGGCCTTGACCTGCTCGACCAGCAGTTCCCCGCCCGTTCCGCGAAACAGCGTCCCAGGCGCCGCCGCCGCTCCCTCGAGGATGCCGAGATCCGCCGCCTGCAGCACGGACCTGGCGGCCGCCGCAGTGAGGCCCGTGGCCATCAGACGGCCCAGGAAGGCCCGGCGTGACACGCGTCCGTCGTAGTAGTCGCGGATGAGCGTTCGCATGGCGGCCTTTCCGGGGGCTGGCCCCCGACGTGTCCCCGAGTCTCAAGAACGCCGCAGGTCCTTCCGAGTCAACCGCCGCGCGGCCGTCAAGTCCGGAAGAACCGCATCGGAGGGAACCGCGGCGGCACGCGTCGGCACAGAGGGCTGGGCAGGCGCGGCCGCACGCGGAGGCGGGGGGACTGGGGCCACGGGCGACAAGGTAGGCCTCTTCGGGTCGCCCCTCTGCGATGAGTTGCACGTCGCGCCCGCGTCGGTCGAGACGTCGATTCCCATTCCCCTCTCCAGGGGCCGATCATGGCGGGGTTGCCGCGGCTCGGCTATGACGGGCGTCATACGACGGGGGCCGACCGGCACCGCTCGCCTCGAGGGCCGGGACAATGGCCGCCGAGTGGCTTCGCTGGCCGACGCATGGTCGGGCCAACACTCGGGAAGCAGATACAGGGCCGACAGCAGCGTCGGCATCGACGCCGCCACGACCAGCGGTTTTCGGAACAACGTGTAGCCGTGCCCCAACGGTCGGTCCCTGCGTGGCGCCGCGAGTCCTCCGAGGACGAGCGTGGCGATGCTACGGCGCGACCCGCGGTGTCCAGCGCCGGATGTCGGCGGCCTCGACCAGGCCGCGCAGCCACGCGCGGCGACGGGCCGGCCACTGCCGCTCCCGATCCTCCACCGACAGGCTCGCGGCCTCGGCGCGCTCCAGCTTCCGGATCAGGAGGTTCCGGCGAGTCTCCTCCTTCCACTGATCCAGCGTGATGCCGTAATCGGCCAGCAGCCGGTCCAGCCCGCCGCGCGTGCGGGCCATCGCCGCCAGCCCCTCGAGATCGGCCGCCATCTCCTCGTCGGCGACCACCAGGCCGCGCCGTCGCGCTTCCTGGACCTGGACTTCACGCACGATCATGTCGTCCAGCGTCCGCGCCATGGCGCTCGCTCGTTCGGCGTCCGCCATGCGGTCGAACCGCTCCGGGTTCATCGAGCGGCTCTGCGCGAGGCGCGCCTCGAACTCGCCGCGCGTGAGCGCGACACCGTTGACGCGCGCGACGATCTCCGGCAGGTCCGGCGCGCGGCTCGCCGGGATCTGTCCTGAAGGTCCGGCGACCAGCGCGACCAGCAGCAGGATTGACACCGGCAGCGCGGTCGCGCCGCCAGACCCGGGACGGCCCCCGAGGCGCGGTGCTACGGACAGGGACTGCGGCCGCACGCCTTGAAGTCCTTGATGATCTGCAATTGGAGGGCCCGCATCCGCTGCCAGGGCCCGTACTTGTGCGTGGCCTCGTCGAAGACCGGCGGTGCGGCTCCGTCACACGTGTACTCGGTGCCATTCCATCGTGGCCGGTACGGGCCGTAGCCGGCATCGGGCGCCTTGCGCATCCAGTCCGGCACGCCGTCCGGTCCGCGGTTCGTACACGACCAGTCGCTGGCCTGGTTGTGCCAGACCGGTCGATCCTTGAACACGACGTAGCTCGTCACGTCCCAGGCGTCCTCGATGCTGAGCTGCGTCGACTCGTCCCACGGTACGGCCTTGCCGAGCGGCATGTTGCTCCGGATGAACCCGACGCCGGTGGCGGCTCGGAACATTCCGGCGCCATCGTTGAAGCTGCGCGTCCCCCAGAGCGGCGGAACCACCGTGCCCGTGACCTGGGTCATGCCCCGCCCGTCCGTGCCGTGGCAGCTGGCGCAGTAGGTCGCATAGACCCGCTCACCGCGCACCGGATCGACTGCGCGATTGAGCAGCGGAACGGTCGGAAAGCCCTGACCCTTGACCTCCGTCCACTCCGCCACTTTCATGCCCGTCCCGAGCCACTCGAAGTAGGCGACCATGGCCCGCATCTCGCGGCTGTCCGTCGGCAGCACCTGGGACTGGGCGTTCATCGACCGCTGCAGGCACCCCTGGATACGGCCGGTCGTGTCGAGGTGCCTCCCGGCGCGTGCGAAATACGGTCCCCGCCCGCTGTACTTGCCGGCCACCGCTACCCACGGCGACGACGAGGCGATGGTGCCCTCGCCCATATGGCAACTCGTGCAGTTCAGGTCGTTACCCGTGGAGTACCCGGGGCGGACCTGGAGGACGTTGAAGTAGTGGTGCGTGCGCGTCACCAACTCCCGGCCATAGCGGACGAGCGCACCCTGGTCGTTCGCGGGAATGGTCGACTCGGCCGGTTTCATCCAGGTGCCTCCGAAGCCGTCGTCAGGTGCCACGGCGATCCATGCCGCGGCGCTGGCGCCAGACGCCGTCCCGGTCGACACTGTCAGTGGCCCCGAGCGTGCACCGTCCGGCACCTGGAAGACGAGCAGGCTCGGGCCAAGCACGTGGACGTTCGGCACCCTGGCGCCGCCGAGCGTCGCCGTGGTGTGACCCGCGCCCGGCTGGAACCCGGAGCCGAACACGAAGGCCGACTGGCCGATCGTCGCCGTGGCCGGCCAGACGCCCGTGATGCGCAGAGTCGGCTGCGGGGCGCCGAACGGCATCGGGTTCGAGACCCGGCCGCCGGCCGTGGTCACGGTGACCGGCCCGGTCGGGTTGCCGGGCGGCACCACGAAGAACAGCAGCGTCTCGTCCATCACCTTGACCAGCGGTACGGGGACCCCGCGGATCGCCACACGGCTGGCCCCCGGCGTCGCGTCGAAGCCACGGCCCGACACGAAGACCATCGTGCCGCTGCCGCCGTCCGCGGGCGCGACGCCGGTGAGCAGTGGCGTCGGCGTCGTCGTGTTCCAGGTGCTCCACGGCACGACGATCCCCTGCGCGCCGGTGTTGATCTTCAGATCGAGCACCAGGTCCAACGGCTTGCGCAGCGCATCGATCCAGACGTGCTCCTTCAGCAGCGTGTACTTACTGGTCGTGGTGAGGCGGAGCGGCACGTCGCCCACATGGGCGCCATGCCGGCAGTCGGGACAGAACGTGGTGATGGGGACGACGCAGGCCTGTCGCTTGCAGAGCGCCTGCGCACCGTATCCCGCGAGGCTCACCTGCTCAGTGGCCGAGCCGGGCGGGCCGGCGGTCGACACGCGTTCGAGGTCGTACACGCTCACGTAGTCCTCGAAGGTATTGGTGACGTAGGCGTAGTAGCAGGTGGACGACCCATCGTCGCACCGGGCCTTGCGCCCGAAGGTGACCCCGTGCGCGCCAAGGCCGGCAGGGAAGGTGTAGATGGCCGTTGGGTCGCCCCGAACCTCGAGCGCCGTGATCGAGACGTTGAACGACCCCTTGTTCGCGGTGACCATGTAGCGGCCGTGGGCCGTCGCGTCGGGCGGACTCACCGGTGTCTGAATCGGCATCGAGACCCATCGCACGGGGGACAGCGAGGTGTCACGCAGCTTGAGGTTGCCGGCCGCGTCCCTGAGGTGCGGCGGGACGACGCGGGTGTTGCGGGCGATGGTTCCGGCCACGGGGTCGATGTCGTAGACCGAGATCGACGCGGTGCCGGCGTTGTTGCTGTAGGCGCGCGCGCAGCCGCCCGGGCCGTACCCCGAGAACACGGACGAGGCCAGCGGCGAGGCGCCGCCGGTCGCCGCGGAGGCCTGCTGCCTCCGGCTGTCGGCCGAATACAGGGACATCGTGTTGGCGAGCGTGTTGGCGGTCACGAAGTGGTCGCCGTCGTCGCAGAACCAGATCCCGTGTGGGGAGAACTCGCCGCGGATCGGCGTGCCGACGGTGGGATCCCGGCCGGCCTTGACCTGGTCGAGGTCGACTTCCTGCACCGCCGATCCACCCATGACGGTGACGAACCAGCGGGACGTCGCGCCTGGCGTCACCTGCACGTGCGCCGGCGCGGTCCCGAACGGCGCCGTGCCGGCCACCCGCTTGGTGGCGGCGTCGATGAGCGTCAGGTTGTTGTCGTGCCAGTTGGCCGTCAGCACGTACTCGTTGCCGGCACGGTCCTGGCCGGGCCAGGCGTTGTGCGGGTTGTTGCCGACGTCGGGGACGTACTGGGCGACGCGCCACGTGGCGGCGTCGAGCACCTGCATCGCGCCATCGGTCGTGTCGCCGCGGTTCTCCTCCTGGCTCTGCGCGTTCACCCAGATCTCGCCCTGCCCGGGCTCGGCCGGCACGCCGATGGCCACCTTCGAGGCGCGGGTCAGCTCCATCGGCCGGTGGCCGTCGGTGCAGACCTCGAACTGCATGTAGGGGTGCAGCTTGCACTGGTACCGATGGCAGCCCGGCTCGAGATCGTCGTCCGGCTCGGCGTAGTAGTAGCCCGTGCCCTCCCCGAGGTTGCCGGCGTACCCGATGAAACCGGAGTCCTTGTCCGCCTCGTCGCTGGTCATGGTGTGCCAGGTCCGGCCCGTGTTGGTGACGGTGAGGAACTGGCGGGCGCTCAGGACGACGCGCCGCGTGTCGTCGTACGGATCGGCCCGGTTGTCGGCGCCGCCGTCCGAATACCATGGGTCGGCGTCGAGGATGTCCACCTTGATTTCGGTGCCCGCCGGGCGCGCGGGTGCCGGGCAGCCCTGCAGGCAGCGCTGCGAGAGGAACGCCAGGAGCTGGTCCAGCTCGCCGTCGGTGATCTCGGCCGGGCCGAATCCCGGCATCGCCCCGTTGTAGCCGGGCAGGGCGTGGTTCGACGAGCCGTGACGGATCACCGTCCGGGCGGCCTCTTGCGGGATGGCCAGGGGGCCGATGCGCGGCGCCGGCATGTTGGTCACCCAGGACTGTCCGCCTTCTCCTCGCGGGCCATGACAGGTCGAGCAGGAGGCCGCGAAGATCTTCTCCGGCGGCTGCGGCTGAATCCCGCTCGCCTGCGCGGCGGTGACCGATCCGAGGACGGCGACCAACAGGAACAGCAGGGCGGATGGACGTGGGCTCACGAGATCCTCAGCGGCAGCTCGGCGTACCCGCTGGCTGGATAGACGGCCAGCGTGGCGGTGTGGCCCGGTGCCGGCGCGAGGTCCCCGGTCCGTGCCAGCAGCTCCTCCAGGAACACGCGCAGCTCCAGGCGGGCCAGCGGCGCGCCCGGACAGACGTGAATGCCCGCGCCGTACAGGAGACTCTTCGAGGGATCGCGGTCCAGGCGGAACGTCGCCGGATCGTCGAACACGTGCTCGTCCCGATTCGCCGATATCCAGTTGATGGACACGCGCTGCCCCGCCCCGATCCGGCGACCGCCCACCTCGACGGGACGTGTGGTCACACGGCGGTTCGTGACCAGCGGACCGTGGAGGCGCAGCACCTCGTCGATGGCGGCCGGGAGCAGGTCGTGTCGGCTTCGGAGGTGTGATTGCACGCCGGGATGGTCGGCCAGGAACCCGGCCAGGATGCCCACCGACGCCGAGATGGTGCCGATCTCGCCGACCGTCCAGTTGCGCAGGATGCTCGCGATCTCCTCGTTGCTGAGCGTTCGCCCCCACACCTTCTGGTGCATCAGCGCCGCGGTGAGATCCGTCTCCGGACCGGCGCCCGCCTCGAGGCGGGCTTCCAGCAGGTCGTCGACGATGCCCTCGAACTCGACGGCGATGGCCGACATCGCCTTGCGATCCTGCGCCAGCGTGGCCTCGTGGTTCCGGCGTGTCCACCGGGCCAGGACGCCCTGCAGTGCCGTCGGCCAGCCCAGAAAGGCGCACTGCGCGCGGACGGCGAACGGCACGGCCACCTTCGACATGAACTCCACCTGGCCTGCCAACGAGAGGTCGCGCACCAGCGCCACGACCAGGTCCCGGCAGACCGGCTCGAGCGCGATCATTCGCTCCGTCGCGAAGAAAGGCTCGATGATCCGCCGATACACCGTGTGCTCCGGCGGGTCCATCCCGTTGGGGACCGACAGGTGCTTCGACACGGCATTGCTGAACGTCTCGTGGTCGAGCAGCACGCGCATCACGTCGGCATGCCGGAACAGCGACCAGCCGAGGAACTCGCTGTAGGCGACCGGACAGCGTTGCCGCATCCCGTCGTAGGCCGAGCGCTGGTCGCGCTGGACGTCAAGTGATTGCGGATCCCAATCCGGTCGTGGGTCCTCGTTCCTGGCGTCGTTCATCGGGATCATCCCTCTGTACACGGCGGGCGCCTGCAGGGCGTATGACCGGCGTCATAGGCGCACCTCGGCGAAGGGCCTAGCCTTCCTGGGCTGCTCGTCTGGAGGTAAGACGTGTCCGGTGCCCAACCCTTCCGAAACCGGCTCCGCTGGGTGGCCTGTGCGGTCCTGCTGTCGGGCGCGGCCGCGAGCGCCCTCGCCCAGGCGCAGCCGGCCGCTCCCGCGATCGACCCCGCCCTGTACAAGGCGCTCGAGTGGCGCAACATCGGCCCGTTCCGCGGCGGCCGTGCCACGACTGTCGCCGGCGTGCCGGGCGACCCGCTCGTGTACTACATGGGCGCCACCGGCGGCGGCGTGTGGAAGACCGAGGACGCCGGCCTCACCTGGCGGAACGTCTCCGACGGCTTCATGAAGACCGGCTCGGTAGGCGCCATCGCCGTCGCCGAATCCGATCCGAACGTCGTCTACGTGGGCATGGGCGAGGCGCCGGTCAGGGGCGTCGCGACCTCGCACGGCGACGGCGTGTACCGCTCGACCGACGCGGGACGGACGTGGGTCCACCTCGGCCTCGAGCAGACACGGCACATCTCGATGATCGTCGTGCACCCGTCGAACCCCGACGTGGTGTACGTGGCCGCGCAGGGCAGTCCGTGGGGACCCAACCCCGAGCGCGGCATCTATCGCAGCACCGACGGCGGCGATTCCTGGACGCTCGTGCACACGGTGAACGACACGACCGGCGCGAGCGACCTGGCCATGGACATGACCAACCCGAGGATCCTGTATGCCGCCTACTGGGATCACCAGCGGCTACCCTGGCGGGTGCGGAGCGGCGGGCCTGGCAGCGGCCTCTACAGGTCCACCGACGCCGGCTCGACGTGGACGAGGCTCACCGCCGGGCTGCCGAGGCTGATGGGGAAGGTGGCCGTCTCGGTGTCGCGGGCGCGTCCGGAGCGCGTGTTCACGCTGATCGAGGCGGAGGACGGCGGGCTCTTCCGTTCCGACGACGGCGGGGCGACGTGGCAGCTCGTGAACGAGGAGCGCGTCCTGCGCACGCGCGCGTGGTACTACATCAACGTCTTCGCCGACCCCGGCGACGCCGACACGGTCTACGTGCTCAACGCGCCGATGCTGAAGTCCATCGACGCCGGCCGGACCTTCGTCAACGTGCCCACGCCTCATGGTGACAACCACGGGCTGTGGATCAACCCGCGCAACTCCCGCTGGATGATCAACGCCAACGACGGCGGCGCCAACGTGTCGCTCGACGGCGGACGCGCCTGGTCCACCCAGGCCAACCAGCCGACCGCGCAGTTCTACCGGGTGAACACCGACGCGCGCGCCCCGTACTGGGTGTACGGCGGGCAGCAGGACAACAGCAGCGTCGCGATCGCGTCCCGATCGAGCGGCGTCGGCATCGGGAGCACGGACTGGCACCCGGTCGGCGGGTGTGAGAGCGCCTACGCGGCCTTCAACCCCGCTGCACCGGACTACGTCTACGCCGGGTGCTACCAGGGCATCATCACCGAGTGGTCGCGCGCCACCGGCGCGACGCGCAACGTCATGGCCTATGCCGCGCTGGGGTTGGGCGAGCCGTCGAACGAGCAGAAGTACCGCTTCAACTGGAACGCGCCCATCCTCGTGTCTCGGCACGACCCGTCGGTCATCTACCACGCCGGCAACCATCTGTTCCGGTCCGAGGATCGCGGCAACTCGTGGACCCCGATCAGCCCGGACCTCACCCGCAACGACCCGGCCACCCAGGGCCCGGGCGGCGCGCCCATCACCAACGAAGGCGCCGGCGGCGAGGTCTACAACACCATCTTCTACGTTGCCGAGTCGCCCGCCGACGCTCGCACGATCTGGGTCGGCACCGACGACGGGCTGGTGCACGTCACGCGCGACGGCGGGAAACAGTGGTCGAACGTCACGCCGAAGGACATGGGCGAGTTCCAGGTCAACGCCATCGAGATCTCGCCGCACGATCCGGCGACCGTCTATCTCGCCGTCACCGGCTACAAGCGCAACGACTTCACGCCGCACGTCTTCACGACGCGCGATGGCGGGCGCAGCTGGGAGCGGCTGGTGGCGGGGCTCCCCGACGGCTCGTTCGTGCGCGTCGTCCGCGAGGACCCGATCCGGCGCGGTCTGCTCTACGCGGGCACCGAGACCGGCGCGCACGTCTCGTTCAACGGCGGGCGCACGTGGCAGTCCCTGCAGCTCAACCTGCCGGTCGTTCCCGTCACGGACCTCCGCGTGCACGACCGCGACCTGGTGGCGTCGACCCAGGGACGGGCCTTCTGGATTCTCGACGATGTCACGCCGCTCCGGAGCGTCGAGGCAGGCGTGGCCAGCCGCGCGTTGCACCTGTATGCGCCTGCGCCGGCCGTGCGCTGGCCGGTGCCGCAGGGGCGCACGCAGGACCCCGCCGTCGGCCAGAATGCCCCCGCCGGTGTCGTCATCTACTACTCGCTGGCCGCCTCGCCGGGCGGGAACGAGACGCTCGTGATGGAGGTCCTCGACGGCGCGGGCAAAGTGGTGCGGCGGCTGACGTCGGCCGCGCCGCCGCGGGCGGGGGCGAGCGGCGCCCCAGGCGTGCGGCTGCCGGCCTTAGCCGGCCTCAACCGCTTCGTGTGGGACATGCGGACCGCGCCCATCGACACGGTGCCCGGGCAGTACATCAACGGCAACCTGCAGGGCTACCGCATCGGACCGGGCACCTACCGCGTGCGGTTGACGCTGGGCACGCATACCGCCGAGCAATCACTGCGCGTGCTCCCCGACCCGCGTACGACCCTGACCGAGGCCACCTTCGTCGAGCAGCAGACGCTGCTCGCCGCCATCCACGCGCGCGTCGGCGAGATCCACCGCCGCGTCGTCACCCTGCGCGACCTGCGCGACCAGGCCACCGCCATCGTCGAGCGCCACGCGCGCCATCCGCAGGCGGCCGCCATCCGGGAGGTGGCCGAGAACCTGACCGCGGCGCTGACGGCCTGGGAAGACGAGGCCATCCAGAGCCGCCAGAAGACGTTCCAGGATGTCATCAACTTCCGGAACCAGCTGAACGCGCACTACCTGTACGTTGCCGAGCAGCTCGACGGCACCGACCCCACGGTCACCGACGGCATCCGTGCCCGGCTGACCGATCTCGACGCCGAGTGGGCCACGCGCGACGGAGAGTGGCGGGAGATCCTGGCGAAGACGCTGCCCGCCTTCTCCACGGCGCTGACGCGCGCCGGGGTCGGCACGATCTCGGTGAAGCCGTAGGCGTCACCGGGCCCGCTGACGTGCTCCGTGTCTCCTCAGCTGCCTGGCGTGTACGTCGCGGTCAACTGCGTGTCGTAGATTTCGACACTGGAGTCGGACGCGCAGACCAGCCGGACCGTGAACGTCCCAGCCGTGACGGCGAATCCCCGCGTGGCCCCGAATGGCGCCGCCAGGAAGCCCGGGCTCTGGACCGTGAAGGCCTGAGGGTCGAGGCTCGTGCCCGTGGTGACCACACACGCGGCGGAGGGGAACGTGGTGTTGGGGAGGTAGAACCAGCCGCTGGCGTTGGCGATGACCGTCCCGGGTGCGGGGATCGAGAGCGTGACAGAGCGGATGACGGTCGGTGTCGCGGTCAGTTCCACGAAATCCGCGCCGCCCGCGAACGCGGCCCGGGGACTGTCGCTCAGGTCGGCGGCGCTGAGACTGCCATTGGCGACCTTCGCTCCCGTCACGGCGTTGTTGGCGAGTTTCGAGGTCCCAATCGCGCCGTTGGCGAGGTCCGCCCCGCTCAGGGTGCCGTCAAGGACGGCCGCCCCGGTGACGGCGTCGGGTGCCAGTTGTGCCGGTCCAATCGCGCCCGGCGCGAGTTGTGCGGGCCCGACGGCCCCGGGCGCCAGATGCGCGGCCGTGATGCTGCCCGGGGGAATGGTGGTCACGGGCGCCGGGCGAGGCGGACCGCCCTGGCCCGCACCGGGAGTGAAGACGAACGCTCCCGTATTGCCTGCGCTGTCCCGCCAGGTCCCGCTCAGCGACGACAGGCTGATGGCGGCGTCCAGATGGACGGCCACTCCGCCGGGCGCGGTGACGATCGTCAGCCCGAACCCGATGGTGCCGTCCGGATTCTGGAAGGCGAGCCCGACGACTCCGGCCTGCTGCGGCAATCCGCATTGATCGTCGGTGCCGCGGAGGGTGAAGAGCCCGCCCTCCTGGGTCACGTCAAGACGAATCACGTTGCAGAACGGCTGGATCTGCCACTGGAACACGCCGAGCGGTTGCGCGGAAGCAGCGCTGTGCGCGGCCAGCAGTCCCAGGCCGACGAGTGCGGGAACGATTCGGGTGCGCATGGTCGAGTTCTCCGGGGCCGCGGGGGAGAGCCGCCCCGATCTTCCAAACGCAGACCAACGCCCGCGGGGGACACTCAGGGGCGCGCGGCGGCCTGGTCGTCGGGCGCGAGGGGGCGGGCACGCCAGCGCGCCGCATCGGCGGGCCGGTTCCACGCTTCGTACAGACGCACGACGCGGTCTCGCGCCTCCCGGCGCGACAGCGGCCCGGAGCGTCGGTCGCCGATGAGCGACGCGAACCCGTTCACCACCAGCGGCTCCGCCTCCGCGTAGGCCCCGCGGTCTATCAGCAGGCCGCCGAGCTCGCTCATGGCGCGGCCCACGTCGAGATCCGTGTCCGGCCGTGCCTTCCGCAGCTGTGTCAGCACCGCGCGGAACCGCTCCTCGGCTTCCACCGCGCGGCCCGTCCGGGCATAGAGCAGGGCCAGGTGGCGCTCGGTCTTCGCCATGAGGGGATCGTCGGCCCCCCGTTTCTGTCGGAAGCGCTCCAGCCGATCCAGCAGCCATTCCTCCAACCCCGCCGGCGTGCCGTGTGCGGTCATCAGCTCGACGTACACCTCCTCGGCCGTCCACGATTGGAGGGCATCGGGCAGCGCCAGCGCCTCGCGCATGGTGGCCATCGCGCCGGCGTGATCCCCGAGCGCGCGCTGCGCGCGCGCCAGCGTCTGAAGCCGGCGGTCCTGGCCGCGGCCCTCCGCCGCCACGGCACGCTCCGCCAGCACGCGGGCACGGAGCGGGCTGCGGAGATCTGGAGGCGCGCCCTCCAGCAGATAGGTCGCGCAGCTGTCGAGGCCGCGCGGATCCGACCCCGAGCCCCCGGCCAGGCCGTCGCACAGGCGCAGCACGTCGAGGGCCGCCGCACGGGCCCCGGGATTGTCGGGCATGCGCGCCAGCAGCGACGCCAGCCCGATGGCTGCCTCGATGGTCTGCGCGTGCCGGGGACCCAGCGTGCGGCGGCGGATGTCCAGAACCTCACGATAGATGGGCTCGGCCCGTGCCGGGCTCTCCATGCGGCCGACGAGAATGCCCAGGTTCCTGAGGACGGCCAGCGTGTCCGCGTGCTCGGGGCCCAGGGTGTCGCGATAAATCGCCAGCGCCCGCTCGACCTGCTCGCGCGCCTCGGCGTCGTGGCCGAGCCGATCGTGGGCCATGGCCAGCCCGTTACGGGCGCGGGCGGTCTGCGGGTGCGACAACCCGTAGATGGCCTCCGACGCCGCCACGATCTCCTTCGAGAGCGTCAGGGCCTCGTCGAAGCGCAGCTGGGCGTCCACGGCCAGCGCGTGCTGCGCCATGGCTCCCAGGACATCCGGATGGGTCGGACCCAGCCGGGCGCGCCGCAGTTCGAGCGCCTCGCGCGTCAGCGGCTCGGCTTCGACGCCCCGGCGCAGATCGATGAGCACGTCGGCCAGGCGGTTGCGCAGCTCCGCGCCCAGTCGCCAGTCATCAGGATGGTGCATGGTTGCCGCCGCCAGCGCTTCAGTGGCCAGCCGCTCGGCGTCCGCCAACTCGCCCTGCCGGCGCAGGGCGCGTGAGAGCACCGCCTGGGTGGCCAGGGCATCGCGACTGGCCGGGCCCGCCGCAGCCTTCTGCGCGCCCAGCACGGCCTCGGCCTCGCGCCGCGCCTCGTCGAACCGGCCCTGCTCGAGGGCGAGGCGAGCCAGCAGGGTTCGAGCCCGGAGCACCGCATGCTCGTCGCGCGGCGCCGTCCGGTCCAGGAGATCACGCGCGGCCGCCGCGTGCGCCTCGGCCTCCGCGAACCGCCCGAGCGCCGCGTAGCTGTCCGCCAGGGTCGTGCGCACTTCCGCCTCGGTGGCCGGCTGGCCCGCAAACGCGTAGCTCACGCTTCGCGAGGCGTTCGCCAGCACGTCGTCCACGCTCATCGTCCGCCCCTGTGCGCCGGCCGGGGTCGCGGCCGCCAGCAGGTCGCGAACGAGGAACGTGTTGATCGCGGTGGCTCGGGCCTCGGCCACCCGCACGCGATCCCGTTCGGCCGCCGTCGCACGCGACTGGGCGAGCACTCCGGCGAAGCCGATGAGGAGCGCGAGCGTGGCCGCGGTGACGGCCGCGACGCCCGCGCGGTGGCGCGAGGCGTACTTCCGCAGCGAGTAGGCAAGCGAACCCCGACGCGCCGATACGGGTCGGGAGGCCAGGTAATCATCGAGATCGCGCCTGAGGGCCTCCACGCTGGGATAGCGGTCCGCCGGCTCCTTGCGGAGCGCTTTCAGGACGATGGCGTCCAGGTCGCCGGCGAGGCGCCGCGCGACGGGGTGGGGTGCCGTTTGCGTGCGCCGGACCACCTCGCTTGGCGGATCGGGATCGGTGTCCAGCACGGCGCGGGCGATGGCCTCGTGGGTGGAGCCCTCCGTGGCATGGGCCGGCTGACCGGTGAGGAGGCGATAGAGCAGCAGCCCCAGCTGGTAGACGTCGGTGGCCGCCGTGATCGGATCGCCGCGGAACTGCTCGGGAGCGGCATGCGCCGGCGTCATCACGCGCTGAATGGTCTGCGTCAGCGCCGGGCCGCCCGTCTCGTCCAGCCACTTCGCGATGCCGAAGTCCAGCAGCTTCACGGCGCCGTGCTGGTCCACGAACACGTTGGCCGGCTTGATGTCGCGATGGACGATGAGCCGGGCATGGGCGAACTCGATGGCCTCGAGCACCTGGCGGAACAGGCGCAGGCGGCCTGCGAGATCGACCGACCGCCGGTCGCAGTAATCGTCGATGGGCTCGCCGTCCACCAGCTCCATGACGAGATACGGCGTGCCCTCGTCCGTGATGCCGCCATCGAGCAGGCGCGCGATATGGGGGTGGTGGAGGCGCGCCAGTGTATCGCGCTCGCGATCGAAGCGCCGGAGGGCCGCGGGCGTCGGGCGTCGATCCAGCAGCTTGAGCGCGACGGGGGATGCCACGGCGCTGTCCTCGCGGGTCGCGCGAAAGACCCGGCTCATGCCACCGTGGCCGATTTCCTCGATGACCCGGTAGGGGCCGATGACCGCCGGCGCAGCGTCGGGGAAGGTGTCGAACAACTCCCCAGGGAGTGGCGGCACCTCGCCGTCCGCCTCCGCCTGGTCGAGCAGCCGCTCGACCACCTGGCGCAGGCCGGTATCCCCGCCGCAGGCAGCCAGTGCGCGAGCGCGCCGCTCGGGCGCGGGAAGGTCCAGGAGCGGATCCAGGAGGCGCTCGGCCTCCGGCCAGCGCCCAACGATGTCGTCACGGGTCACGGCCGTCAGTTCTCCTTCAGCAGAACGGATTCCCGCGAGGTTCGGGGTCACGCCTCCGGCGGCTGGGGGCGGAGCAGCGCCATCAGCAGCATGCGGGCCTTCTGCCATTCCCGCTTCACGGTGCGGGCGCTGATGCCCAGGGCTTCGCCGGCCTCTTCGGTGGTCATGCCCGAGAAGAAGCACAGCTCGACCACGGTGACGAGGCGCGGGCTGGAGGAGGCAAGCTCCGTCAAGGCCTCGTCTACCGCCACGACGTCCTCGAGACTGACGTGTCCCGGCGCTGCCGCATCGCCAAGGGTCGCCATGGTCACGCCGCCCCCACGCTTGGCGGCAATGCGCCGTCGGGCGTGGTCCACGACGATCTGGCGCATGGCGCGCGCGGAGGTCGAGAAGAAGTGCAGGCGGTCGTTGAAGTCGGTGCGGGACGCATCGACGAACCGGAGGAAGACCTCGTGGACCAGCGCCGTCGCGTCGAGCGTGTGTCCACGGGCGCCGCGAAGGCGGGCGCGGGCCAGCGTGTGCAGCCGGTCGTACACCAGCGAGAAGAGGGCGTCCATCTCGGCCCGGCCGCCGGATCGCAGGGCCAGGAGGCACGCCGTGATGTCGCCGGCCTGCCGGTTCTCGGTGCTGAGGCTCGAGGGCTGTGGCATCGGGTGCGTCCGAGGCGCATCGTGCCACGGCCACGACCTGCCGGCAACCCGCCGCGGAAAGCCCGTGTCCCCATTCGCGTCCCGGCTGCGTTAGTCCGGGCAGAGGCGGGATCTCCCGCCTCGCCCGGCTCGTGGAGGTGGTGATGCTCGACCGACTCGTGTCTCGTCTCGCCGTCCAGACGCTCCTGATCGCGCTGGCTGGTGGCGGGGCCGCAGCCCAGTCGCTGGGCACGTACCGCTGGCAGATGCAGCCGTTCTGCAACGCCATCACCGTGACCGTCACGCAGGTGGGCGGCGTCTACCGGTTGGAAGGCACCGACGATCAATGCGGCGCGGCCACGCAGGCATCGGTGGTCGGCACCGCGTTCCTCAACGGAAACGGGACGATCGGCCTGGGCTTCACCGTGGTTTCGACGCCCGGCGCGGCGCCCCTGATGGTGGATGCCACGGTGTCGTTGCCCGCCGTGCAGGGGACGTGGCGTGACAGCGCCGGTCGGTCGGGCGACTTCGTGCCGACGCCGGGGCCAGGGACCGGGGGATCGCCGCGGCCGGTCGCCGGCGGTCTTGGCCTGTCGGCGGTGGACACCGCGCAACTGCAGCGGCGGATTGGCTCGAGCTGTCCGGTGGGACAGGCGGTCCGCGTGGTGAACCAGGATGGGACGGTGGTGTGCCAGCCGACCTCCGGCGGGGGCGGCACGATCACGGGAGTCACGGCGGGGACGGGGTTGACCGGCGGCGGCACCAGCGGCACCGTCACCTTGAACGTGAGCTTCGCCGGAACCGGAGGCAGCAACAGCGCCGCGCACAGCGACCACAACCACTCGCTGGCCTCGGGTGGCGAGAGCACGAAAGTCGGGACAG
>JBFWQE010000114.1:0-9914 GCA_050249615.1 Vicinamibacterales bacterium
CGACCGGCCGGGGGGCCGGGCGGTGGTCGGCATCGTCCATCAGGGGAAGGCCGCCGAGCGCGAGTGTCGCGGTGCCAATCATACGCCTACTGGTGGGAAACGTCGGGGGCGGGTCCGTCGAACAGGGTGAGCGTTCAAACGGGCGCAGCGCGGCGTTGGCTTTGATGAAGCGCATGAACATGCCGTTTGATGCCGCCCGCGGCTGGGCTAGACTGCCTCACCCTCGCGCGCGCGCCGTCTCGCGTTGTCCGCCCTCTTCATTGTTTGGCCATTCGTAGTCAACCAAAGGAGCCCCCGATGAGCGCCGAATCCGGAAAGCCATCCTGGCTGGTGATGGTTTACATGGCGGGCGACAACAACTTGACGGAGGACATGGTCCTCGCCCTCAAAGAGCTGCTCGCAGAAGGCCCGCCCGAAGGCGACACCGTGGCGGCGCAACTGGACCCTCACGGCGCCGGCCTGGCGACAGCGAGGTTTGACCTCCAGCAGGGGAAGTCGCTCGACGACTGTCGCGACCGGGACCCTGGCGAAATCAACACCGGCAATGTCCGGAGCCTTGTCAGTTTCGTCGAATGGGCAGTCGGGAAGCACAAGGCCCGACACCCTGACGACTGGCAGGTGACACGGTATCTGCTCGTCCTGTCTGGCCACGGGAGCGGTGTGACCGAGGACTTCTTCATGCGCGATGAGTCGTCCAGGGATTCCCTCACCCTCGACGAGCTCAAGCGAGCCCTTGGGCAGGTCAGGTCGGTCATCGACGAGAAGATGGAGCGAAAGCTCGACATACTCGGCCTCGATGCGTGCTTCATGGCTATGGGCGAACTCGCGTACGAGGTCCGGGATCACGTCGATATCCTGGTCGGAGCAGAAGGACTCGAGCCGGAGTTCGGCTGGCCGTACCACCGCGTTCTCGCGGCCGCAAAGCGGATTGTCAGTGACACCGGCCCGATGGAGTCGACGGACCTGGCGAAGCTGATCGTAGAGGAGTACATCGACCACTACAGGGACTATGACCGCACCGCGGGTCGGTCCGTGGATCTGTCGGCGATTGCGCTTGACAGGATGCCGAACCTGGCTGCGGCTGTGAGCGGCCTCGCTGGACTGCTCCGCAGTCAACCCGACCAGAAACAGGTACTGCTCGCTCATTGGTACGCGCAGACGTACAAGTCGGACCAGTTCGTAGACCTGAAGGACTTCTGCCGACGCCTCCAGGTGGAGTTCCCCGGGCCAACGGAAGAGGAAACGAGCAACACGAAGGCTGAGGATCTCAAGGACAAATATCCCGTCTGGTACTCCACGGAACGGCAGGTCATTGCCGCACTGGACGAGATGGTCCTCCAATCGGGGTGCAGCGGGTTTGCCTGCCAGTACTCACACGGTCTATCCGTCTACTTTCCCTGGGCCGTAGTCTCCCCGGACTACACGAATCTCGCGTTCGCGAGAGAGGCAGGCTGGCAAGCCTTCCTCGATCCCCACCTCCAGGAGACGCAGCGCCTGCCACGGTTCAAGGGCGCTGCGCACTGCTACTGCCGCAAAGACAAGGAACTGCAGGTTCTCCTGGACCTCGAACTCGTGCGGCTCAGGGCAACTGCGCCAGACATGAAGCCCGAGATACTGGACCGGATCGTCCGCCCCGCCTGTGAGCTGGGCATCCCGGAAGACGACGTGCCCAACGAGGTCGCGCGTCGCCTTGCCAAGGTGACCGGCCACAGATACAGCGATAACAGCAAATACAGCGACAACAGCAAATACAGCGACAACAGCAAGTACAGCGACAACAGTAAACGGTCGACCTCGGATCGGGAACTGGCCGTCAAGAACCTTCCTCCGGTGATTGGCGCGGAGTTCTCGCGACCCAGGCTCGAGAGGAGGCAGTCCGTGGCGCGTGCGACCGCCGTCGGCGCCGCCTACCAGAACGCGTAGCCGGCGGAGCGCAGCACGCGGTCAGGCTGGAGCGGGCTTCGCAATCCGAGACCTGAATCATGCAGGCCATCAGAGTGAGCATCGTCATTGCTGCACTCGGAGCGCTTGCTTCGGGCAGCTGTCGCCCGGGTCCAACGCCGGAGACACTCCTCGCGCAGGCGGAGGCGCTGCGCCTGAGATACGAGAAGGACGCCAGCCACCTGGCCATTTCCAAGTACCACCAGGTCTTGGCAGCCTGGCGTTCGCAGAGCCCTCGCGACGCTGCGCGCGCGGCTCAGGGCGTCGGCGCGACGCTGCAGCAACTGGGCGCCCTCCGCGAATCGCTCGAGGCCTACCGCGAGGCGCTTCAACTTGCGGAACGATCAACCGACCCGCTCCTCGAGAGCGAGGCGCGCAGCGATCTTGGGTTCGCCATGGCGCTCGCAGGGGATCGGGCGGAGATGCTCGACGACGCGGAACGACACTGCCGGGAGGCGATGGCCGTCGCGCGCGACCGTCGGGCGCTGCGAGAGGAGGCAAAGGCGCTGGTTTGCCAGGGTGAGGTCATCTACAGCCGCGGTGGCAACCTTGCAGCTGCCATCGGCGTGCAGCAGCAGGCCGAAGCCATCTGGCGGCGTCTTCACGACCGACGGGGCATGGCCCAGGCGCAGCTCTCGATGGGGTGGCTGTACTCCGACCTCCGTCGCTTTGATGAGGCGCAGGCCGCGTTCGACGGTGCCCAGGCGCTGTGGCAGGCCCTCAGCGACAAGCGGGGCCTGGCGATCACGCTCGTGGCCGATGCGCGGTTGCTCGAACGTCGCGGGGAGTACCAGGAGTCGTTGAAGGTGTTCGACCGGGCTCAGGCCCTACTGGAGCCCATGGGCGATGCGCTTTGGGAGGGGGCCTGCCTGACCGGCAAGGGGCTCGTGTATCAGTATCTTGCCGACGTTGCCCGGGCCCTCGATTACCGGGAACGCGGGCTGCATGCTTTCGAGACCTCCGGGCTCAAGATCTTCGCCGTCGACGTGCTGATGTCGCTCGGGCTAGCCTACCTCGAATCGGGGGACGACGGCGCGGCGCTCGCGAGATTCGAGCGGGCGCTCGGCCTGGCGCGGGAGATGGATAACCTCAGGTGGCAGGCTTGGGCGCTCAGAAACATCGGGATCGTACACCTGCACCGCCAGCAACCGGATGTCGCCCGGCAGTACCTCGAGCAGTCGCTCTCCATCCTCCCGGGCCTGGATGATCGGAGGCTCGAGGCCCAGGTGCTGGCGGGCCTCGGGGAAGCATTCAACCTGCGTGATGAGTCCGAGCGGGCATTCGCGAATTTCGAGCAGTCAGTGGCGGTCAGTCGCGCGGCTGGAGATCGTACCGCTGTCACGAGGGGCTTACGAGCCCTCGCGAGCATCGAGGCCAGGAACGGTCGTCTCGAGTCCGCGCGGACTCACCTTACCGCCGCGCTGTCTGCACAGCAGAAGCTCTTCGGCGACGGGCATCCGCTGGTCGCAGAGTCGCGTGCCGCTCTGGCGGATGTCGAATTCGCTGCTGGGCAGACCGATCGGGCGCTCTCGGCTGCGCTGCAAGCGGAGACAATCAGTCTCGGCCATCTTCGGTTCACGGTCCGATATCTGCCCGAACGTCAGGCGCTCGCATTTGCCTCGAAGCGGCCGCGTGGGCTCGACCTTGCCCTGTCCGCTGTCCGAGGTGCGTCACAAGACGTGTCGCGCGTCTACGACCTGGTGATCCAGTCTCGCGGGGTCATCCTCGATGAACTCGCGGCACGGAATCGGCTTGGCGGTCCCAACGACCCGACGGTAGACGATCTTCAGACTCGCACCAACCGTGCGCGTCAGCGCTTTGCCAACCTGCTGGTTCGAAGTCTGGAAGGGGCAGTCCCCCAGGACCAGCTCGACGAGGCCCGCCAGGAGAAGGACGAGGCGGAACGCGTGCTCGCTTCACAGAGCGTCGAGGCCCGCGCCGAGATGGCCAGGTCCCCAGCGGACCTCGACGCCGTGCAAGAGTCGCTACCGGACGGCTCTGTGCTCGTATCGATTGTTCAGTATGCCCGTCACGCGCAGCCCACCAGTACATTGTCCGCCGCGCCTCCCCCCGTCTCTTCGTTGGCCGCGTTCATCGTCCGGACAGGCACTCCGGGTGTCGTGCTCGTCAGGCTAGGGGCCGCGGGCACGATCGAACGGCTAATCGCCGATTGGCGGGTTGAAGCCGGAGGCCGAACCCTGCGCGCCGGTGGCACCGTCGAACAGGCCGAGCGCGCTTATCGTGACGTTGGAAGTCGCCTGCGCAGGGTGATTTGGGATCCGCTGGCCAGCTATCTTGGCGGTGCCACCCGCGTGCTCGTCGTTCCCGACGGCGCAGTCGCGCTCGTGCCACTAGCCGCCCTGCCGGTCGGGAGCGACTCGTTCGTCCTCGAGCACGCGCCACCCATTCACTACCTATCCGCCGAGCGCGACGTCGTATCGCCGTCTGTTGGCCCACTCCCCGGAGGCGGCATGCTGGCCGTTGGTGGCCCCGCGTTCGACGAAGTGCCGCCGCCGGCAGTCGCCCCGACCGCCACGGGAAGCGCGACCGAAACGGCGGTATTGCGCAGCAGCGTGGGGGCGTGTGGTGGTTTCCAGTCACTTCGATTCCAGCCGCTCGACGGGACACTCCAGGAAGCGCAGGAGGTCTCGGGCCTCTGGCCCGCTCCCCTCGGCGCCGCGCGCGCGCTCGTCGGCCGCGAGGCCAGCGAACAGGCGTTCAAAGAGCAGGCGCGCAACTACCGCGTGCTGCACCTGGCCACGCACGGCTTCTTCCTCGATGGCTCGTGCCTGCCTGAATCCGGCGGCGCGGGCACGCGCGGCGTCGGGGGGCTTTCGGGTTCCCGGCCCGTCGAGAACCCGCTGCGCCTCTCCGGCCTCGCCCTGGCCGGCGCCAATCGCCGCGCCCTCGCGGGGCCCGACGAAGAGGACGGAATCCTCACCGCCGAAGAGGTGGCGTCGTTGGATCTCCACGGCGTGGAGTGGGCCGTGCTCTCCGCCTGCGACACCGGCGTCGGCGAGATCAAGGCCGGCGAAGGCGTGTTCGGCCTGCGTCGCGCCTTCCAGGTGGCCGGCGCCCGCACCGTCGTCATGAGCCTGTGGTCCGTGGACGACCAGGCGACGCGCGCGTGGATGCGTGCGCTGTACGAAGGGCGATTCAAGACGGGGCTCTCCACGGCCGATGCCGTGCACCAGGCGAGCCTCAACGTGCTGCGCGATCGGCGTGGGAAGGGCCTGAGCACGCATCCCTTCTACTGGGCGGCGTTCGTGGCGGCGGGCGATTGGAGATGAGAGAAGAGACGCGGGCTCTGCGAAGGGAGCAACCGCGCGGGGCTGGGGGCCAACCCCGTGCGGTTGTGCGAAGACCGCGCTAGTAGACGAACGCATGTCCCGTTTCTTCCCCGATCGGGTACCACGCGGTGATGGGCGGAGGGACCCCGCGGGCTGCTTCACCGAAGGTGATGGCCAGGTCGCGGCGACCTCCGGCCGGGCGGCTTGCCCGCATCGTCGAGCCCAGGTAGAACACCTTCGATCGCTCGGCGTTCCGGACCACCACGACATCCGGGTTGGTCGAGACCGCCCGCTCGAAGACGTAGGTGCCCGCCGACAGCGTCACACCCGGCAATGACACGGGGCCGCTGAAGGTGAGGTGATTGGTGCTGAGGGTGTTCACCTCGCCGTGCATCGGCACGACGAGGACGCATCCCAGGATGAGCGCTCCGAACGCGGTCAGAAGCAGAGTGCGCTTGACCATTGACGTGACCTCCTGTGTTGGAAGTCAACGTCGGCGGGGCGCGGAGTGAACCCCGGAACCTGGGTTCTCGGGTTCTCGGGTTCTCAGGTTCTCGGGTTCCCGTCGAGCTGCGTCAGCGCACGGACGACGTCGCGCGCCCGCCCAGCACCGCCACCACGCGGTCGATGTCCTCGTGCGTGTTGAACACCGACACCGCCAGGCGCAGCCGGTTTTCGTTGCCGATGATCGTCCCTACCACCTTGCCCGCCTGCAGCGCCTTGTTCGTCGCCGCCGTGTCCTTCAGGCCGAAGGCGAGTATGGGGGTCTCGGTGCCGCGCGGCGTGAGCGGCGTGTAGCCAAGCGGCGGCAGCTCGTTCTGGAGCCGATGCGTGAGCGCGCGCGCGTGCGTGCGGATCTTCTCGAGGCCGAGCGACTGCACGTAGTCGATGCCCGCTGACACGGCCGCGGCGAGGATCACCGCGATGCCGCCCGTCTCGTACCGCGCCGCGCCGGGCAGCGGCTCCCACGTCAGCTCCGCCCGGTTGAAGTTCGTGACCTGCCGGTGGCCGTAGCGCGTGGTGGGCAGCACCGTGCCCTGCAGGTCCTCCCTTACGTAGAGGAAGCCGAGGCCCCGCTCGCCCATCAGCCACTTGTAGGTGCCGCACGACGCGAAGTCGATGCCGAGCGCCTTCACGTCCAGCGGCACGGCGCCCGCCGCCTGGATGATGTCCGCGAAGACGTGCGCGCCGCGCGCGTGCGCGATGTCGCTCACCGCCTTGCAGTCGTGCATGTAGCCGTTCACGTTGGACACCAGCGCCAGCGACACTAGCCGCGTGTTGCGGTCGATGGCCTTGCTCATGTCCTCCGGATCGATGGCCCAGTTCCGGTGCTTGACGATGCGCAGCTCGACGCCCTGCTTCTCGAGCTCCTTGTACATGTAGAGCGACGTGGTGAAGTGCAGCTCGTCGATGACGACGTTGCCTTTCTTCTTCGGCAGGTCCAGGCCCATGACGACGATGTTCTCGCCGTCGGAGGTGCTGGCGGTGTAGGCGATTTCATTGGCAGTCGCGCCAATGAGCTTCGCGTAGCGCGCTTTGAGATCGGCCTGCTGCGCGGCCGTGAAGTCCGAACGCCCTTCGCCGGGGCCGTGCAGGCGGTAGTCGATGACCCGCTGCATCGCGCGCGCGGCGAACGTGCCCACCGGGTGCAGCGCGGCGGAGTTCAGGTAGGTCTGCGTCAACACCGACGGGAAGTCGGCGCGCACCGACGCGGGGAAGATGCCCGCGGGCCGCGCGGCGGCGGCCTGGCCGCCGGCGAAGAGGGACCGGGGCGTGAGGGCGAGAGCGCCGGCGCCTGCCAGGAATTCGCGACGACCGAGGATCATGGGGCCTCCTGAATGGGTGCGGGCATTGTAGACGATCGGGCGGGTGCGGGCGGGTGCGGACAGGTGCGGACAGGTGCGGGCGGGTGCGGACAGGTGCGGACAGGTGCGGGCAGGTGCGGGCAGGTGCGGGCAGGTGCGGGCGGGCTACACTCGGCGGATGCGTCCTCGATTCTTTGTGGCCGGTGCCATCGTGATCTTCCTCGCCGGTGCGTCCCCGCGTGGGGCGGATCCCCTCGTCCACACGTTCTCCATCGTCGCGCGCGACCCGCAGACGGGCGACATGGGCGTCGCCGTCCAGTCCCACTGGTTCTCCGTCGGCTCCATCGTCAGCTGGGCCGAGGCGGGAGTGGGCGCCGTGGCCACCCAGTCGTTCGTGGACCCCGGCTACGGGCTCCGGGGCCTCGGGCTGATGCGGTCGGGGACGAGCGCGCCCGACACGCTGAGGCAGCTGGTGGCGAAGGACCCGCAGCCCGACGGCCGGCAGGTGGCGATGATCGACACGCAGGGGCGTGTGGATGCCTACACGGGAAAGGCCGCCGTCGCGTTCGCAGGGCACATCGTCGGCGAGCAGTTCTCGGTGCAGGCCAACATGATGGCCAACGCCAAGGTCTGGCCCGCGATGGCCGACGCCTATCGCAACACGTCCGGCGACCTGGCCGACCGGATGCTGGCCGCGCTCGACGCCGGACAGGCCGCCGGTGGCGACGCACGAGGAAAGCAATCCGCGGCGCTGGTGGTGGTGAAGCCGAAGGGCACGGGCCGGCCGTGGGTGGGCGCCGACAAGCTCTTCGAGCTGCGCATCGAGGACCACCCGCAGCCGCTGGTCGAGCTGCGGCGCCTGCTGCGCCTGCAGCGCGCCTACGGCCACGCCAACCGCGGCGACGAGCTGATGACCGAGAAGAAGGTGGATGAGGCGCTCGTGGAGTACGCCGCAGCCAGCAAGCTCGCGCCCGAGATCGTGGAGCTGCCGTTCTGGCATGCCGTGACGCTGGCGTCCATCGGCCGCGAGGCCGAGGCCGCGCCCATCTTCAAGGCCGTGTTCGCGAAGGAGCCGCTCTGGCTGGAGATGCTCGAGCGGCTGCCGGCCGCCGGACTGTTCCCGGACGACCCTTCGCTGCTGGCGCGCATCAAGGCGCTGGCCGGAAAGTGACGACTATCTTCCGTGGCTGCGTCGCTCGTGCCGATTCCCGACAGAGCACAGTGCGCCGTTCTGTGCAATTTTGTAACGATGAGGCTGGTCGGCATCTTGCTCACGGCATGTGATCGCATGGCCGGGAGATTGTGAATGAAGCGAATCATGTTGCTGGGGGCGTCCCTGGTGCTCGGAACCGTGCTGCCGGCGTCGGCGCAGTCGATTTTCATCACGACGCCCTACGACATCGTGTCACCCGGGCAACCAGTGGCCCTGACCGTCAGCGGTCCGCCGGGGCAGTTCGTGGCCGTGGTTGGCAGCTCGACCGGGGCGGGACTCTCGTATGGCGGAGTGCCGCTGCCGTTGGGCGGCGATGCGGTGGTGTGGTTTACCGGCGTCCTCGACGGGACCGGGAGTCTGGTCGTGTCCGTGACGCCGCCGTTCGTCGGAACGACCCTCGACCGGTACTACGTGATGGCGGCGTGGTCGCCGAACGCGTCGTTCCTGCCACCCACCCCCTCGCCCAGCCTCGTGCTTCGCAATGGCGACCTCGTGGGCGCCGTTGCCGGACCGCCGGGGCCAGCGGGTCCCCCCGGTCCGCAGGGCCCAGTGGGGCCTTCCGGGCCAGCCGGTGCAATTGGCCCGGCGGGGCCGACAGGTCCCACCGGGGCCACGGGACCCGTGGGGCCGCAAGGCCTGACCGGTCCCCCCGGACCTCAGGGAGTGCCCGGCCCGACGGGCCCTCAGGGTGAAGCGGGGCCCACTGGTCCTGCCGGAACGGTCGGGGCGACAGGCCCGCAGGGCCCACAGGGTCTGACCGGGGCCACGGGCCCGATGGGCCCGGTCGGTCCTCAAGGGCCGGCCGGGGTGAGCGCATACCAGCGCGTCCTCTACTCGACCGACAGCGACGACCTCGCGACGAAGAGCGCGACGGCCACCTGCCCTGTGGGAAAGGTCGTGATTGGCGGAGGCTATGGGATCTCGGAGACCACCGACACCATCTTCGTCAGGCTGAATGGGCCCGACGAGACCACGGCCTGGACGGTATTAGCCGAGCGCACCAGCGGCACCGGAGTCTGGTCGCTGCAGGCGTTCGCCTTGTGCGCCACGGCAACACCCTAGCCAGCGCGCATTGCCGGCGGCCGGACACCAGGAGCGGGCCTGCTCCTTCGGGCGTGCGCTAGCGGTTCTGCCGCGCCCGCGTCAGGTGCGGGACGATGCCGAGCATGCGCTCGATGAGCATGAGCTGCCCGCGGTGGTGCATCTCGTGCTCCTTCACGCCGAGCAGCATCTCGAAGCGCGACTTGGTTGGCGGCTGGATGGGCGCCGGGAACGCCACATCCTCCGACAGCTCCGCGTCGGTCATCTGCTCGAGCCTGCAGGCGAAGTCGTGGCCGCCTGATTCGAGCGCCGCGACGATGTCGGCCTTCGTCTCGAGCGCTGCCGCCTTTGCCTTGCCCTCGGCCATGTATCGGCCGAAGTCCTCGTAGCTCACGTCAGTCTTCTTCTCGACGAAGTGCAGCTGTGCCGCCCAGTAGGTGGACGTCGCGAGGTGCGAGAGCATCTCGCCCACGGTCATCGCCCCCTCCGCCGCGCGGAAACCGTACTGGTCCTCGGGTATGTCCTGCGCCACCTGGATCGTGTTCTTGCGCACGGTCCGGAAGCTCTCCGCCATCTCCTTTGCGCCGTAGGTCATGAGGACAGTCTATTGCACAGTTGGTTCTC
>JBFWQE010000114.1:10014-17705 GCA_050249615.1 Vicinamibacterales bacterium
GAGAACCCGAGAACCCGAGAACCCTATTGGGCCATCGTCTCCCGTGCCGTGGCGCCCGTGGCCTGCGCCGTCCCGTAGAAGATCCCGTTGAAGAGGAACTTGAACGTGCCGTGCGGCTGCGCGCGGAAGGTGATCTCCGGGCCCAGCAGGAAGACCTTGCCCTTGCCCACGGCGGCCTCGACCGCGGCCGTGCCGCCCTCCAGGTAGTGCTGGCCCCAAGCCCACCCCGAGCGCAGCGGCTCCTTCGAGTCGAACCAGGAGACGGGACGGATGCCACGCAGCGTGGCATCTGGCGCCAGGCGCATCACGGGGCTGTTGTCGAAGAAGACGTCCACCTGCTTCTCGAGGCCGAACGCCAGCGGGTTGGTGTTGTCCACGGCCACGCGCAGGATGGAGCCCGGGATGTAGTACTTCGTCCGCGGGAGCGGCTGCTCGCGGCCGTCGGCCGTCGACTCGAGGAGATGATCGCCCAGCGCGAGCCCCAGGTGGTGGCCCAGCACCGCAGAGCCGGCGAACGCCACGATGACGCCGCCCTCCTCGGCGAACTGTTTCAGCGCCGGCACCGTGCGCGCGATGGTGACGCGGCCGAGGCGGTCGCGATACTCCGCCGGGATGTCCTCGGCGCGGGGCTGGCCGCCGCCGAAACCGCCGCCCGCGTTGTCGGTCTCCGGGATGCCGCCGTCGGGAAACAGGATCACGTCGTACTTCGCCTTCAGCCGGCCGGCATCCAGTGCCTGCGGATAGATGACGTCGAAGTCGAACTCGAACTGTTCGAGCAGCCACCGCACGTGGCCTGAGGGCATCGAACCGCCGTACTGGTCCCACAGCGCGATGCGCGGCTTCGTGAGTTTGTACAGCGTGCCCGACGGGCGGCTGGTGACGCCCGTGAAGCTCACGCCGAGATCCGCGGCGGCCTTCTGCAGCACCGCCGCCGTGCCCGGCCGCGCGGTGATGAACATCACGCCGGTGCCGTCGGCGCTCTGGTACGAGCGATCGCCGACGAAGTACACCTCTTCACCGGCCTTGAGCAGCCGGTTCACCGCCGTGAACGCGTCGTTCAGGCGATGCGGCACGGTGAATCCCACGGCGCCCTGCGCGTTGGTCACCTGGCCCGCGGCCGGCGTCACCACGTCCGGGATCTTCTCGAGCGGCCCGTCCACGTCATCGAGGACGCGATCGAACTTGATGCCCATCTGGTACGCGAGCGTCCAGCCCGAGTTGTCGTAGGGTGGAATCGGCGGCCCGCCGGGATACTGCAGGTCGTGCGGGTGGTCCTGCGGCTCGAACATGTCGATCAGGTGCGGGCGATAGGCCTGCGCGGCCTTGAAGACGTACGAGCCGGCCGGATAAGTCCTGCCCGCCACCGTGAGGGGCGCCGTCGCGCGGTGCACGGTCAGCCCCGCCTTGATCATGATGTTCACGAACTTCGTCGCGGTGAGGAAGTCGCCCTCGTTGGCCGGCAGGATGTAGGCGCGCGCGTCGCGCCATTCGGGCTTGCGGAGCAGGTCGTAGTACTTCGCGGGCACCGGCTGCGCACGGCCGCCGGCCACCATCCTCGGATCGCTGGCCTCGGTCTTCGTCGCCTTCGCGATTTCGGCCTTCACCTCGGCAATCCGCCGCGGATACATCGTCCAGGTGTCGGTGCTGCCCTTCGCGATGGAGTTCCGCCCCATCACGTAGGTGTTGTAGAGCAGCGTCTCGCGGTAGCGCTGCGCGAAATCGAGCACGGCGTAGTTGGCCGTGATGGAGTAGTCGATGGACTGGCGGAAGTGCCACGTCTGCGGCGCGATGGGCGCCGGCAGGTCGCCCCGCGGCAGCAGGCGGTCCGGCACGAACTCGATCTGCACGGGCGTTGGATTCCCAATCGACTCGGTGAGCAGGCCGATCTGGTTGTGGAAGTACGGCATCGTGCGGAGGCCGCCGTTCCACCACGTCGAGTAGTTGGCGCCCGAGCGCGTCGTCACGCCCGGCTTGCCCTCCTGGTCGAACCGCGCATGCATGGCCGCGCCCACCTGGTCCAGCGTGTTGACGACGAGCGGGTCGTACACGTAGTTGAACGGATCGCGGAAGGGCGGCGAGAACATCACCGTGCCCGTGGGCCCCGTCTGGTGGTGGTTGTAGACGATCTGCGGGAACCACTCGCGATAGAGTTGCCGGTTGATGTTCACCGACTCGGGCTGGTTCATCATGTAGAAGTCGCGGTTGTTGTCGTGCCCGACGTACTTCTGGTACAGCCGCGGGATGGCGCCGGTGCTGCGCGCCTTCGGGTCCTCCTTCCGCATGTACCAGTCGGAGACCAGCTCCATGCCGTCGGGGTTGGCGTGCGCGGCCAGGATGATCACGTCGCGGAGGATGCGCAGCGTCTCCTCGTCCGTCCTGCTGACGAACTGGTAGATCGTCTCGGTGAGCTGCTGGGCGCCGAGCACCTCGGTGGCGTGCAGCCCGCCATCGATCCAGATGACAGCCTTGCCTTCCCTTGCGAGAGCGCGCGCCTGGTCGTCGGTCAGCCCCTCGGCGTGCGACAGCCGCCGCGCGATCTCCTTGTAGCGGTCCAGCCGCTTGAAGTTCTCGGGCGCGGTGATGATGGCCATCAACTGGTCGCGGCCCTCGGCCGTCTTGCCGATGCTCTGCACCACCATGCGGCTCGATTCGGCGTCGAGCTTGCGGACGTACTCCGTGAACTTCGTGTAGTTCGGGAGCACGTAGTCCTCGCCGATCTTGTGGCCGAAGAACTGCTCGGGCGTGGTGACTTTCAGGGGTGGCGGGGCGCCGGCCGCCGGCCGCGGGGCCGCGGCCGTCTGCGCACTCGGGGCGCCGGAGGCGGCCAGCGTCAGGGTCAGGGCGAGAAGGGCGAACGAGCGGAGTCTGGCGTGCATAGGCATCCTCGACCCCGACACTTTAGCGCGGATATGACGGTGGTCATAGCGACGGCCGAGGCGGCTCCATGGGCTGGGTCAGTTTGAAGGAGGCCCACCGTGAGGCTCTGGCGCCGGTTCGTTCAAGACCCTGGTGGCCGCCGTCCAGGCCGCCGATCTCGTCGAGGTGCTGAAGCGCCCCGGGGCCGCTCACCGTCCTGGCGCCCACGGACGAGGCCTTCGCCAGGATCCCGAAAGCCGACCTCGACGCCCTGATGAAGGACAAGGCCAGGCTGTCGGCGGTGCTGCAGTATCACGTGCTGACCGGCAACGGCGTGATTCACGTCATCGACACGGTCCTGATGCCGAAGTAGAGAAAGTGCGCGCCGTATGACAGCCGTCATATGGACGCCGGGGGGGCGGTGGCACTATCTCGCCAGCGACATCTCCCGTAACAAACCTTCAGCCGCCGTGGGGCTTCCTACACCTCCTGTGCCTCCGGCGGCTGCTTTTTTCACTTCCGGCGCCGGACCACACCGGATTTCGCCGCCCCTTCGCCGCCACGGGCTGGTGCAAGCCGCTCTCATCCCGTAAAGTGCTCCGACAGGCTTCTGAGATGATACGAACGGCATCACGGGCCCCCCTGCTCGTGGCAATCCTGTCGGCGGGGTGTATGCAGCAGAGTCCTCAACAGGTGAAGACGGTGGCGCCCTATGGGGCCTGGGCCTCGCCGCTGACGGCGGCGCGGGTCACGGCGGGTGCGCTCAGGCTCGGGGAGATCGCCCTGGACGGCGGCGACGTCTACTGGACCGAGGGCCGCGCCTCCGAGGGCGGCCGCTACGTCATCGTCCGGCGCACGGCGGACGGCCGCATCAGCGACGTGACGCCGCCCGGCTTCAATGTGCGGTCACGCGTGCACGAGTATGGCGGCGCCGCCATGACCGTGCACCGCGGGAATGTGTTCTTCTGCAACTTCGCGGACCAGCGGCTCTACGTTCAGCGGGGCGGTGGCGCACCCGTGCCGCTGACGCCGGAGGGGTTCTTCTACGCCGACGCGCGCGTCGACGTGGCGCGAGATCGGCTCGTCGCCGTGCGCGAGGACCACCGGAAGGGCGATGCCGAGCCCGTCGCTGCGATCGTCGCCATCCCGGTCGCCAGGGCTGAAGCCCGGGCGCTCCAGCAGACGGCAACCCCCAGACCGACCGGTGCCGAGCGCCCGGACGTCAGTCCCGGCGTCACCAGTCCTGGCGCCGTGCTCGTCTCGGGCGCCGACTTCTACTCCGATCCTGCGGTCTCGCCCGACGGCGCCACCCTGGCGTGGCTGCAGTGGAATCACCCGAACATGCCCTGGGACGGCACGGAGCTGTGGACGGCGCACATTCGTCCCGACGGAACCCTCGGCGAGCGGACGAAGGTGGCGGGTGGTCCGGACGAGTCCATCTTCCAGCCCGAGTGGTCGCCCGACGGCGTCCTGCACTTCGTGTCGGATCGCACCGGCTGGTGGAACCTGTATCGCGCGAGACCGAGGGACGCCGGGGCTGAAGCCCCGGGGCTTCCTGCCCATGCGATCGAGCCGCTGCACCCGATGAGCGCCGACTTCGGCAAGCCGCAGTGGACCTTCCCGATGGTGACCTACGCGTTCGCGGGGCCGCGGCGCATCGCCGCCACCTACACGCAGAACGGCCGATGGCACCTGGCGTTCATCGAGACCGAGTCCCTCCGGTGGGAACCGGTCCAGACGGCACTCGATGTCATGGAATCCATCCGTGCCGACGAGCGCGCCATCTACTTCGTCGGCGGATCGCCGACTACGGCAGCAGTCGTGGCCCGCATGACCCTCGCCGCGATGGAGCCGGAGGTGCTGCGCCGATCGACGAGCGAGCCCATCGACGCCGCATGGATCTCGACCGCCGAGCCCGTCACATTCCAGTCGCCGCACCCGTCCGCACCTGCCCGCACCCGCCCGCACCCGTCCGCACCAGCCAGCACCGGCCCGCACCCGTCCGCACCCGATCGTACCCGTGAAGTCCACGCCTTCTACTACGCGCCGCGGAATCCGGACTTCCAGGCGCCAGAGGGGACCCGGCCGCCGCTCCTCGTGCTCACCCATGGCGGGCCGACCGGCGCCACTGAAACCGCCCTCGATCCCGAGGTGCAGTTCTGGACGAGCCGCGGCTTCGCGGTCCTCGACGTCAACTACAGCGGCAGCACCGGCTACGGCCGCGCGTATCGCGACCGGCTGAAGGGGCAGTGGGGCATCGTGGACGTGGAAGATGCGGTGGCCGGCGCCATGGCCATGGTGGAGGCCGGCAAGGCCGACGGGGAGCGCCTGGCCATCCGCGGCGGAAGCGCGGGCGGCTATACGACGCTGGCCGCCCTGACCTTCCACTCGACCTTCAAGGCGGGCGCCAGCTACTACGGCATCAGCGACATCGAGGTGCTGGCCCGCGACACGCACAAATTCGAGTCGCGTTACCTCGACTCGCTGATTGGACCCTACCCGGCCGCGAAGGATGTGTATGTCGAGCGGTCGCCCATCCACTTCACTGACCAGCTGTCGAGCGCGCTGATCCTGTTCCAGGGCCTGGAGGACAAGGTGGTGCCGCCCAACCAGTCGCAGATGATGGCCGATGCCGTCCGGAAGAAGGGGCTGCCCGTGGCGTATCTCACTTACGAGGGCGAGCAGCACGGCTTCCGCAAGGCCGAGAACATCGTCCGCAGCCTCGAGGCCGAGCTCTACTTCTACGGAAAGGTGTTCGGCTTCTCGCCAGCCGACGCCATCGAACCCGTGGACATCGACAACCTGCGCTAATCTGTGACGACCATGGCGACTCACTCGTTGCGAATCCGCACGATCCTGGCCGGCGCCCTCGTCCTGGGCACGCTTGCCGCCGTTCCGGCGGCCGCCCAGGGGCGGGCGCGCGTCGGGCTCATCCCGTTCGACGTGGCCAGCGTGGACGGCGGCACCCACCAGGCGGCCACGGCCCTGGCCAAGCTCGTGCGGGCACAGATGATCACCCGGCGCACGATGCAGCCCGTGCTCATCGAGCTGCCGGCCGGCGAAACGCTGCCGCTGCCCGAGGACCGCCTCGCCGCGCTGGCCGCGGAGCACAAGGTGGACCTCATCATCGCCGGCACCGTGCTCGATGCCACGACGACCCACGGCAGCAACCGTGTCTCCACCGGCTCCCTGGGCCGCGTGGCAGGCATCGGCAGCGTCGGCGGGAGCATGCGGAAGACCCGTGCCGAGATCCGCCTGCACGTGGAGATGGTGAACCCCGAGGGGACGACCACGCACGCCTTCGAGGTCGAGGGCGACAACACCGACGTCGGCATCGGCGCGGACTTGTGGACGACGCTCGGCGGCTTCGACGTGGGCGACGCCGGCTGGGACAAGTCGCCGATGGGCAAGGCCCTGCGAGAGGCCGCCGAGAAGCTCGTCAACGAGGTCCAGAAGAAGCGCCGCTGATCCCCGATCCCTGATCCCCGATCCCCGAAGGGCCTTGCGGGCCCGGCCTCGCGCGCTATATATTGCTAAATAGTCATATAGCGATAAGGAGCCGCTCCATGATCGTCACCCGCTTCTACGAGCCCACCATCGCCCAGGCCAGCTACCTCATCGGCTGCGCCGCGACCGGCGAGGCCATTGTCATCGACCCGAACCGTGACGTGGAGCGCTACATCGACGCGGCCGCGCGGGAGGGGCTCGCCGTCACGCACGTCACCGAGACGCACATCCACGCCGACTTCCTGTCCGGCGCGCGCGAGCTGGCGGCGCGCACGGGCGCCCGGTTGTACCTCTCGGACGAGGGTGACAAGGACTGGAAGTACCAGTTTGCGTCGGAGGGCGCCCTCATCCGCCACGGCGATCGCATCAAGGTCGGCAACATCCTGGTGGACGTCGTCGCCACGCCCGGCCATACGCCCGAGCACCTGACATTCCTCATCACGGACAGCGCGGCTGCCGACAAGCCCATTGCC
Organism: Vicinamibacterales bacterium; assembly: GCA_050249615.1. Lineage (GTDB taxonomy): Bacteria > Acidobacteriota > Vicinamibacteria > Vicinamibacterales > UBA2999 > VFZN01. The sequence goes on from JBFWQE010000114.1 coordinate 16,851, forward strand.
GCCGCCACGGGCGACTTCGTCTTCGTCGGCGACGTCGGCCGGCCCGACCTGCTCGAGCGCGCCGCCAACATCAAGGGGACGATGGAGAAGGGCGCGCGGACGCTGTGGAAGAGCCTGCAGGCCTTCAACCAGAACGAGGAGTGGCTGCAGATCTGGCCGGGCCATGGGGCCGGCTCGGCCTGCGGCAAGGGCATCAGCGCCGTGCCGTACAGCACGCTCGGCTACGAGCGGCGCTTCAACTGGGCGTTCAAGGTGAAGACGGAGGACGACTTCGTCGCCAGCGTGCTGGCCGGCCAGCCCGAGCCGCCGAAGTACTTCGCCATGATGAAGCACCTGAACAAGGTGGGCCCGCGCGTCCTGGGCGGCTTTCACGCGCCGTCCCGTCTGGACGACCATCGCCTGCCGTCCCTGCTGACGGCGGGCGCCATCGTCGTGGACACGCGGCCGGCCGGCGTCTATGCCGCCGCGCACCTGCCCGGCACCGTCAACATCCCGCTCGGCGGATCCTTCGTCACGTGGGCGGGCTGGCTCCTGCCGTATCAGACCGACCTCTACTTCATCGTGGACGACCTGACCGAGGCGAACACGGTGGAACTGGTCCGGCAGCTGGCGCTCATCGGCCTGGACCAGGTGGCGGGCATCTTCGAGGGCCACGCCGTGCAGCACCTGGCCGAACGTGGCGCGCACCTCGCCACCGTGCCACAGGTGACCGTGGACGAACTGGCGACGCGCGTGAAGGCTCGCGACACCTTCGTGCTGGACGTGCGGAGCGCCAGCGAGTGGCAGGGCGGCCATATCCCCTCGGCCACGCACATCCCGCTGGGCTACCTGAACGATCGCCTGGCGGAGATTCCT
>JBFWQE010000115.1:0-17655 GCA_050249615.1 Vicinamibacterales bacterium
CGAGTGCTCCGTGCCCGCCGGCGCCACGCGGGTGGACGCGACCGGGCGGTTCATCACGCCCGGGCTCGTCGATGCGCACGTCCACTTCAGCCAGACCGGGTGGGTGGATGGGCGTCCCGACGGGCTCCCCGCGCCGGCCATCTACCCCTACGCGGAAACAGCGCGCGCGCTCCGCGCCAGACCCGAGCGCTGGTTCCGCTCGTATCTCTGCAGCGGCATCACCGCGGTCTTCGACGTCGGCGGCCACCCGTGGACGACGCAGCTGCCGGCCAGGGCGGAAGCGAACCCGATGGCGACGCACGTCCGCGCGGCCGGCCCGCTCATCTCCCACGCGGGACGAAGCGCGCTCGACGTGGACAAGGAGATCTATACGTTCCTGCCGATGGCGACCTCAGACGACGTGCAGCTGAGCGTGTTCAAGCTCAAGTCGATGGGCGCCCAGGCGGTGAAGGTATGGTACCTGGCGCCGCCGCCGGAGCGGCGCGACGATCTCGATGCGCGCATGATGGAAGTGGGTGCCGCGGCGAAGGCCGCCGGGCTCGATCTCATCGTCCATGCGACCGGCCTGCGCGAGGCCAAGATCGCGCTGCGCGCGGGCGCCGTGTTCCTGGTGCACAGCGTCGAGGACGAGCCGGTGGACGATGAGTTCCTGCGGCTGCTCTCGGCGAACCGGGCGGTGTACGCGCCGACACTCGTCGTCGGGCGGAACGCCACGCGCGCGAACGTCGGCATCGGCCTCGGGCTGCCCTTCCCCATCGACGATCCCGGCCGCTGCGTGGACCCGGACACCGTCGCGAAGATCAGCAACGTCGAGCCGCTGCGGCCGCTCATTCCCGAGGAGCGGCGCGCCGTGGACGTCGCGTTCCGGCGCCTCGAGGCGGTGGGCGCACGCGTTGCGCTGATGAGCGCGAACCTCGCGCGCGTGCACGCCTCCGGCAACACCGTCGTCGTGGCGACCGACGCCGGCAACCCGCTCACGCTGCACGGACCGTCGATCTACAACGAGATGGAAGCGATGCAGGCCGCCGGCATCCCCGCGGCGGACATCGTCGTCATGGCCACGAGGAACGGCGCGCGGGTCATGCGGCGGGAGCGCGACTTCGGCACGCTGGAGGCGGGACGTATCGCCGATCTCCTGGTGCTCACGGAAGACCCGCGCACCGACGTGCGCGCGTTCCGTTCGCTCACGCACGTGATGCGGGCCGGGCGACTGCACCGGCAGGCGGATCTGGCGCAGCGCTGAGCGATCGGCCGTTGGAGGCACAAGAGCGGGTGATGCTGCCCATGACTGTGCTGCGCCGCTTCTCCTGCGTGCTCGCCCCATGAAGCACCAGATCGTTGCGACGGCGATCACACATTGAACCGCGCCCGCGCGCGCTCGGCCCGGGATCGCCGACGACGGTGGCCATCGACGAGTGGCTTGCGGCGTCGGGGTGGCCGACGCCGACCCGTGAACCGGTGCCGGGTTCACGTCACAGCATCTGCCACATCGCATCCACGATGGCCCGCAGGCGGTTCGCGGCATCCGCGTAGCTCTCGCCGTCGGTGAACTGCACGGGATCGCCGAACTGGAGCCGCACGCGCGCGCGGCGCCAGGGGAGCAGGCGCCGCCAGTTGAACGCGCGGCCGCGCGGCCACAGTTCGTAGACACCCTTCACCGCCACGGGGACGACGGGCACGCCCAGGTGGCGTGACAGGATGGGCGCCCCTTTCTTGAAGCGCTTCACCGTGCCGTCGATGGAGCGCTCACCCTCGGGAAAGAGCACCAGCACCTTGCCGTGCGTCAGGCCGAACGCGCCGGCCTTCATCGCCGGGACGAGGTTCGAGTCCGGGTCCACCGGGACCAGGTTGAGCCGGCGCGCGACCCACGCCATGAGCGGGGTCTCGAAGTACTCGGCCGCACCGACGTAGAAGGCATCGGCCAGCGCGCGGTACGGCAGCACGCCGCACACGAAGAACGGATCGAGATAGCTCTGGTGATTGGGGCAGATCAGGAACGCGCCCTCGCGCGGGATTTTCTCGAGGCCCGTGACCTCTACGCGCGCCAGCGCGCGCGCGAGCAGGCGGCCGCCCATGAAGAGCAGCGGCTCGACGATCGGTCGCCGCGCGAGGATCGGCCCGAGCACCGAATCGGTCGGCGGGGGAAGATCGCGGAGGAGGACGGACCAGGACTCGTCGGCACTTGGGCCCGCCTGCGGCGGGTGGGCGCCCGCGGGAGGGGCGGGGCGTGGGCCCGACTGCGTCGGGTGGGCGCCGACAGGGGCGCCGGGGCGTGGGCGCGCCTCCGGCGCGTGGGTAGGACGCACGGCGTCGATCAGCTGCCCGAGCGTGAAGATGTGGTGCACCTGCTCCTCGGGGACGTCCACGCCGAACTCCTGCTCGAGCTCGGTGAGCAACTCCACGCGCTCCATCGAATCGAGGCCCAGGTCCAGCTCGAGGTTCGATGCCGGCCGGCAACCCACGCCCTCGGCGGCACGGCGCCGGACCAGCGCCATCGCCGCGGCGACGTGCGGGTCGTCCAGCCAGGCCTTGTCCTCCGCCGTGGCCTCGCCGGCGGGCGCGCCGTGATGGGGCGCCTGCCTCAGGCGCTTGAGGATCTCATGGCGCTTCAGCTTCCCTGTCGTCGTGCGCGGCAGCGGATCGAAGGACACTTCGTAGCCCAGCACGCGCTTGTAGGAGGGCAGGCTGGCGCCCAGCCCCTCGAGCTCGAAACGCAGCAGATCGCCCGCGTTCACGATCTTCTTCTCGCGCAGGACGTCCATGTCGGGCACGACCACCGCGTAGAGGCGCTCGTCCGCTGGCCCGGCGCCGCCGGCGAGCGCGGTGACGCAGATCTCCTTCACGAACGCCGACCTGCGGTAGTGCGCCTCGATCTCCTCCGGGTAGAGGTTCTTGCCGTTCGCGAGGATGATCACCTCCTTCTTGCGCCCGGTGATGGTGACGCGTCCCTCACGATCGATGCGGCCGAGGTCCCCGGTCAGGAACCACCCGTCGCGCATCACGGCGGCCGTCGCGTCGGGGCGGCCGTAGTAGCCCTGCATGACGATGGGGCCGCGGATGGCGATTTCGCCGTCGCCGTCGGACGTGTCGATGTCGCCGGGGGATCGGCGCTCCGTCGCTTCCGGCGGCAGGATGCGCACGTCCACGCCAGGCAGCGGACGGCCCACGGTGTCGATGTGCGCCTCGTGTGGCGTGTTGATGGTCGCGGCGCCGCTCGTCTCGGTGAGGCCGTAGGCCTGCAGGATGGTGAAGCCCAGCGCGTAGAGATCGCGGCCGATGGCCGGGTCGAACTTCGATCCCCCGGTCACGAACAGCCGCATCTGGCGGCCCATCAGCTGGTGCACCTTGCCGAAGAGCGTGGGCCCGAGGTTCACGCCCAGGCGCCGCGCGCGGAAGCTCGTCGCCAGCAGCGCGCGGAAGACGATGCGCGCCGCCCACCCGCGCTTCCCCACCTCGCGCATGATGCGCTCGTGGATCAGGTAGAAGAACTGCGGCACGCACGCGAAGATGGTGATCTGCCGCTCCGCGAGCGCCCGGACCAGCTCCTGCGAGCTGAGTGTCTCGAGGTACACCACCCGCGCCCCGACCGCGAAGGGCAGCAGCAGGTTCGCCAGCTGCGCCAGGGAGTGGAACAGCGGCAGCACGCCGAGGACGCTGTCGCGCTCGCCGACGTCCACGACGGCGAAAGCGGCGTCGCGCTCGGCGATCAGGTTGGCGTGTGACAGCACCACGCCCTTGGGATCCGACGTCGTGCCGGACGTGTAGAGGATGACGGCCGGCGCGGACGGGTCGAGCGCCGAGCCCGGAGCGGAAGGCGCCGGTCCACCGCCGGCATCCGCCCTCGCGGCCGGCGCCGCGTGCACATCGAAGGTCGGCACTCCTGGCAGCTCCGCCAAGGCCTGCTCGGCCGTGGACCTCAGCCGCTCGCCGGCGAACAGGACGCGCGCGCCCGAGTCGCGCATCAGGATTCCCACCTGCTCGGCGGTGTAATTCGTGTCGAAGGGCACGACGATCGCGCCGCGGGAGAGGATGGCGAGGTAGGCGGCGCACCAGTGCGCGTCGTTGTGGGCGAGAATCGCGCACCGGTCGCCGGGGCCAATCCCGGCGGCGTCGAGCCAGGCCGCGCGGTCCAGGGCGAGCGCGTGGAGGTCGTCGTAGGTGAAGCGATCCAGGGCGTCCTTCCGCTGGACCTCGACGGCAACCCGGCTGCCGAAGTGGCGGACGGTCTCCTCGAACACGCTGAACAGGGTCGGCACGGGGCGGGAATACGCTACCACGCCCTCCGGCGACGGCCCGCCGTCGCCGGTGGTCCGTCGGCGCCGCCGAACAGGCGTCGGTGTGCCACCGCCCGCTCGGTACACACCCCGGAATCAGGCCGATTCTTCGCGCCACTCGATGGCAGACCTGATGCAAAGAGAAATGGTGACCTTCGAGGGTTCCGCGATGTGAGGCTCGAACAGGTGTTCAACCCATCCGGGACCGTCGAAGCGAAGGAGGGTGAGGTAATGGCCGCGCTCCTTGAGAAAGTTGCCGTGAAACCCCGCAAGCTGTCCCTGTTCGATCAACTGCGCGAGGAAATGGACCGGATGTTCGAGGCTGCACCGCTGGTCCGGCCCGGCCTGATGCCGTGGCGGGCTGAGTTGACATTCGTGCCGGCGCTGGAGATCGCCGAGAAGGACAACGCGCTTGTCGTCAAGGCCGATCTGCCCGGCATGAAGAAGGAAGACGTGAAGGTGGAGGTCGCCCCCGAGGGCCTGACCATCATCGGTGAGAGGAAGGAAGAGAAGGAAGAGAAGAAGGAGGGCTACTTCAGGACCGAGCGGCTCTATGGCTCGTTCGAGCGGTTCGTGCCGCTGCCCGACGGGGCGCTCCTGGACAAGGCCGTCGCCAACTTCAAGGACGGGGTGCTCGAGGTGAAGGTCCCGCTCGGGACGGTGCCGAAGCCCGAGGCCAAGACGCTGCCGATCGGGTAGTCCGCCGGACCATGTCGTTCGTCGGACGGGGCGCGGCGGTAGGCCGGGACCGGAAGTGGGGACAACCGGAACCGGCAGCCGCCGCGTCCCTTGTACCTCCCACGGGCCGGAGGCCCGCCCACCGGCGAAGCCGGCCCACCGCGAAGCGGCCCACCGGCCGAAGGCCGGCCTACAATCCCTTGATGCTTCCTCACGGCGCCGCGCTGCTGCGCGATCCCTCCCTCAACAAGGGCACCGCCTTCACCGAAGCCGAGCGCGAGGCGCTCGGGCTCCGCGGCCTGCTCCCCCAGCACGTGCACACACAGGCCGAACAGGTGCGACGCGTCCTCGAGAACTTCCACCGCAAGCCGTCGGCCCTCGAGAAGTACATCGACCTGAACGCGCTGCACGACCGGAACGAGACGCTCTTCTTCCGCGTGCTCGCCGACCACCTCGAGGAGATGATGCCCATCGTCTACACGCCGACGGTGGGGCTGGCGTGCCAGCAGTACGCGCACATCTTCCAGCGCTCGCGCGGCGTGTTCATCAGCGCCACGGACCGCGGCCGGGTGGAGGAGGCGCTTCGCAACTGGCCCGAGCCCGGCGTCCGGATGATCGTCGTCACCGACGGCGAGCGCATCCTCGGGCTCGGCGACCTTGGGGCCAACGGCATGGCCATCCCCATCGGCAAGCTGGCGCTCTACACGGCGGCGGCCGGCATCGAGCCCACCCAGTGCCTGCCCGTGGTCCTCGACGTGGGGACCAACAACGAGGCGCTGCTGAACGACCCGCTCTACGTCGGGCTCCATGAGAGACGGCTGAAGGGCGCCGACTACGACGCGCTGGTGGACGAGTTCGTCGCCGCGGCCGAGCGGGTATTCCCGGGCGTCGTCATCCAGTTCGAGGACTTCGCCAACCACAACGCGTTCCGGCTGCTGCGGAAGTACCAGGACCGCATCTGCACGTTCAACGACGACATCCAGGGCACGGCGGCGGTGGCGCTGGCAGGCCTGTTCTCGGCGATGCGCGCGACAGGTGGCGCCCTCCCCGATCAGCGGCTGCTCTTCCTCGGCGCGGGTGAAGCCGCGACGGGCATCGCGGATCTCACCGTGGCCGCGATGGCAGCGCAGGGGCTTGCCGAGGCCGACGCGCGCCGGCACTGCTGGCTGGTGGACTCGCGCGGGCTGGTCGTGGACGGGCGTACGGACCTGGCCGAGCACAAGCGGCCGTACGCGCACGAGCATGCGCCGGTCGCGGACTTCCTCTCCGCCATCCGCGCGCTGAGGCCGACGGCCATCATCGGCGTGGCCGCCCAGGGGGGCGCGTTCGCCCGCGACGTGATCGAGGAGATGGCGCAGCTCAACGAGCGGCCCATCGTCTTCGCGCTGTCGAACCCCACGTCGAAATCCGAGTGCACGGCGGCGCAGGCGTACGAATGGAGCGGCGGGCGGGCGCTCTTCGCTTCCGGCAGCCCGTTCGAGCCCGTCACCTTCGGGGGGCGCACGTTCGTTCCGCGGCAGGGGAACAACTGCTACATCTTCCCGGGCGTCGGCCTCGGCGTCATCGCCACCGGCGCGCGGCGGGTCACGGACGAGATGTTCATGGCGGCCGCCCGCGCCCTGGCGGGCGCCGTTTCAGAGGCGGACATCGACCAGGGCAGCCTCTACCCGCCGCTCGAGAACGTGCGACAGATCTCCTCCCGCATTGCCGCGGCCGTGGCGGAGGTCGCCTACGCGCAGGGGCACGCGACCGTGCCCCGCCCGGACGACATGCCGGCCTTCGTGACGTCGAAGATGTTCGAGCCGGACTATCGGGTGCACGTTTGATAGTTCAGGGTGCAGGTGCAGGGTGCGGGGGTGCGGGGGTTATCGACGGGTTTCGGCAATCCTTGCGCGCACCAGGTCCTTCACGAGCCGGGGAGGGAGCGGGTTCCCGGGTGAGAAGCGGATGGTGCCCTTGCTGGTCTTGAACCCGTCGAGCGAGGCGCGATGCGCGTCGAGGACCGCGGGGCTCATGGGGTAAAAGGCGCAGTGGCCCGGGCTCGCGCCGAAGGCCACAAGGACACGCCCATCCAGCCGGAAGGCCGGCAGGGCGTAGCTGATGCACTCCTCCGCGCCGGGCGCCGCCAGGCGGATGACCTGCCGGAGCTTCTCCAGTGCACCGCGCTGCTCCTCGTCCAGGGTCGCGAGGTAGGCGTCGATGCCGGCGGATGCGCTCCCGCGCGATGGCCCTGCGGGCCTGGCCTTCACCGCCTTCATCGTGCGTGCCATGCCGCCTCCTCAGCGTCGGGTCACGTGCGCCGCCACGGCCTGCCACCGGCCATCGCGCCGGGCCCACACGTCGGTGTAGCGCCCAGCGCCCGGCGTGCCGCCAGGCAGCGTGAAGCTCGTCCGCGCGTGCACCAGGGCGATGTCGCCCATCAGCCGGATGTGGACGTCGTGCGCCTCCAGGCTGAGCAGAGTATAGGGGCGGGCCGCCTGCTCGAGGAACTGCTCGCGATTGACGATGGAGCCGTCGGGCTGCGAGCACAGGAAGTCGTCTGCGAGCAGCTCGGAGAAGCGCCGGATGTCAGACACCTTCACCGCGGCGATGTAGTCGCGGTTCAGGAAGGCCAGGGTCTCGAGGTCGCTCGACGGAGCGGTGGTCGGCGTGGCGTGCATGGCTTCATCGTCGCCGGGCTCGCCCGTGCGCGCTATCACGGCATTTCGGCTGGAGCGCCCGCGCTGCATCCGTGAGGGCCAGGGCTTCAGCCGCAGCGACGACGCCTGGTCATGGGAGGCGGCGAACGTAGAACGTGTAATCGCGATAGGTGACCGGCCGCAACCGTCCGTCGGCGACGAGGCGGTCGAGGACGGAGCGATCGGCCCCGCACTTCTGCAGGAGCGCGAGCACCGAGTCCTCGCGCATGGGATGGACGGCGGTGATGCCCAGCAGATCCTGGGCGGCATCGCCGGTCGCGCCAAAGCCGGTACCCTCGAAACCCGTGATCAGTTCGACCCGGGGCAGGCGCTCCGCGAAGCGCTGGTAGGCGCGGTTCGTGGCCTCCTCGGTGGCCGGGGTCACCCACGGCTCGGCTGGCGGGCGTGTGGGCGCGGCAATGAAGGCGGTGTGAGGGTGAAGCCGCTCGACGAACGCGGCGGTCACCTCGACAACCGCGTCCCCGTCGTTGACGTCCCGGACCAGCATCGTCTCGGTGGCGAGCTCGCCTCTGAACCCGGCGGCGAACTCGAGCATGCCCTCCTGGACCGTGGCCAGGTCGAGCCCGGCGTACGGTCGATTCACCCTGCGCCACGTGGCCTCGTCGGCGGCATCGACCTTGAGCGACACCCAGTCCGCCTTCCCGAGCGCCGCTCGCACCTCGGGACGCCATACGAGCGAGCCATTGGTGATGACCGCGATCGGAATCCCGAGCGTGCGCAGGCCATCGATCTCGTCGCCCAGGTCGCCATCGAGCGTGGGCTCGCCGTCGGGCACGTAGGTCAGGTAGTCGATGCGCTCGCCGCGCGCGCGAAGCTTCTGGACGTGCCGCGTGACCCCTTCGACCACGGCCCCCGGGGCCCAGATCGTCCGGGGCTCGATTTCGGTCGCCGGCGTCGGGCCGACCTGGCAGTAGACGCACGAGTACGAGCACGTCTTCGCCTGGACGTTGCCGATGCCGAGGCTCTGCCCGAGGCGGCGGGACGGAACGGGCCCGAACACGGTCAACGCCGACACGTCCAGGGGCACTCGAGTGGGTGGCACGCTCATGAGTGGAGTCTAGTCCAATCCATGCGACACTCAGCCCGTGTCTCGACTCCCGCGCGTCACCCTGCTCGCCGCGTTCACCCTGCTCGCTCCGGTATCCGCGATCACGACGGCTGCCGACCGTGACGTCGCCTGGATCGTCGTGGCCAACGAAGGCTCCACGGAGCGCGAGATGAACGCCCAGGCCGCCCGCGGCCTGCGGCTGGCGACGGTCACGGAAGGCCTGGCCTGCCCCGTCGCCGTGATGCAGACGCCCGACCCGCCCGCGCCAGGTGCCGCGTCGTATCGCCTGGTGTCGGACCGCGAGCTGGCTGCAGAACTGCCGGCGCTGACCGACGAAGGCTGGGAGCCGCGCGGGCTCATTCACCGGCTGGGCGGGCGCGCGCACGTCATCTGGGAGCGGCGCGACCGGACGCGAGAGGCGCGAATCGCTGCCTGGAGAGCCATCGAGTTCTCGAACCCCGACACGCTCGAGGCCGACCTCGCGGCCGCAGCACAGGAAGGCTTCCAGCCGCGCCTGCTGGCGCGCCACTACCTCCGCAGCTGGCCGGGGCTCTCGGAGAAGGGTCTCCTGCTGCTCGGCCAGCGCGCGGGCGCGAAGCCCCGGGAGATCCGCGTGCTTCGCGGCACGAAGCGCGACGTGGACGACCTCGCGAAGGAGGTGGACGCACTCACCAGCGCCGGCTGGGGGCTCGACGTGGCCTTCACCAGCTCGCGCGACGGGAACCGCACCACCCGCCGCGAGCGCGCATACTTGATCTTCTCCCGCGAGGCCGGCGCGAACGGACCGGGCACGCCCCTGCGCCTCGTGCGCGCCACGAGCTGGGGCATGGTGGGCGCCGGCGAGCCGGTGTTCGGCGCCGCCTACTGGCACGACTTCCTGTTCATCTTCCGCCAGGCCGAGCGCCGCCAGTCGTGGGCCACGCCGATCCGGCTCACGGCCTTCGAGGCGCAGTGCGGCGGCCTCGCGATGAAGCTCCGCATCGACGGCCAGCGCGAGGAACGCTCCACCATTGTCGGCGCCGCGGCGCGGCCGGTGCAGGGGACGGACGGGATCGAGTTGATCCTGCTGCTGGATGAACGGCTGGCCGGTGGGAGGTGAGAGGGGGAAAGTGAGAAGTGAGAAGCGAGAAGCCAGGAACGGGGGAACACATGCGCAAACGTCTGCTCACCTTGGCATTGCTTTGTGCCGCTCCGGCCACGCTGGCCTCGGCGCAGTCGCTGCAGTTCACCAATCCTCAGGGATTGAGCACGCCGACCACCTACTCGCACGTCGTGCGCGCGGGGAAGACGCTCTACATTGCCGGGCAGGTGGCGGCCGACGCGCAGGGCAAGGTCGTGAGCCAGGCCATGACCGACCAGGTGAGGCAGGTGCTCGCGAACCTGAAGACCGCGCTGGCCTCGCAGGGAGCCGGCGTGGAGCACATCGCGAAGATCAACATCTACGTCACCGACATGGACGCCTTCCGCGCGCCCGAGGCGGCAAAGGTCCGGGGCGACTTCTTCGGCGCGCACCGGCCCGCCAGCACGCTGGTCCAGGTCGTACGCCTGGCCTCGCCGGACTTCAAGGTGGAGATCGAAGCGATTGCCGTGATGCCGTAACGGGGTGCGGGCGGGTGCGAACGGGTGCGGGCAGGTGCGAACGGGTGCGAACGGGTGCGGGCAGGTGCGGGCAGGTGCGGGCGGGGTGTGCGGCTCCCGACTCCCGACTCCCGACTCCCGACTCCCGACTCCCGACGTGATCAGAACCGCTTCGTGAACACCACCTTCGCCGCGGTCCGGCGGTCGAGGTTCCGGAAGCCGGTCCGCGCCGGGTCGAGCGGGTCGAAGTCGTCGATCCAGTTCTGCGTGTAGACGACGAACACGTCGTTGCCGGGGGTGACGATCCAGCGGAATCGCGACTGCCAGCCGAGAATGCGGCTCACCGAGTCGTACTGGATGTTGTTCACGAGGTACATGAACGGCGTGAACTGGTTGTCGGCCACCACGCGGAACAGCTTCGTGTCGAAGCTCCCCTCCGCCAGGTCCACCGTGTTGTACTCGTACGACGTGTTCACGCGGATGCCGGGCCGCGGGCGGATGTCCACGCCGATCTCGTACTCCTGGCGCGTGCCCGAGAAGAACGTGCCCCACTCCGCACGAGGCCGGAGTGCGATCACGCGCCGGTTGGCCGTGTTCGCCGAAATCCCCCAGCGCGTGAAGTGATAGTCGCTGCCGCCCGGCAGGGTGATGCCCTCTGAAATCTCGAAGTCCTCCCGCAGGCGCTCGTAGCTGGGGCTCACGAAGGCATCGAAGTTGTCGCCGCTGTGCATCTCCATGCGGAACAGCTGGATGTTGCCCCCGGCCGACTCCATCCGGTTCCGCATGTCGGTGAGGAAGAACGGATCCACGCCGAAGCCGAGGCGCCGGATGAACGGGTGCCGTGTCTTCGGCCTGGGATTCCACCGGAATTCCGGGTTGTAGCGGCGGAAGTCGTTGCGCGGCGTGAAGCCGATCGCGGGGTCGAAGTTCGCCTGCACCTCCTGCAGGTCCAGGCTCAGGTCCCAGATGTCGTTCGGGTACTCGACCCTCGCGCCCCACGCGGCGCCGTCCCCCGCATCGTTCTCCGTGGTGTTCGCCGCCCAGTACCCGGTGAACTCGAGATTCTTGTCCCCGCGGAAGGTCGAGGTTGCCAGGCGGAGGTCGACGCCGACGGTCTGGCGCGTGGGCACGTCGGCATCGCCGTGCGTGGCGCGACCGGTGTAGATGGCGCCGAAGTACGACTGCTGCAGGATCCGCCGGCGCCAGCGGCCCACGAGGAAGTCTTCGCCCGGCACGCCCTCGTCCTCTCCCGTGCGCACGTAGAGCGCGCCCAGATCGCTGGCGCCTGCCTGGCCCGTGAGCTTGCTCCCGCCGATGATCCGCTGCGGCACGCCCTCGACCAGGCCGATGCGCCGCGAGAAGAACGCCTGGATGGGGAAGTCGAAGAACGTGGCCCCGTCCAGGAAGAAGGTCCGGCGCTCCGGGAAGAACAGCGGGAAGCGGGTGAGGTTGACCCGACGCTGGTCCACCTCGGTCTCGGCGAAGTCCGTGTTGATGGTCCCCACGGCACGTAAGCTGGGCGTCAGGTTGTAGGCCACGTCGAGGCCGATGTCGGCCTCGCCCACGGTTGCGGTGCCCCCTGGCGTGTCCACGTAGCCGGCGACGTAGGGCTTGACCTCGAAGCCCTTACCGCGGCTCACCTCGTTCAACCCGACGAGCAGGCCCGCGTTGGCCATGCGGCGGAGCCCCTGGTTGCGCTGGTGCCCCGTCCAGAGCAGCTCTTCCTGCTTGCGCCGGACCGTCCGCTGGAAGTTCACCCCCCAGGCCGGCGCGTTCGGGTCGAACGCCAGCGTCCGGAACGGAATGTCCACCTCGATCACCCAGCCGATCTCGCTCTGCCGCACGCGGGCATTCCAGATGCCGTCCCACTCGCGGTTGGTGGATCCGCCCGGCCCCATCAGGGCATCGGCCATCAACCCCGCGGGGTTCATCTCGAAGAAGTACCCCGTCTGCTGGTTCAGGAAGGTGTCCATCGTCCACATGAAGCGGTCGTCCGCGCTCAGGAACTCGTCCCGCTTGCTGGTGTTGCCGGCCAGCTTGTCGGGCTCCGAGTCGAAGCAGATGACGCCCATGTAGAGATGGTCGCGGTTGAACGCGAAGCGGACCTCCGTGCGCTCCGTGGGTTCGGCGCCGAGCACAGGGTCCTGCTGGATGAACTCCCCGCCGTGCTGGGCGCGCTTCCACACCGCCTCGTCCAGGATGCCGTCGAGGACGATGCGCTCGTCGGGCAGCATGCGCTCGGCGCGGATGATTCGGCGGCCGGACGTGAGCGGATCCTCCAGCTGCTGGGCCGGCGCGGGCGTGGCGGCGAGACCGATGATGAGAGCGACTGCGATGCGGAGAACCAGGCGATGCATTAATCCCTAAAGAGTACGACAGGCGTCGGTCGGTTGTCTCCAATCGTCATCGCGCCGACGGCACCTCTGCCTCTACGACACCGCGCGTCGAAGTGTTACGCTGTCGGGCGCATGTCACTCGACAAACTGAACGCCAGCCTCGCCGCGGACGTCGCCGGCCTCGAGCGCGAGGGCCGCGCGAAGGCGCCGGAGCGGATCGTCGTCGGCTACGAGCTCGCCGCGGGAACGCGCGGGCCGCGCTACCGGCTGCAGGGCAGCCCGGGCGCGTACCTGCGCATGAACGCCAACAGCTACCTGTCGCTCTCGCACCACCCGGCGCTGCTCCATGCCGCGGACGAAGCCGCGCGGGTATTCGGCGCCGGGCCCGGGGCCGTGCGGTTCATCGACGGCACCTGCATCCACCACGTGACGCTCGAGTCGCGCATCGCGGAGTTCACCGGGCGTCCGGCGGCAAAGGCCTTCAACTCGGCCTACACCACCATCCTCGGCACGGCCATCACGCTGTCGGGGCCGGACACCTTCTGGATTGGCGACGAGCTCAACCACAACTGCATCATCCGGGCGATGCGCATCGCCAACGTGCCAGGCGATCGCCGAGCGATCTTCAAGCACAACAGCGCAGAGGACCTCGAGCAGAAGCTGCGGGCCGTCCCCGATGGCATCGGCCGCGTCGTCGTCATCTTCGACGGCATCTTCAGCATGCGCGGCGACGCAGCGCCGCTCCAGGACCTGCTGAGCGTGACCGCCGCGCACGAAGATCGTTTCCGCGACGGCGTCGTGACGATGATGGACGATTCGCACGGCATCGGCGCGTACGGCGCCACGGGGCGCGGCACCGAGGAACATGCGGGCGCCCACGTGGACGTCCTCGTGGGCACGTTCGGAAAGGCCTTCGGCGTGAACGGCGGCTTCGTCGCGGGGAGCCCGGAGCTCATCGAGGCCGTGCGCCAGAAGGCCGACACCTACATCTACACGAACCCCCTCGGCGCCGCGGACTGCGCCGCGGCGGTGGCGGCGGTGAACATCGCCGACAGCCCGGAGGGGCTGGAGCGGCTGGCCAACCTCGGCGCCCGCACGCGCCAGCTGCGCGAGGGCCTGGCAGCGCTGGGGCTCGAATCCATCCCAGGGCCGCATCCCGTCGTACCGCTGCTGGTTCGCGACACGGACAGGGTGCGCGCGATGGTGCGGGGCCTCTTCGAGCGGGAAATCCTGGCGGTAGGGCTCACGTTCCCCGTGGTGCCGAAGGGCGACGAGACGATCCGCTTCCAGGTGAACGCGGCGCACACCGCGGCGGACATCGACGAGGTACTGGACGCGCTTCGCGAGCTGGCGGGATAGGCGGGCACGGGCCTTGCTCAGGCCCCGAGCCGTGATGCCGGAACACATCGCGAGGCCAGGCTCCGCCCGAGATCGCGCGGGCAGGGTGTCGACGGGCCGACGCTTCCGTCAGGCATCCGACAGAGGCCCATGCCGTCGCCCACTGACATCTCGCGCTGGGAGGATACGACGAGATCCGATCCTCCCTGGATTGATCGCAACCGCCTGATCGGCCGCTGGATTCCCCCCGGCAGCTCGGTGCTGGACGTGGGCGCAGGGTCGATGAACCTGCGACGGTTCCTGCCCGAAGGGTGCCGGTACCAGCCGGCCGATGTCGTCCTCCCTGATGACGCGACGCTCTTCGTGGACTTCAACGCCGGCGCCGTCCCGCTCGTCGGCGCGCCCTTCGACTTCGTCGTCTGCAGCGGGGTGCTCGAGTACGTCGTGGACGTGGTTCACGCGCTCCGCACGCTGGCGGGGTGGGGACGCCGCGCCATCGTCTCGTATGCGGTGGCCTCCGATCCGCCCGACGAGGGCGCCCGCCGCCGCGCGGGGTGGGTGACACACCTGTCCGAGGCCGCGCTCGCCCGGAACTTTGCCGAGGCGGGCCTCCGCGTTGTGCGCGAGCAAAGCTGGGAAGCACAGCGGGTGTACCTGCTGGAACCGCGGCAGCCCGCCAGGCACGCCGTCGACGGCCCGGCCCTGGACTGGCCCGTCAGCGTGTTCCGCGCGGACCCGACGAACGTCGGCGACTGGTTCAGCGCGCCGTCCCGGCACCTGCCCGCGCTGGCCGGCGCAGAGATCGACATCTTCAAGATACGAAAACCCACGGCGATCGAGGCCGCGGTGATCATCGGGGGCGGCGGTCTCTTCGCACCGGTGTTCAACACCCGCTTCGAGCACCTCCGCTTCTCCGCACACCACCCCGTCGTCGGATGGGGCCTGGGCGAGAACATGCGGATCGACACGCGGGCCGGATGGGTCGACGAGGGACCGCCCACGGTCCCGCCCTGGACGGACCGCTGCGACCTGCTGGGCGTCCGCGACTACGGCGGCCGCGCCTCGTGGGTACCCTGTGCCTCGTGCCTTCACCCCGCGTTCCTCACGCCCCGCGTTCCCGCGCACGAGGTCGTGATCTTCTCGCACAAGCGGATTCCCATCGACGCGCGCGGGCTGCCGGAACGCACCAACGACGGCAACGACATCGAGGCGGCGCTGGATTTCCTCGCGTCGGGACACGTCGTGGTCACCAATTCGTACCACGGCGCCTACTGGGCCACACTGCTCGGGCGTGCCGTGGTCGCCATGCCGTTCAGCTCGAAGTTCTGGGGGCTGCGTCATCGGCCGGTGTTCTGCCGTCCCGACCGGTGGGTCCGGGCAATCGAGTTCGCCCGTCCGTATCCCTCGGCGCTGGTCGAGTGCCGCCAGGCCACCCAGGCATTCGCGGGCAAGGTCTCGGCGCTGCTGGGCCTGGAGACCGGTTCGCCCGGGCCCGCGGCGCATTCGCGCACGCCGCCGGCGGCCGCCGCCGTGCGGTCCGAATCGGCGGGGGCGTGGGCGAGCGACGCAGAACTGGATGCCGGGCTGGGTCAGCTCGGCCTCGGCGCGGTCCAGAGAGCGGCGGTCGCCGTGGAGCTCGCAGGACGCGGACCCGTCTGGTGCGTGCGCCATGGCGACGACCTGCCGCCGGCCGGCCGGCCCTGGCGAGCCGCCGTCCTCGTTCCCGGCGTCGTCCCGCCGCCCGATCGATTCGTCGAGCGCCTCGCCTCGACCGCACGCCTCGTCATCATCGGTTCGGACGACGCGGCACTGGACGATCTGAAGACGCGCTTCGTCGCGCGGCGGCACATCGGCGTCGAAGGGCCCGGCGGGCGCGAAATCTGGATCGGCGCCCGACCCGACGCGCGTGCCGACGCCGGCGCGGGCAGGCTGCCGCGCGTGGTGTGCTACTACACGAGCGGGACGCCCTACGAGGCCGAGGCCGCGGGCCTGCGTGCGTCATGCGATCGGCTGGGCGTGCCGCACCACATCCAGGGGCTGCCGGAGCGCGGGTCGTGGGAAGCCAACTGCGCGCAGAAGGCCGCGTTCATCCATCAGTGCTGGCGCGAGCGCGGTGAACCGCTGCTCTGGGTGGACGCGGATGCCAGGCTGCACGACCGGCCGGACCTGCTGCGGGACGCGGACGTGGACTTCGCCATCCACAGAGTGGACGGCTGGCAGTTTGCGAGCGGGACGATCTTCTTCAACAACACGCCGCTCGCAGGCGTCCTGCTCGACGGCTGGGAGCGCTTGTGCCGGCAGCACCCGCACGTCCTCGACCAGGTGCTCCTGGACGTGGCGTGGGAGGAAGTCACCCGACGGCACCCGCTCTCCACGCGCTGGCTTCCCTCCGCATACACGCTCATCTGCGATCATCCGGACGCACGCGCGGGCGCAGAGCCGCCCGTGATCGTGCACCACCAGGCCTCGAGACGGTTCAAGTCGATCGTTTCCAGGCAGGCCCCGCCTCGGCAGGCACCCTCGATACCAGACGCGTGGCGTCGCGCACGGCGGGCGGGTCGAACGTGGCTCGACGCGTCGGGCGCTCCGGCCGCGGGTCGCCTCGTCGCCGCCCCCGGCTTCGTTCCGGCGCCCGGCACACCCGAGACGATCCCGGCGGCATTCACCGAGTTCGAGGCCCGCGTCTCGGAGTGGCTGGCATGCCGCGGCGCGGCCGCGGGTCGGGTCGCCATCTTCGGGGCGTCGTGGTTCGGCGCCCGGCTGGCCGCGCACGTGCGCCTCGCCGGCACGGAGCCAGTCTGCTTCCTCGACAACGACGCGTCGCGGCACGGCGTCGACCTGGCCGGCCTGCCTGTGGCGCCGCCGGCGCCGGAACTCACATCTCGGCTCGACACGGTCGTCGTCGCGTCGCTCGCTCACAGCGTCGAGATCGAGTCGGCGCTGCGCCGAACGCCAGCCGGGTGTGAGACGATCCTCGCCGCCCATCACGCGCGGCTCGGCGCGCAGCAGAAGGGCTAGCGCTGCACGGCCCTCTTGACCTCGCGCTCGAGCTCCTTCACCTCCCGGCGCCACGGCCGCTCCGCGTCGCCAATCGCTTCCTGCACCGCGACGACGATCACGTCGTCGGGCAGGACCGGGGTCGTCCGGACGATCAGGTCCACGGTGCGGTACTCGGCGGGCTCGATCCCTCGCTCGCCCACGAAGCGCTGGTAGCCGCGAACGGTGCCGTCCGGCACCAGCACCCATGCGCCAATCACCTGCCGCCTCACCGGCGTGTCCCCGAGGTTGTTCAGCTCGAGTGACAGGGTCACCCCGCGCTCGCTCCGGTTCAGCCGGACCACCCTGACGGCCAGCGGGCACCCGGGCTGCTCGAGCGACGCCGCCTCGAACGATGTGCCTGCGAATCCCTTCAGGCGGAAGGGCGAATCGCCGCCGGAGGGGCGCCTTGGCGCTGGCGGTGTACGCGGGGCGGATGGGGCCTGCGCCGCGGCCGGGGCCAGCTGGCCGACGATGAGCGCGAGCGCCAGGCCGGTGCGGCGGAATCGCGACATTCGACTCCTCATCCCTCACACCGATGCTGCGCCGGCATCGGGTGACGAGGCGGCCGATGGTAGCACGCCTTCGCTCAGGGCGACTCGCGCCAGACCTGCAGGCCCGGCAGCCGAATCGGCCATGGCGCGTCACCGTCGCCATCCGCCATCGCC
>JBFWQE010000116.1:0-15750 GCA_050249615.1 Vicinamibacterales bacterium
GCCAGACGATGCGGAGGAACCAGGCACGGAAGGCGTCGTCGGTCTCGAGGTCCGCGAGCGCCTTCCAAGCGGCCAGCGACGCATCCTGCACGGCCTCGTCTGCATCGGCCGGCCGCCCCAGGGCGGCCAGGGCCAGGCGCCGGGCCGCCGGAAGATGCCGCTGCAGCAGCTCGCCGAAGGCCTCGCGCTCGCCTTCCCGGGCGCGGGCGACCAGGCGTGCGGTCTCCGGGTCCACCCGCAGCCGTTGTGCAGGCAGCGACGAGAGGAACGGCACCGGAAGCCCTGCGGCGGTCACGCCCAATCAGACTGACCCCGCGGGCTCGCGGTTGGAATTTCGTAGGATGGGAGGCGTGCCTGGCCCCGTGAGCGTGCGGGATGCGACGAGTGCGGACATGCCCCGCGTGCGGGAGTTGATCGAGGAGTACTGCCGCTGGATCGACCTCGAGGCCGCTTTCGAGGAGATCGAGGCCGAGCTCGACCACCTGCCGGGCGACTACGCGCCGCCGGCCGGCGTCCTTCTGGTGGGCACCGTGGCCGGACAGGTCGAGGCCCTGGTCGCGTATCGTCGCTTCGGCGAGGGCATCGCGGAGATGAAGCGGCTGTACGTCGCGCCGTCCGCCCGTGGCCTCGGCCTGGCACGCGCCCTGACCACGACCCTGCTCGCGCGCGCCCGCGCCGCCGGCTTCCACACGATGTACCTGGACACCCTGCCCACGATGGGCCCGGCGCAACGCCTCTACGAGTCGCTGGGCTTCCACGATATCCCGCCCTATTACGAGACGTCGCTGCCCGACACGCGCTTCATGGCGTGCCCCCTGAACCCGAGAACCTGAGAACCCGAGAACCCCAGAACCCGATCCCTTACAATTGGCGATACGCATGCGTCGCGTTGCCTTCGCCCTTGCGCTCGTTCTGGCTGCCGTGGTGATCGCCCATGGCCGGGCCCAGACGACGCCCCCGGCGCTGACGATCCTGTCGGCCGAGGGGCGGCGGGCCCTGCCCATCACGGTCATCAACAACCAGGATTACGTGGCCGTGGACGAGCTGGCGGCGCCGTTCGGCACGGCCGCGCGCGAGGCCGCCGGCGGACTCACCCTGACCGCGGGCGGGCGCACGATCATCGTGACGGCGGATCAGACGGTCGTGTCGGTGGCCGGGCGGCTGGTGTCGCTCCCCGCGCCCCCCCTGAGGCGGGACAACCGCTGGTACGTGCCGCTGGACTTCCTGCCCCGCGCGCTGTCGCTGGCCTTGGAGCGGCGGCTCGATCTGCGCCGGCCATCGCGGCTGCTCGTCACGGGCGACCTGCGCGTCCCGCGTATCGTCACGCGCGTGGAAAGCGGGGCGAACAGCACGTCGGTCATCCTCGAGATCACGCCGGTGACGCCGGCCCGGGTCACCGCCGAGGCGGGGCGTCTCGTCATCCAGTTCGAGGCAGACGCGCTGGACCTGCTCGTGCCCGCCCTGCCCCAGCAGGCCTTCGTCTCGTCCATTGCTCCTGCCGAGGCTGGAGCTTCCGTCATCATCGCCACCGGGCCGCGCTACGGCGCCTACCGTTCCTCATCCTCGCAACCGGATGCGAGCTCGTCGCGCCTCTCGGTGGACCTGCTGCCGGCCACCACCGATCTGGCCGCGGCGGCCGGCGCGGCAGCGCCGCCGGCGGATCCGGTCCGGCCGTCGGTGACGCTGACGCCATCCACGGGTCTGCGGACGGTGGTCATCGACCCGGGCCACGGCGGCGAGGAGCTGGGCGCGCAGGGGCCGCGCGGCACGCTCGAGAAGGACATCACGCTGGCGGTGTCCCGCCGGCTCCGGACGCTCATCGAGAGCCGGCTCGGCCTGCGGGTGTTCCTCACGCGCGAGGACGATCGCACCATCTCGCACGACGATCGGTCGGCGTTCGCCAACAGCCACCAGGCGGACGTCTTCCTGAGCATTCACGCCAACGCGGCCGTGCGGCCCGGCATCAAGGGCGCCGAAGTCTATTACCTGAGCATCGAACGGGCGGACGCGGAAGCACGGAGGCGCGCGGAGGACGCGGCGGTGACGCTGCCGGCACTCGGCGGCGGGACGCGCACCATCGACCTCATCCTGTGGGAAACCGCGCAAGCGCGTTACCTCGAACAGTCGTCGGCGCTGGCCGCGATGGTCGAAGCCGGGTTGCGCGCGCGCGTGGAGATGAGCCCGCGCGCCGTGCAGCAGGCGCCCTTCCGCGTGCTCGTGGGGGCCAACATGCCGGCGGTGCTGGTGGAGATTGGCTACCTGTCCAACCCCGAGCAGGAGCAGCAGCTGGCGTCGGCCGCCTACCAGGAGCGCGTGGCCGAAGCCGTCTATGACGCGGTGACGCGGTTCCGCGGCCTGCTGGAACGTTCCGCGCCGTGATCCTCCGCCGCATCCTCATCGCCGCGGTCGCGATCGGCGCGGCCGCGCTCTTCGGCTGGGCCGTCATGTCGGGCCTGGGGCGACTGCTCAGCACGCCGGCCACCCCCGCGCCGGAGCCCGCGGCGGAAGCGCCGCAGCTGGCGCCCCCGCCCGGACCGCCCGCGGCCGGCCCCCGCATCAAGGCCACCCTGTTCTTCGCGTCCGAGGACGGCCAGCGCATGGTGGGCGTGGAGCGCGAGGTGCCGCTCGCCGAGGGCACCGTGGCCCAGGCCCGCGCGCTGGTCGAGGCGCTGCTCGCCGGAGAGGCGCCCGCGCCGCTCTCCTCCACCATTCCGCCGGGCACCACCCTGCGCGGCATCTTCGTCTCCTCGCGCAACGAGGTGTTCGTCGATCTCGACGCCACGGTCCGCACGAAGCACCCGGGCGGGTCGATGCAGGAGCTGCTCACCGTCTACACGCTCGTCAACACGATCGTCGTCAACCTCCCCTCGGTGAGCGAGGTCCAGATCCTGATCAACGGGCAGGAGGCCGACACGCTGGCGGGCCATGTGGACTTGCGCCGGCCCTTGCGGAAGAATGAAGGGCTCATCGTCAGCCCGGACACCGAGACCCAGAGCCCTTCATGACCCGACAGTACGATCGCGCCCCGGGCGAGCTTCGGCCCACGCTCATCACTCCCCACTTCCTGATGCACGCCGAAGGCTCGGTGCTCATCGAGGTGGGCCGTACGCGCGTCATCTGCGCGGCCAGCATCGAGGACCGGGTGCCGCCGTTCCTCCGCGGTACCGGGAAGGGATGGGTGACGGCCGAATACGGCATGCTGCCGCGCGCCACCACGACGCGCTCGACACGCGAGGCCGCGGCCGGCAAGATTGGCGGCCGGACCATGGAGATCCAGCGGCTGATCGGGCGGTCGATGCGGACCGTGGTGCGCCTCAACGAGCTCGGCGAGCGGACCATCTGGCTCGACTGCGACGTCATCCAGGCCGACGGCGGCACGCGCACGGCCTCCATCACCGGCGCGTTCGTCGCGCTCGTGCTGGCACTGCAGCGCCTCAAGGAAACCGAGGTGCTCAGGAGCATCCCGATCAGCGACTACGTCGCGGCCACCAGCGTGGGCATCGTCGGCGGCATGCCGCTGCTCGACCTGGCCTACGAGGAGGACTCGAAGGCCGACGTGGACATGAACATCGTGAAGACCGGCGACGGGCGATTCATCGAGGTGCAGGGCACCGCGGAAGCCGAGCCGTTCGATCGTCACGCGCTGTCGGGACTGCTCGAGCTGGCCGACGCGGGGATCGTCCAGCTCATCCAGAAGCAGCGCGACATCGTCGGCCCCATCCTCGGGCGATGAGGCTGCTCGTCGCCACCACCAGCGCCGACAAGCTGCGCGAGATCCGGCTCGTGCTCGAGGGGCTGGACGTGGCGATCGTGACGTTGACCGAACTGCCCGCCATCCCCGAGCCCGCCGAAACCGGCGCCACCTTCTGGGAGAACGCGCGCCAGAAGGCCATCGCCTACTCGCGGGCGTCCGGCCTGGTGGCCGTGGCCGAGGACTCCGGGCTGGCCGTCGATGCCCTCGGCGGCGAGCCCGGTGTGCGATCGGCGCGGTTCCTCGGCGCGGAGGCGAGCTACCCCGCGCGGTTCGACGAGATCTTCCGCCGCCTGGCGGACGCGCCCGGTGCCGCGCGCGACGCCCGCTTCGTCACCGCGCTCGCCGTCGCCGACGGATCGACCCTCGTCTTCGAGACGGAAACCCGCATCGAGGGGACGCTGGCGCCCGCGCCAGCCGGCGCCCACGGATTCGGCTACGACCCGATCTTCTTCTACCCGCCGCTCGGCAAGACGACGGGAGAGATGACGCGGGAGGAGAAGACCGCCGTCTCGCATCGCGCGCGGGCGTTCCGCGATCTCCGCCGCGCGCTCTTCGCCGCGCCGTAGCTCGCAGAGCGGAGGGCGGGCCGACTTCCGCGTTCGCCCAGGCTTCGGCGGACAAGCCCGACTCCCGACGAACACTCTGTCCCGCCGCGATTCTGTCCCGTCGCCCCTCACGTCCTGTTGCTATACTGGCAAGCTGAATGCAACAGGAAGAGCGCTCCGAGCGGAGTAGAACGGCCCTGCTGGACGCCGCGCTCGCGTTGTTCTCGAGACAGGGTTACCGCGCGACCAGCGTGCGTGACATCGCGGAGCGCGCCGGCACCTCCACGGGCAGCGTCTACCACCACTTCCGGGACAAGGAAGCCATCTTCCGCACGCTGCTCGAGCAGTTCTGGGCCGCCGTGGCGCGCCCCGACTTCCCGCTCGCACGCGTCTACGAGGAAGGCGCCTTCCCCGACGATCTGCCCGCCATCGGGCGCGCCGCCGAGGAGACCATCGTCACGTGGCGGCCGTACGTCGCGCTCATCTACGTGGACGTCGTGGAGTTCGAGGGGCGGCACATCCAGCGTTTCTACGCGGACCTTGCGGCGAGCTACGAGAAGTTCCTGGCGAGGCGGGCGGACCTGAACATCCCGGCCCGTATCCGCGAGGGCATCCCGCCCGCCATTGCCATGGTGCTCACGACGCGCATCTTCGTCTACTACGCCGTCGTCGAGAAGCTGTTCAACGTGCCGAACCATTACGGCATCAGCACCGAGGAGGCGCAGCGCATCATCGCCGACGTCCTCACGAACGGGATTGCACGGCGCGCGTAGCGGCCGCCAGCCCCTCCCTTCTGCCTTCCGCCTTCCCTCAACCCGGCGGCCTCAGCCGCTGCAGGGCACGCAGCTCGTGCTCGAGCGTCTGGTCCATCCCCTCGGCCAGCGGGCGTGCCGAGAAGCCGAGCTCGCGGACGGCCTTGTCGCTGGCGCCGAAATACGTGGCGCCCGCCAGCACGCGCAGCGCTTCGGG
This sequence comes from Vicinamibacterales bacterium, assembly GCA_050249615.1. Taxonomy (GTDB): domain Bacteria; phylum Acidobacteriota; class Vicinamibacteria; order Vicinamibacterales; family UBA2999; genus VFZN01. The sequence continues at coordinate 5,269 of JBFWQE010000116.1, forward strand.
CGTGAACGCCGGCGGCAGGTCGGTGAGGCGTCCGACGAGGCTCATCAACCCGGCCATGGCGCGCATGGTGCGCGGGCCCGGATGCAGCAGGGGGCGCGGCACCTTCGCGAGCCGCGCCACCAAGTCGAAGGCCTCCTCGAAGGTGTGCCGGGGGCCGGTGATGATGTAGGTCTCGCCGGGCCGGCCGTGCTCCATGGCCTGGATGTGGCCGCGCGCCGTGTCTTCCACGTGCGCCCAGCAGAACGCGGTCCGCCGCGGCGTCATCGGCAGGCGCTTCCTGAGCAGGTCCACGAGCGCGGCATGCATGCCGCTCGTGTCGCCGGGGCCGTAGACAAGACCCGGCATGACAATGACGAGCGGGAGGCCCGCGGCCATCATCGGCAGTGCGACTTCGTAGTGGGCCCTCCACTTCGTGCGCTCGTACTCGCTCAGGTGCGGACCGTCGTAGCGGTAGGTCTCGTCGGGCACCTGGCCGTGCGTGTCGGAGAAGACCGCCACGGTGCTCGTGTACACGCCTTTCGGGATGCCCAGCTCTCGCATCGTCTCGAGGACGTTGCGCGTGCCCTCCACGTTGACGCGCTCGGCCATGGGCTCCTCGACGCCGACCTTGTACCAGGCGGCGCAGTGGAACACGCCGTCGGTGTCGGCCATCGGGGCGCGCAGGCTCTCACGATCCGTGATGTCGCCCTCGTGCAGGGCCACGTTCAGCGCGCGGAGCAGGCTCGCCTTGCCGGGGGAGCGAATCAGGGCCACGACCTGGTGGCCCCGGCTGATCAGTTGCTTGGAGATCTCGGCGCCGAGGAATCCCGTAGCCCCGGTGACGAAGTAACGCGCCATCGCGCCCTCAGCTTATACCGCCAGTGGCGCGCTCCTCTCGCGGTTTGCACAGAGCGCGTCCAGCCCTTCGACGAGATCCTGCACCAGATCCTCCGGGTGCTCGAGCCCGGGCGACAGCCGCACGAGCGCGTCGGTGAGCCCGAGCGCCGCGCGGCGCTCCGCGGGGATCGACGCGTGCGTCATCCGGGCCGGCTGCGCGATGAGCGCCTTCACGCCGCCCAGGCTCTCGCCGAGCGTGAACAGCCGCCGCGACGACACGAAGTCGGCCACTTCCGCAGCGTTCGCCTGCAGCTCGAACGACACCATGCCGCCGAAGCCGCTCATCTGGCGGCGCGCCACCTCGTGTCCCGGATGCGAGGCCAGGCCCGGGTAGTACACGCGCGCCACGCGCGGGTGGGCCGACAGCACCTCCGCCAGGCGCCGGGCGTTGTCGGCATGGCGCTGCACGCGAAGCTCCAGCGTCTTGAGGCCCCGGAGGGTCAGCCAGCAGTCGAACGGCGACGGCACGGCGCCGGTCGCGTTCTGCAGGAAGCGCACGGGCTCGAACACCGCCGGGTCGCGGGCCAGCACGGCCCCCTGGATGAGATCCGAGTGCCCGGCCAGGTATTTCGTGACGCTGTGGACCACCAGGTCGGCGCCGAGCTCCAGCGGGCGCTGGAAGACCGGCGTGGCGAACGTGTTGTCCACGACGACCAGCGCGCCCTGGGCGTGCGCGATGCCGGCGATGCCCTCGATGTCCGACACGTGCAGCCGCGGGTTGGTCGGGGTCTCCAGCCACACCAGGCGGGTCCGGGCGGTGAGGGCGGCGGCGACCGCAGGGAGGCTGGTCGTGTCCGCGAAGCGCGGCTCGATCCCCAGCGGGGCGAAGACCCTGGAGACGAGACGCCAGGTGCCGCCGTACACATCGGCGGGCAGGAGGATGTCGTCGCCAGGTCGAAGCCACGCCTGCAGGATCGCATGCTCGGCGGCCAGGCCGGAGGCGAACACGGCCGCGTCGCGGGCGCCTTCGAGGTCGGCGAGCACGGCCTCGAGGCGCTGGCGCGTGGGGTTGTTCGTCCGGCCGTAGTCGAAGCCCTTGTTGAGGCCCGGGCTCTCCTGCTCGAACGTGGACGTCTGGAAGATGGGCGCAACGAGGGCGCCGGTGGACGGGTCGCTGGGCTGGGCCGCGTGGATGGCGCGCGTGGCGAAGTGCACGTGAGGCTCCTTATCTCTCCCCGGTCGGGGCGGGAATTAGCACCTCGGCGCCTGGTGGCCAGGTTGCTGTGGCATCGTCGGGCCCGGTCCCTCCGCCACTCTGGATAAACGCCCGGCGGCGGGACGCCGCACGAGCAACATCAACTTATGTCGATATGATGATGCCTGTCAAGCGCGCACGGTCCACCGCGGGATGCCTGGAGGAATCGCGGGCGAAGCCTGTACAATGGCGTTGCGTCGGGGCGTGGCTCAGCCTGGTAGAGCGCCCGCTTTGGGAGCGGGATGTCGCTGGTTCGAATCCAGTCGCCCCGACCACCCGCCTTGTCCCTGTTCCGGGGGTCTGCCCACCAGGCGCCCCGGGCAGGTCGTGTCACCGCCCGAAGATGATGCGCTCGCGCGACAGCAGCGCCGTGATCAGCCGCACCAGCGCCAGGGCCGCGAGCACCGTCACCGCCGCCGATGCGACGAATACGAGCGGTCCGGGCGCCTTCCCCCCCAGCACGTCGGCCAGCAGCAGGTGATGACCCAGCATCGGGATGGGATACATCCACCACCGACCCGCGATGGGATAGACGGCGCTCACGACGCCCGGCAGCATCGGCGCCATGATCAGGAACCCCATGTAGCTCTGCGCTTCCTTGAACGATCGGGCGAAGGTGGCCAGGTAGCCCTGGATGGCGGTGGCCAGCAGGCACAGGGGCAGCACGCCCGCCAGCAGGCCGGCGACGTGGCCGGGTCCCAGGCGGAAGCGGATCCCGAGATCCTGCAGCGGAATCACCTGCAGCAGGGCCACGCACAGCGTGGTGGTGATGCAGACGCTCAACATCGACGAGAGCGTCGCCGCCAGCCACTTGCCCGACGCGATGACCGCGCGCGCGGCGGGGTTCGCCAGCAGCGGCTCGAGCGATCCCCGCTCGCGCTCACCGGCCGTCGAGTCCGTGGCGATCTGCATCCCGCCCGTGAAGGCCGCGAGCACGATGAACATCGGGATGAAGTTCAGCAGGACGGCCGCGCGCTGCTGTGCGCTCGACACCTCCAGATCCTGGAGCTGCAGCGGTTGCACCACCGCCGGGCTGATGCCCCGTCCCAACAGCCGCAGTGACGCGATCTCCGCGTTGTACCGCTGCAGCAGTGTCCGCACGCGCTGCACGAACGGCCGCGCCACGTTCCGCGAGCCGTCCGACACGATCCGGATCTCGACCGGGCGCGACGCGCGGAACGTCTTCGCGTAGTCCTCGGGGATCACCACGACGACGTCGTGCACCCGCTCGCGCACCGCGGTTTCCGGGTCGGCCGGGCCTTCGACGACCTGCACGCCCGCCTGCTGGCGCAGCCAGTCCACCAGCGCGGGCGCATGCGCCATCCCCACGACGGGAATGGTCACGTCCTGGACCTCGCGCTGCCGTTCGGCGACCCCGTTGAGGATGAACGCCACCATCACGGGCCCCATCAGCGACCCGAGGAGCACCGAGTAGATGGATCGCCGATCGCGGAACGCGTCCTTCAGCTCCTTGCGGACGACGATCAGCGCCTGCGCGAGCGCACGGGTCATTCGACGGCCTCCGGCGCGAGGCCGGCCAGCGCCACGAACGCGTCCTCGAGGCTCTGGTGGCCCGTCTGCGCGCGCAGCTCGTCTGGCGTCCCCGAGGCCACGACCCGCCCGTGGGCGATGACGATGATGCGGTCGCAGAGCGCCGAGACCTCCTGCATCACGTGGCTCGAAAAGACCACTGTCCGTCCTTCGGCGCGGAGCCGGCGGATGATGTCGCGCACCGCGCGCGTGCTCATCACGTCCAGGCCGTTGGTGGGCTCGTCCAGCAGCACGTTGCGCGGATCGTGCACCAGGGCGCGGGCGAGGGCCACCTTGGTGCGCTCGCCGTGCGAGAAGCCCGCCGTGCGGCGATCGGCGATCTCGCGCATGTCGAGCAGGCCGAGCAGCGCGTCGGTCCGCTCGACGAGCGCCCGGCCCGAGACGCCCTGCAGCTCGCCGAAGTACTGAATGTGCTCCCGCGCCGTCAGCCGCGGATAGAGGCCCGAGGCGTCCGGCAGCACGCCCAGGCGCGCCTGCGCGCCCTGCGGATTCGCCACCGCATCCACGTCGTCCACGTGGATGCGGCCCTCGTCGGGGCGCATCAGGCCGTAGAGCATACGCAGCGTGGTGGTCTTGCCGGCGCCGTTCGGCCCGAGGAGCCCCGTGACGGCGCCGTCCGGCGCGTCGAAACTGACGTCGTCCACGGCCGTCACGGCGCCAAAGCGCTTGCGAAGATGCTCGACGCGAATCATGGCGTGGGCGCCGCGCCAGGCGCGGGATCCGGTCCCGCGGGCCCAAGGACGAACGGCGGGCGCTTCATCGACGCCAGGCACGACGTGTCGACGGCGTCCGTCGTGCCCTTGTCGACGAAGGCCGCAATCAGGCGCAGCCCGCACCCCGTGCCCACGACCCCGTGACCCGTCGCGGGCGCGGTGATATGGCGGGCATTCGGCAGGTGCGCGGCCACGGCCTCGCCCCAGGAGGGCGGGGTCACGGGATCGAGGTCGCCGGACAGCACCAGCACGGGCACGTTGGATTGGACCGGGTCGTAGTAGGACGCGGGCACGGCCCCCTTCGGCCAGAACTCGCAGGCCTTCAGGCGCGAGGCCAGCAGGTGGCGGGCGAAAACCGAGCCGGCCGATTCCCGCGCGATATCGGCCTCGGTCACCAGCGGCGCGTCCTCGGCGCAGATCACCGACAGCTGCATGCCGGCGCTCATGTTCTCGCCTGCGCCCTCGCCCGTCGTGGCCGTGGCCAGCATCCCCTGGAAGTCGTCGGCCTCCGCGCGGGCGAGCAGCTCGGGAACGAGCGACGAGAGGAGCGGCGAATAGAGGGCGCCGGCCACCATGTTCGCGACGAGCTCGGCCTTCACCTGCACGACCTCGGCGACACCCGTGCGCGGATGAGTGAGGCGCATCGTGGGCGGCGTGGCCTCCAGGCGTGCGAACAGGGCCCGCACCCGCTCGGCCAGGTTCGGGTACCTGGCGGCGCACGGCGCATCCGCCGCGCAGTCGGCGAGGAGGCGATCCAGCGCGCGCTGCGCGTCGCGCGCGAAGTAGAGTGGCAGGCGCATGTCGGTGGGCGCCACCCCGTCGAGGACCACCGCGCGCACCCGCGCCTCGTGCTGCCGCAGGTACACGAGGGCCGCCCGCGTTCCGTACGATCCCCCGTAGATGTTGATCATCTCGTAGCCGAGGAACGCGCGCACATCGTCCAGATCGTCCATGGCGATGGGGGTGGTGTAGAAGCGCGTGTCCGCGTCATAGCCCGCCAGGCACGTCTTCAGCCGCTCCAGCCCCGCCTCGTCCGACTCGTAGATCGACGCCAGCGAGTCATCGTCGGAGCGGCATTCGAGGCCGTTGGAGTCGCCCGTGCCTCGCTGGTCCACGAGGACGATGTCGCGCCGCGCCTGGATACGGCCGAAGAGATCGCGGACCTGGCGGGCCATCTTCGCGGCGCCCTGCCCGGGGCCGCCGGCGAGGAAGAACAGCGGGTCTGGAGCCGCGTCGTTGCCGAGCGCCGGCAGCACGACGATCTTGAGGTCGATGGTGCGGCCCTGCCTGGTGTCCCGGTTCTCGAAGACGGTCAGCGTACCGCAGTAGGCGTCGGTGGGGCCCTCGTCGCTGGTGCAGGGCTTCAGGCGATCGATGGCCAGGGGCTCGGGACGAAGGCCGCAGGCCGCGCCACCCACGGCCAGGAGCATCAGTGCACACGCCAGCCCGGAGGCCAGGCGGCGCTGGTGGCGGCGACAAGGAAACACGCGGCCGTATTCTACCTCGCACACGCCGGTGGCCCGCCGCTGCACGGCTCGTGCGAACATACCAGCGCCCCTGACGGGCAGGTGAGGAGGACGGGCATGAACTCGACGCGTGTGGTCTTCGCATGGAAGACGGGTGCCGTGGTCCTGGCGCTCGCACTCGGTCTGGGCGTCACGGCCGAAGGCCAGGCGCCCGGAGCCACGCCCGACCCCTTTGCCGGCCTCGCCATCCGCAACATCGGCCCCGCCACGATGGGCGGGCGCATCGACGACCTCGCCGTCCTCGAGTCGAACCCCGCGGTCTTCTACGTCGGCGCGGCCACCGGCGCCCTCTGGCGCACCACGAACAACGGGACGACATGGGAGGTCCTGTTCGACGACCTCGACGACGTGGTGTCGATCGGCGACATCGCCATCCCTCCCGGCGACGCCAACACCGTGTGGGTCGGCAGCGGCGAGAACAACAACCGCCAGAGCGGCTCCTGGGGCAACGGCGTCTACAAGTCCACCGACGCCGGCCGCACCTGGACGCACATGGGCCTCCGCGACTCGCGCCACGTCGCCCGCATCATCGTGGATCCCGTCGATCACGACGTCGTCTACGTCGCGGCGCTCGGCAGCCTGTGGGGGCCGGGACCGGAGCGGGGTGTGTTCAAGACCACCGACGGCGGCCTCACCTGGTCGAAGGTGCTCTTCGTCGACGACGACACCGGCGCCACGGAGCTGGTGATGGACCCGGCGAACAACAAGGTCCTCTACGCCGCCACCTACCAGCGGCGGCGCGCCACCTGGGGCTTCAACGGGGGCGGGCCGGGCAGCGCCATCTACAAGTCGTCGGACGCGGGCCGCACCTGGGCGAAGCTGACGAGCGGCATCCCCGCCGGCCCGCTCGGCCGCATCGGCCTCGACGTCTACCGCGCCAACCCCAACATCGTCTACGCGCGGATCGAGCACGAGAAGGAAGGCGGCGTCTACCGGTCGGACGACGCGGGGCTGAGCTGGCGGAAGATGTCGAACGTCAATCCGCGGCCGATGTACTTCAGCCAGATCCGCATCGACCCGACCAACGACCTGCGCGTCTACGTGCTGGGCGTCCAGGTGCACATCTCCGACGATGGCGGCAGGACGTTCGTCGAGAACGGCGCCATGCACTCGGACCATCATGCGATGTGGATCAACCCCGCGAACTCGAACCACATCATCGACGGCAATGACGGCGGCATCGGCATCAGCTACGACAAGGGGAAGACCTGGGAAGCGGTCTACAACATGGACCTCGGCCAGTTCTACCACGTGACCTACGACATGCAGACGCCCTACCACGTCTGCGGCGGCCTGCAGGACAACTACACGTGGTGCGGGCCCAGCCAGGTGCGCAGCCGCACCGGCATCGGCAACGACGAGTGGCGGCAGATCCAGGGCGGTGACGGCTTCGAGGCGCAGATGGACCCGCGGGACGGCCGCACCGTCTACGCCGAGTCGCAGGACGGCAACATCGTCCGCACCGATCGCCTGACGGGCGAGCGCAAGTCGATCCGGCCGGTGCCCGCGCGCGGTGAGCCGCCGCTGCGCTGGAACTGGAACACGCCCCTCGTGCTCTCGGCGCACGACCCGGACGTGCTCTACGTGGGCGCGAACATCGTCTTCCGGTCGCCGGATCGCGGGCAGACGTGGGCCGCCATCAGCCCGGACCTCACCGAAAGCACGGACCGTGAGACGCTCTCGCTGATGGGCGTGACGGCCAAGGACTTCACGCTGGCCAAGCACGACGGCGTCCAGTCGTACGGCAACCTCGTACAGCTGACCGAGTCGCCCCGGCAGGCCGGCGTGCTCTACGCGGGTGCGGACGACGGCACCGTTCACATGACGAAGGACGACGGGAAGACCTGGACGAACATCACCTCCCGGTTCCCGGGTGTGCCGAACAACGCGTATGTCTCGCGGCTCACGCCGTCGCGCCACGACAACAACACCGTATACGCCACGTTCGACAACCACCGCAACGACGACTACGGGACCTATGTCTACGCCAGCGCCGACGGCGGGAACTCGTTTCGCCCCATCGGCGAGGGCATTCCGAAGGGCCATGCCATTACCGCCTTCGCCGAGGACCCGAAGAACGCGAACGTCGTGTACGCCGGCAGCGAGTTCGGCCTCTTCGTCAGCCTGGATCGCGGCGGTCGGTGGCAGCGCCTGAAGGCGGGCCTGCCCTCGGTGCCCGTCCACGAGATCGTGTTCCACCCGCGCGACAACGACATGATCATCGCCACGCACGGGCGCAGCATCTGGATCCTGGATGATGCCACTCCCATTCAGCAGCTCGCGGAGGCGCAGAAGTCCCAGGCGCACCTGTTCGACCTCCGCCCCACCATGCAGTTCAACCCGGCCAACGATCGCGGGTTCATCGCTGACAAGGGCTTCTGGGGGAAGAACCCCACCTACGGCGCGCCCATCAGCTACTACCTGGCGGCAGCCAGTAACGACGTGGCGATCCGCGTGCGCGACACGCAGGGCACGGTTGTCCGGGAACTGAAAGGCGACGCCACGAAGGAGGCCGGCAAGGCCGGCATCAACCGCGTCTACTGGGACCTGCGCCACGAGCCGCTGCCACGGCCGGCCAGCCAGCCGCAGGGTGCGGGCGGCGGTGGCGGCCCTTTCGGCGCGGCAGCGCTCAATGGCCCGCACGTGCTGCCCGGCGACTACCGGGTGACGCTCGTCGTGGGCGGCAAGGAGGTGGCCACGAAGACACTCCGTGTCTCTGGCGACGGCGCCGTGCAGATGAGCGACGCGGATCGGAAGACCTGGCACGACACGTCGATGTCGCTCCACGAGATGCAGAGGACCGCCAACGAGGCGGCGGACGCGGTGACGACGCTCGGCGAGCAGTTCGAGGCCGCGGAGAAGCTGCTGAAGAGCGCGGCGGGCGCCCCGGCCGCGGCGAAGGGAGCAGTCGAGGACGTCGGCAGGCGGCTGGCCGACGTGCGCCGGCGGCTGGGACTTGGCGCCAACCAGGGTGGGCCCGGGGGTGGCGGCTTTGGCGGCCAGCAGCAGAACGTGCGGGGGCGAATCGGCCAGCTGAAGGGCCAGGTGATGAACTCGACGTCGCTGCCCACCGCCATGCAGGTGCGCGCCGCCGCCGAGGCACGAGAGGACCTCGCTGCCGTGCTCGAGGACACCAACGACTTGATCGCCGCCGTGCCGGCGCTGTACGACACGCTGGGGGCTGGTGGGCTGAGGCCTGCCGAGCTGGCGCCGCTCAAGCAATGAGCACGGCGGCTGTGGCGTCCGCGGCAGCGGCGTCCATTGATGATTGACTATTGGCGATTGAGCGATTCATTGGGTGATTGACGATTGGGGCATTGGGCATTCGGGATTGCGCCAATGAGGGATTGCCGCAATTGGCAATTGAATGCTCAATGCCTGAATCACCAATCGCCCAAATGAATCACCCGACCGTCAATAAGCAATCGCCAATGGGCGGGGCGGCGGGAGCGGGCGACGGTCGGCCGACGGCGGCTACCGGCCAGCCGCCTGGCGGCCGGCCCTTATCATGTCGTCCACCGAGGCACCCTGCCCCAGCAGGCCGAGGAAGCCTTCGTTCACGCGCTGGGCGACGTCCTGCGGGTTGGCCGTCAGCATGTTGGGAAGCCTGGTGCGCTTCGTCTCCGCCAGCACTTTCTGCGTGCCGGCCTCGGCGCCCGCCGCGTCGCCCTTCAGCGCCTGCCGCAGGCTGCCGATGCCGCACGCCAGCACGCTCAGACCCTTCAGGTCCGCGATCTGGCCGGCCGCGGCCACCGCATCGGGGTCCTCCACCATCAGCATCGCGATGACGGTCCCGTTCGGGTTCGAGGGCGACCACACGTTGGCCTTCGCCTCCTGGAAGAAGCCCAGCGCGGTCTTCGCCTCGTCCAGGGACCGGATGTGCGGGATGGTCACGCCGTCGGCGCCAGCGGCCAGGACCTCCTTGACGCGCGTGCGCGTGGCCTCCACGCCGTCGCTCTCGATCGACGGGATGCGAACGATGACCGTCTTGCGCGACCCCGTGGCCTGGACGCTGCGCAGCCCGTCCACCACGGTCTTCGCCGCGGCCGGGTCGTAGCTGCCCTCCAGATTGAGGAACACGAAGTCGTAGAGCGGATTGGCGCCGAGCTTCGCCGCGCCTTCCTTCGTGTAGATGGCCTTCGGAGGCGGCTGGCCGCGCACGAAGCGCTGCGGGTTCTCGTTGGGCACGTACACGCCGAAGGCGGGTTTGCCCTGCGCCCACAGATCGAGCGCCGCATGCCGGCCCTGGGCGGAAGCGGGAAGTGCCGAAAGAAGCGCCAGGGCCGCCACGGCCACCGAGAGTCTCACCTGTGTTGTCTGTGTCATCAGCCGCTCAATCACGCTTCCGGCGACCAGCGCACCTGATCGCACCCGCCCGCACCTGCCCGCACCCGTTCACACCTGCCCGCACCCGTTCGCACCCGCCCGCACCCGTTCGCACCTGTCGCACCCGTTCGCACCTGCCCGCACCCGTTCGCACCTGCCGCACCCGTTCGCACCTGCCTAGCAGGTCACGCACTTGTGGTTGTTCACCGCGCCGAGCTTCTCCAGCACGGCCAGCGTCTCGGGGAACGGCTGCACGCGCTGCACGGGACCGTTGGCCATGTCGGCCGTGGTGTTG
>JBFWQE010000116.1:15850-17409 GCA_050249615.1 Vicinamibacterales bacterium
CGCACCTGCCTAGCAGGTCACGCACTTGTGGTTGTTCACCGCGCCGAGCTTCTCCAGCACGGCCAGCGTCTCGGGGAACGGCTGCACGCGCTGCACGGGACCGTTGGCCATGTCGGCCGTGGTGTTGCCCTCCCGGTTCACCTTGGTGACGTCGGCGCCCTTCGAGACCAGGTAGAGAATCGACTCGGTGTCGCCGCGCGAGGCGGCGAGGTGCACGGGCGTGTTGCCCTCGTGGTCTACCGCGTTGACGTCCGCGCCCAGCTCCTCCACCAGGTACTTGATGGCCGGGAGGAACCCCGTGGGCGCGTAGCGGTGTGCGTTGGCCGCGAAGCCCTCGCCGTAGCCCACGCCGGAGGCAGCGTGAATGGGCAGCACGGCGGGACCGCCGTAGGGCACGGGCGGCAGGCCCGACAGGTCCTGCACCTGGCGCACGCCGTCGCCCGTGAACGGGCGGCCGGCCGGCTTCATGGTCGGGATGTTGGGATCCGCGCCGTGGGCGACCAGGAGCTTCATGGCGTCCACGTCGCTGGCGTAGGCCGCGCGCCAGAAGGGCGTCGCGCCGCTCTCGTCCACGCCCGCGAAGTCGGAGTTGTAGGCCTGGTACCAGACCTTGTACTTGACGCGCGCGTTGACCTCCGCGCCCCGGTCGAGGAGCGCCTTGATCAGCTCGAGGTATCCGGTCCGCTGCTGCTGGTAGGTCTTGGGGCCGGGGTACAGCGACTTGGGCGCCCAGTAGACGTTGAGCACGGCAAAGAGCGGCGTCACGCCGTTGGCGCTGCCGGCCGCGGGGTCGGCGCCCTTCTCGAGCATCCGCATCGCCAGGTCGAAGTGGCCGTTGACGATGGCGATGAGCAGCGGCGTCATGCGGTCGCCGGGGTTCGGCTGGTTGATGTCGACGCCTGCATCGAGCATGGCCATCACCGTGTCGGCGAAGCCCTGGCGCGCGGCGAAGTGGAGTGCGGTGAGGCCGCCCTGGGTCCCGATGAGCTCGTTGTAGCGGAAGGGCCGCGTCGCTCCGGGCACGTCGGCGGGTCGACGGTTGCCACCCGTGCCGAACTGGCGCCCGGTCGACTCCTCCTCGGGCGCCGTCAGCGCCGCCAGGTCCATCACCTTCGTCGTCGCCGTGTGGTCCGCGCCGCGCTGGAGCAGGAGCCTGACGACCTCGGCGCGGTTGTAGGCCGCGGCGTACATGAGCGCGGTCTCGCCCTTCGCCGTGTCCTTCGCATCGATCGCCGCGCCGCCTTCGAGCAGCATCGTCACCGTGCGCGTGTCGCCGGCCGCCGCCGCCAGCATCAGCGGCGTCGCGCCGGTGGCCGACCCGGCGTTCACGTCGGCGCCGGCGGCGATGAGCGTGGCCACGGCCGCCGAGTGCCCGCCGCGCGCCGCGAGGTAGAGCGGGTTGTAGCTGCCGAGCCTGGTCGTCGCGCGCAGGGTCCCGCCGGCGGTGACGAGCATCTGCACCATCTCGGCATCGCCCTTCATCGCCGCCCAGTGCAGCGCGGTGGTCCCGTCCCCCTGCGCGGCGTTGACGTCGGCGCCCTCCTTCAGCAGCGCCCGGA
>JBFWQE010000117.1:0-14449 GCA_050249615.1 Vicinamibacterales bacterium
CCTATTTCAAGGTCGGGTGGGCGGGGGATCTCAACTTCTAGCTCGGCGGCGTGTTCTTCCACGAGACCTTCACCGACGAGCGTGGGGTCGGTGTCGTCGGGGTGCTGCCAGGAGACGTCCTCCTCATCCTGAACAACGGCGTCCCGGCCGAGGTCTACCTCTTCGCGAGTCCTTCGAAATCGGAGCAGGGCCTGCTGACCATGGGCCTCTACTTCCAGGACAGCTGGCGCCTCAACTCGCGCTTGACGTTCAACCTCGGGCTGCGATTCGATCGCTATCGCGCCTTCCACCCGGAGCAGGAAGGGCCGCCCGTCGGCCGATTCAACGACACGCAGGTCTCGTTCCCCGAGGTCAGCGACGTCAGGACGTTCAACATGCCGGTCCCTCGACTGGGGCTCGTCTTCGACGTCACCGGACAGGGCCGTACCGTGGTGAAGGCCAACTACGCGCAGTATGCGTGGAACCCAGGGGCGCAAGGCCTGGCCTCCGACCTCAACCCGAACACCACGGATTGGTACCGGCGATACCGGTGGACCGACACGAACAACAATCGCCTGTACGACCCGGGTGAAGAAGGCGTCATCATCGCCAGGCTGGGTGGCGTGGCCAGCGCCGTGCTCGATCCGAACCTGAAGAACACCAAGACCAGTGAGATTTCGGCCTGGGTCGAGCACGAGCTCATCCCGGGGCTGGCGATCCAGGGTGGCTACGTCTATCGAAAGATCGACAACTTCCGCGTGCGGGTGAACCAGAACCGGCCGATCGACGCCTACAACGTTCCCGTCACCATCCGCGACCCGGGCCCGGACGGCGTCCTGAACAACGCCGATGACGGACCAGGCATCCCGGGCTTCAACCTGAGCGCGGCGGCGCTGGCGCTGCCCGTCGTGAACATCACGACGAATCTGCCGGGCAGCGGCGAGTACCATACGCTGGAGCTCTCGGCCAACAAGCGTCAGTCCGGCCGGTGGTCGCTGCAGGGTTCGTTCTCCATGCGGTGGAACCAGGACCAGGACACCGGCTACTTCGGCAACAACCTGCGCGCGGCCACGACGCCTTCGACGGCCAACGACCTGATCAACACCGACGGCGGCCGCTACAACTTCTCGATGTGGACGATGAAGATCAACGGCAGCTACGACGCGGGCTGGGGCATCCGCGTCACGCCGGCGCTTCGCTTCCAGCAGGGCCAGCCGTTCGGCCGCACGTTCCTCGCCGGCGCCGCCAACGGCATCAACTACGGGACGCAGCGCATCCTGGCCGAACCGATCGACTCGCGCCGGCAGGACAACATCGCCATCCTCGACATCCGCGCCGAGAAGTTCTTCACCGTGGCGACACGCCGCCTCGGCGTCTTCGCCGACGTGTACAACCTCACGAACTCCGACGCCGCCCAGAACATCACCTGGAACAGCGGCTCGGCGTTCCTCAGGCCGGTCAGCATCATCGGTCCGACGATCATGCGCTTCGGCGTGAAGTTCGACTGGTAGAACACGGTGCGGACGGAGACCTTGCGGTCTCCGTCCGCACAGTTCGAGTCACAAGGGTTCGAAACACGCGGGTTCAAGGCACGCGGGTTCAAAGCACGGGCGGGCCCGCATCGTGCTGACACGTCCGGCGACCGCGCTGGTCCGGCTCGTGGCCGCGGGTGAGGTATCGGCCACCGAGCTCGTTCGCGCGCACCTCGATCGCATCGCCGCGCTTTCCCAGACACTCAACGCCTTCGTCGACCTGCGCGCCGAGCAGGCGCTCGAGGAGGCCGAGCGGCAGGATGATGCCGTTGCGCGCGGCCTGCCGCGCGGTCCGCTCGGCGGGCTTCCCGTGACGGTGAAGAGCGCCATCGAGGTGCCTGGGCTCCGCTGCGAGACGGGGAGCCCTGCCCGCGCGGGGCGGATGGCCTCCGGTGAGGCCGTCGTAGTTGCGCGTTTGCGACAAGCCGGCGCCATCGTCCTCGGTACGACCAACGTCGCCGAGATGCTGATGGCGTATGAAACGGACAACCCCCTGCACGGCCGCACGTTGAACCCCTGGGACCCATCGAGGACTCCGGGCGGATCCAGCGGCGGAGAGGCCGCGGCGATTGCCGTGGGATGCTCGGCGGGCGGCATCGGCAGCGATGGTGGCGGGTCGATTCGCGTGCCCGCACACTTCTGCGGGATCTGCGGGCTCAAGCCCACGCCCGGCCGCATCCCGTCGACGGGACACCAGCCCGCGTGCCTGGGCCCCTTCTCGCTCATCGGCGTGGTCGGGCCATTGGCGCGCACCATTGGCGACCTGCGGCTCCTGGATCGGGCAGTGGCAGGATGGGACGGAGGCGATCCCATGGCGGCGCCCGCGGCCGGCGACGATGCCATGCGTCCGCCGGACAGCATCCGCGTGGCGTTCTTCGAAGGCGACGGGCGCGTGCCCGTGACCTCGGAGACGCGCCACGCGGTGCGAGCCGCAGCCCGTGCTGCCGCCGCGGCCGGCTTCGTGGTGGAGGAGTATCGGCCGCCCGCGCTGGAGCGAGCGGGTCCGTTGTGGGACGTCTTCTTCGCCGAGACTGGCCTGCTGGCGCTGCACGACGAGCTCGATGGCGCCGAGCGCGAGCTGCCCATCCTGCGGGCGTACCTCGGCCGACGAGAGCGGCTGGCGCCGTTGTCGGCGCGTGACCTCCTCGATGCCTGGGCCACCCGCGACCTCGTCCGTGCCGACTTCGTGACGCAATTGGGGCCGTCGCGGGTCGTGATCTGCCCGGTCGCGGCCATCCCCGCGTTCAGGCACGGCGAAAGGGCGTGGCAGGTCGAGGGCCGGGAGGTGGGCTACCTCGATGCCACACGCTACAGCCAGTGGTTCAACGTGCTCGGCGCGCCGGCCGCAGTAGTGCCGGTGACGCGGACGCAGGAGGGGCTGCCAGTTGGCGTGCAGGTGGCTGGTCGGCCGTTCGACGATGACGTGGTGCTGCAGGTGGCCGAGGCGATCGAGCGGGGCTGTGGCGGTTACCGCCCGCCGCCCGGCTTCGACGGCGCCTGAGCGCGCGGCGTCGCCTGAGCGGGCACGACTCCCCGTCCTTCCTCGACGGTCACCAACCGGCGCGTGGCGACGTCGGCCATGCGGTCGCGAACCCCGCTCGGCCACTCGACCTCCACGGTGACCGGGGCCGGGCTGGCCCCCAGCCCGAAGGTGAGCGTGAGGTCGCTCTGCGAGGCGTAGCTGGACCCGCTCCGCACCATCTGCCACTGGCGCGTCTCGCCGCTCGTGACGCGAACGACGGCGCCGATGCCATCGCGATTCGACTTCGTGCCGCGAGTCCGGATGGCAAGCCAGTGGTTGCGATTGCCGCCATCGTTGCGAAACAGGTAGGCCGGGCCGTGATTGGTGGTGAGGGCGACGTCGAGATCGCCGTCCCTGTCGTAGTCCGCATACGCCGCGCCCCGGGCCACGATGGCGCGCGAGAAATCGGCGCCGAGCGAGGGCGTGACGTGCTCGAAGCGCCGCCCGCCGAGGTTGCGGAAGACCAGCGGCGGCTGCCGGTACTGCACCTTCGGCTGCACGCGGCCGATCTCCTCCTCGATGTGGCCGTTGGCGGCGAGGATGTCCTGCCAGCCATCGAGGTCGTAGTCGAAGAAGAACACGCCGAAGGCCAGGTACAGCAGCGACACGCGGCCGACGGTCGATCGCGGCGCGTCGTCCACGAACAGGCCCTTGCCCTCGTTGTGGTAGAGGCCCAGCATCTGGTTCGAGAAGTTGCCGACGAGCAAGTGAGGCCGGCCCGAGCGGTCGTAGTCGACCGCGTCCACGCCCATGGCGCCCCGGGCGATGCCCTCCTCGCTGTAGGCCACCCCGGCGCGCAGCCCCGTCTCCGTGAAGGTGCCGTCGTGGTTGTTGCGATACAGCTTGTTGGGCTGCGTGTCGTTGGCGACGAACAGGTCGGGCCAGCCGTCGCCGTCGTAGTCGAGTACGGAGACCCCGAGCGACTTGCTCGTGGGGTCGGCGACGCCCGCGGCCTTCGACACGTCGCCGAAACGCCCGCCGCCGAGGTTGCGATACAGCTTCGACGAGGTGCCCGTGTACGACTCCGGCGTGCAGTACGACTTCGTGGCGCCGTCGAGCGAGCACCGCAAGTCGGTCTTCGGCGTCCAGCGCACGTAGTTGGCCACGAAGAGGTCGAGCCGCCCGTCGCGGTCGTAGTCGACCCACGCGGCGCTCGTGCCGAAGTCGGCGTTGGCGATTCCCGACACCTTCGTCACGTCCCGAAACCGCCCGCCGCCCTCGTTGTGGAACAGGCGGTCGCCCTCGAGCGCCGTGACATAGACGTCGCCGCGGCCGTCGTTGTCGTAGTCGCCAACGGCGACGCCCATGCCGTAGAGCTGGACGTCCAGGCCGCTGCCGGCCGTGATGTCCCGGAAGCCGCCGCGGCCGTCGTTGCGATAGAGCGCGGACAAGGAGCGTCGCCCCGTCGGCTGCCAGTCGCGGCTGTTAACGAAGAGCAGGTCCGTCCAGCCGTCGCCGTCCGCGTCGAAGAACGCGACGCCGGAGCCGAGGGTCTCGGGAAGCCACTTCTGTCCCGCGCGTCCGGAGTTGTGCACGAATCGGATGCCTGCCTGCCGCGTGACGTCGGTGAAGGTGATGTCACCGGGCGCGGCCGGCAGCCCCTGCACCATACCCAGGCTCACCAAGGCCAGGATGGCGGCAGCGTGCCTCACCGGTGCTCTCCGCGCGCGGCGTGCGCGCGGGAGAGCGGCACGGTTTCGTGCTCGTGGATCGACTGCCGCTCGTTGTTGTCCTCGGCGCTCATGAGCCGTGGCCGCTCGGTGATGGCCTGTGCCGACTCGTCCGCCTTGAAACGAAGGAAGAGCCTCTCTTCGCGCGCCGCGCGCTCCTCGTCACCGAGGCCCCGCGCCGCCAGCATGGCCGTGTAGTGCATCTGCAGGTCCTCCGGATCCACCGCGGCGACGCGATCGAGCACCGCCAGCGCGTCCGCGTAGCGCCGGTCGAGGAAGAGAATCCGCGCCATCTGGTTGAGCACCACGCGGTCGCGTGGATAGGCGGCGGCGACGCGCTCCAGGGAGGCGAGCGCCGCCTGGTAGTCGCCGTCGGCCTTCTCGATCATGGCCTTGAAGAAGTGGATGCGCCCGAGCGACGCGTTGCGTGCGAGCGCGTCGGCGATGAACGGCTTCGCCGCCTCGGTTTCGCCCTCCTGGATGAGTGCGCGGGCCACGTTCAGCCAGCCGTCGGCGTACTCCGGCTCGGCCTTTGTGACCTGCCTGAACGCGAACTCCGCACCCTTGAGATCCCCCTGCAGCAGCAGGCCGATGCCCCAGTCGTTCCAACGCTCGCGGGTCGGCCTGTCGACCACCGTGCGCCACTCCGTCTGTGTGTCTCGACCGCCCACCTGCAGTGCCGTGGTGGCTTCGGCCAGCGTGATGATGGGCAGGTCGGGAATGCGGTCCTTGATCTGGCCGGAGACGTTGGCCGGGATGTTGGCCCGGTCGTACGAGAAGACCCGATCGTCGAAGCCCGGCCCGAAGGCGCCGGCTCCCTGGCCCTCCACCGGCTGGCCCGCGTAGGCGAACTGCGTGTATGCATGCGAGAACTTGCGGTACTGGAGTTTCGCCGTGAAGGTGATCGGCCCGCGGGCGTCTTCGGGAATGCGGACGCGGTAGTGCGCGACGTCGGCCGCGCCGGGCGGGATCAGCCGCACGTACAGCAGGCTCCGCGTCTGGAAGGCGTTGCGCTTGTCGATGGGGTTGCCGTGCCCATCGAGCTGGTAGGAGCGATAGAAGTGCGCGCCGGGCTCCACCGGGCCGCGGCCATCGTCTTCCACATGGCCGCTCCAGTAGACGACACGGCCGTCGGCGTCGCGGCCCTGGACCTCGAGCCAGACGTCGAAGGCGTCCACCGTGCCGGCGGGGAAGAAGTGGCCGATCTTGCGCGTGCGCACGACCACGTCCAGGCGGACCGTGGACCCGGGCGCGAGGATGGGCGCCGCGCGGTCGATGGGCGCCGCCATGCGTCCGACCTCGCGAATGACCGCGGGCGCCGCCTGCTCGGCTTCCTCACCTACCGCGAAGGCCGACATCGCCTGCGGCGGCTGGGCGCCCGAGCGCCGGATCATGGGCGTGTCCGCGGTCTCCTCGATCGGCGAGACGGCGAAGATGTCCACGGAGATGAAGCCCGAGGTGAGAAAGTCGGTGGTCACCTTCAGCTGCGTCGTGTCGTGGTTCACGAAGGGCACCGCGGTGTTCGCGCCGGGGAAGCGGTGCGAGTGCACCATTCCGTCCGCGTGCCGTCCCGGGTCGGCCGACGGCACGCGCGGCATGTGACAGTCCACGCAGGTGGAGGGCTGGTCCGGGTAGTAGAACGAGCGCGCGCCCTGGCCCGAGACGCCGCTGGCCTGCCAGTTGTCGTACTCGTTGAAGCCGCGGATCCAGCGGTAGCCGTTGACGGGGACGTCCAGGTGCACCTTGTGGCAGGCGGCGCAGTACTCCGAGGCGTCGAGGCGCATGAACGGTTTCATGAACGTGCGCCGATGCGGCTCCGGGTCGAGGTAGGTGAGGAAGCGATCCATCGCCCGGACCAGCGGCTGCCGGCTGGAGGCGAGGCGGTGCAGCGGGGGATATTCAATGGTGAACCCGCCGTTACCCATCGAGCTGTCCACCTGTGAGATGGAATGGCACGACGTGCAGGCGAGGCCCGCCTGCGCCTCCGGCGTGTCGATCTGCTCGGCGATGGGCCGGTCGAAGCGGCCGTTGAAGAACACCGCGTGATCGTGGCAGCCGGCGCACCACTTGCTCGGCCGCGTGCCCACGACCGACTGCATGTACTCGATGGACTTCCGGTAGAACTGGTTGTTGAACGACGCGAAGTGGTGCACCGAGCCCTTCCACTGCTCGTACACGTCCTGGTGGCACTCGCCGCACAGCTCTGAATCCAGGAAGAAGTCCGAGGGGATGGTGCCGCCGACGTTGGTCCGCGCGGACGAAGGGAAGAACGGCGACGAGGGCCCGCCGCCCTCCTCCTCCATCGAGGCCGGCGCAGCGGTCGGATTCACGATCCGATCCGACGGCGACGGGCTGGCGCCGAGCCCGAGCCAGGCGGCGCCTGGCACCAGCAGCAGGATCGCCGCTGACGCCAGGTAGGCGCCTCCGAACTGCCGCCGGGCGCCGGCGCCGTCGGCGGCCATCCGCCAGACGAGAGGGAGCAGGGCGACGACGGCCACGGCCCCGGCGACAATGTGCGAGACGAGCGCCCATCGCATCTCGGCGAGGTTGCCGCGCCAGATGAGCACGGCCGCGAAGCCGGCCGCCACCGTGAGTGCCAGCAGGGACGCTCGTGCGGGCGTGCGGACCGGCCCCGCGCCCTCGCGCCGCAGCCACGCCCATGCCGCCGCCCATACGAGCGCGCCGAGCACCACGTGCAGCAGCACGTTGGCCATGTAGAAAACCGTCGGCGAGGCGGCCACGGCAATGTAGGCCGTGTTGGTCAGCAGGAGGAGCGACGCGTAGGCGACGAACCGGGACAGGGACCAGCGAGGCATCGCGACTGGTGCCGAGTCTCTCACAACTGGCCGGCTTTTCGTCCCGGGCGTTCCGCCCACGCCGGCGTCCCACAGGGCCGTGGGCCGCGCGCGCAGGTGTCGTGGTAGGGTTGCCGCCGTGATGCTCAGGGAAAGACGAGTCCGGCGCGGGGTGGCGGTCCTGCTTGCGCTCGGCCTGGCGTCGGGGGCGTGCCGGCGGACGCCTGACCCGACAGTGACGGCCGAGATGGTCGCCCGGAACAACCGGGCGGTTGGACTGATGGGGCAGTTCGATTTCGAGGCGGCGGTTTCCGCATTCGAAGAGCTGCACACGGCGCATCCGTGGTGGTCCGGCGGGCGACTCAACCTGGCGGTGGCGCTGATGAACCGGCAGGGGACATCGGACGCCGCCCGCGCGGAAGCCGAGCTCCGCGCGTTGCTCGACGTGCCCGAGGTGGCGCAGCGGGCCCGCTACACGCTGGGGTTGCTCCTCGTGCACGAGGGCCGGGACGAGGAGGCGCTGCCATTCCTGGTGGAGGTGGCCGGAGGCGACCCACCGGACGGCTTTGCCGCCTACTTCGCGGGACAGTTGAAACTGGCGACGGATCCCGAGGAGGCGCTCCAGTGGTACCAGCGCGCGGCCGGCCAGGTCCCCCTGCTGCGCAGCGCCCACTACGGCGCCTTCCTCGCCCTTCGACGCCTCGGCCGTGACGATGAGGCCGCGGCCGCGCTCGCGCGCTTCCAGGCGCTGGAGCGCAATCCGCAGGCGCTGGTGGCCGAGTTCAAGTACACGCGGATGGGCCCCCTCGCCGAGGCCATCACCGCAGACGAGAGCGGGCGCCACGACGCGGAAGCGCCGGGCGGCAGCCGCTTCCTGGCGGCGGCTCCACTCGTGACCGGAACGAGCCCCGCCTGGAAGACCGGCGGGTCGCCGCGGTCGATCACCGTGGCGGACATCGACGGGGACGGTGCGCTCGACCTCTTCATCGCCGATGCGGTCCAGGGGCCTTCGCCCAACGCGGTGGTGCTCAGGCGTGGTGATGGCTGGACCGTGGAACCGAACCACCCGCTGGCGTCGATCGCGAATGTCCACGCGGCCATCTGGGCGGACCTCGACGACAACGGGTTGGTGGACGTCGTCTTGTGCCGGCCGGCGGGCGGCACGGCGATCTGGCGGCAGGTCGCCGCGGGACAGTGGAGCGCCGCGCCGGGTCTGGCGTCCGGCATGCTGCCCCGGGATGCCGACATCGTGGACGGGGCGGCGTTCGACGCCGACCACGATGGCGATCTCGATCTCCTGCTCATCAACGCGTCCGGGCCGAACGAGCTGCTCAACAACGACGGGGAGGGTCGATTCCGGGCCATCGGCCGCGAGACCGGCCTGGCGGGAGACGGTCGGCCGTCCCGCGGGCTGGCCCTCGCCGATCTCGACGGCGATCGCGACACCGACGTCCTGATCGTCAAGGTGACCCCGCCGCACGACGTGTTCCTCAACGATCGCGTGTGGGTGTATCGCGCCGACGAGCGAGCGGCGGCGCTGGTGTCCGAGCCGATGTCGGCGCTGATCGCGGGCGACGTGGATGCCGATGGCGAGATCGAGTTGTATTCCTCCGGGGGACCGGGCCTGCGGCAGTGGCGTCGTGCCGCCGATGGCACGTGGCGAGCGCAGGCGATCGACCGGACCGATGGTGCCGGACACCCGCTTGCCTGGGCCGATACCGATGGCAACGGCACGCTCGAGTTGGTCGCCTCGCGAGGCGAGGCCTGGGCGGCATACGCGCCCTCGGTGAGCGCGTCGACCTGGGAGGATGTCGCCCGCGCGGACGGCCCTTCGCCAGGCGGCTGGGCCGTCGCGCACCTCGACGCCGGAAGCGGCCCCTCCGTGGTCGGCATCGGCGCCCAGGGCCAGCCGGTGCTGTGGCAGCCGGGCCCCGGCCGATTCGGCTACATCGCGCTCGGGTTCTCCGGCCGGGATCCGACGAGCGATCAGCGCCGATCGAATCTCTCGGGCATCGGGACGCGCGTGGCCGTTCGGGCGGGGTCGCAGTGGACGGCGTTCGAAACGACGCGCCTGGCGACCGGACCCGGACAGAGCGATCAGCCGACGACCATCGGGCTCGGTGGATCGGCGCGCGCGGACTTCGTCGCGCTCACCTGGTCCGACGGCGTGTTCCAGACCGAGCTGGCGCTCGAGGGCGGACGGCTGCACCGGATTGCCGAGACTCAACGTCAACTCTCCAGTTGTCCCGTCCTCTTCGCCTGGGATGGATCACGCTTCCGGTTCGTCACCGATCTGCTCGGCGTCGGCGGCATCGGGTTCTTCGAGCGGCCGGGCGTGTACTCGGAGCCGCTCCCTCGCGAGAACGTGCTGTTGCCGGATGGCGCGATGGCGGCCAGTGGGGGCACGTATCGGCTGAAGATCGCCGAGCCGATGGAGGAGGTCACCTATCTCGACAAGGTCTCGCTCGTGGCCTACGACCTGCCACCGGGATGGCGGATGGCGCTCGACGAGCGCAAGGCCGTGAGCGGCCCGGCGCCAACGGGCGAGCCCATCTTCTACCGGGAGGAACGGCTCCCGATTGAGGCTGTCGATCAGGTCGGCGCGGACGTGACGGCGCGGCTGCTCGGCGCGGACCTCTCAGGGGTGGGCCCGCACGAACTCGTGTCTCGCTTCATCGGTCTCGCTCGCCCGTGGGCCGTGACGATGACGTTCGATCGGCCCATCGACCGCGGGCCTGGTCGGCCGGTCCTCCTCGTCGACGGGTGGGTGGAATATCCCTACGCGCAGACGCTCTTCGCGGCGTGGCAGGCGGGCGCCGTCTACGAGGCGCCCACGCTCGAAGCGCGCGATGCCGCGGGCCGCTGGCACGAGGTGGCGGGCGAGTTCGGATACCCGGCGGGAATGCCGCGGCAGATGGCGTTCCCACTGCCGCCGCTCCCGTCCGGCACCACCGCGCTTCGCCTCCGGACGTCGCAGGAGATCTACTGGGATCGCATCGCCATCGTCTACGCGGAAGCACAGCCCGCGGTGCGGCGGCAGGTCCTGCCGCCTCGGTCCGCGGGGTTGCAGCCGGGCGGCTTCCAGCAGCGGAGCACGGGGCCGCAGCGTGCGCCGCACTACGACGATGAACGGCGAGCGCCGCTGGGCGACACGCGTCACCCGCGAGGGTGGTACACGGAGTTCGGGTCCATCGAGCCGCTGTTGGCCGAGGAGGATGCTGCGGTGGCCATCTTCGGCCCCGGCGAGGAGGTGACGGTGTCGTTCGAGGCGCCCGGCACCGGTGTTCCCGAGGGCTGGACGCGGCGGCTCGTCCTCGAGGCGCGCGGCTGGTGCAAGGACATGGACCTCTACACGAAGGATGGCGAGACCATCGAACCGCTGCCGGGTGCGGACACCCCCGCGCGCCGACGGCTGCACCCCCGCTTCAACACCCGCTACGCCGGCGGGTAGGGGCCTGGCACGGTTGCCCCGAAAACGACGCAGTTCCTGCACGCATGGCAGTCACTGCATCGTTTGCGGGGCAACCGTGCCAGGCCCCGCCCCCCGGCGCAGTTCGACGACCCGGTCGGCGTCAAAGGGGCCGAACCGCTCCTGGACGCCGTCGGGCCACGTGACCGTGACGGCGTCGACCGAACTCACGGTGCCCAATCCGACGTGCACGCGCGGGTCGTTGGCGGCGAGGTAGCTGTAGCCCGTGCGCACATCCCGCCTGATCTGACGTCCGCCCGCGTCGATCATCACGCGCGCGCCTATCGCGTCCTGGCCCGCGCGCTCGAGCACGCCGAGCAGCAGCCAGTGGCCGCGCCCCGGCACGATGTTCCGCAGCAGGTGCGGCGTCCCGTCCCGGTTCGCCACGACGATGTCCAGGCCGCCGTCGTTGTCGAGGTCGCCGAACGCGGCCGCGCGGCTGGTGGCGATGTGCGGCGTGACGGTTCCGCCTCGTGGCGTCACTTCCTCGAAGGCCCCGGAGGGCAGGCCGCGGAAGAGCAGGTTGGGCTCGGCGTACGGATCGGGGCCAAACGTCTCGGACTGCAGGCCGACACGGCCGCTGGCTTCGTAGAGATCGAGGCGGCCGTCATTGTCGAAGTCGAGCAGCGCGGCGCCGAACCGCGTGAACCGGCGG
Organism: Vicinamibacterales bacterium; assembly: GCA_050249615.1. Taxonomy (GTDB): domain Bacteria; phylum Acidobacteriota; class Vicinamibacteria; order Vicinamibacterales; family UBA2999; genus VFZN01. The sequence continues at coordinate 11,623 of JBFWQE010000117.1, forward strand.
CTGACCACCCGCAGGCCCACGCTGGTCGTCGCGTCCACGAAGAACCGGCCCTCGTTCCGGTAGAACGAATCGGATTCGGTGTCGAGGTTCATGACGATCAGATCGTTGTCGCCATCGTCGTCCACGTCGGCCGCATGGACGCCCATGCCGGCTTTCGGAGCGCCGTCCTGATCGATCGCGACGCCCGCCATCATCGCCGTCTCTTCGAAGCGCCAGTTGCCGCGGTTGATCCACAGGTGGTTGGGCGTGGCGTCGTTGGCGACGAAGAGGTCCGGCCGCCCGTCGCCGTTCACATCGTCGGCGACGACGCCGAGGCCGTTGCCGACGGCCGCGCCCAGGCCCGCCGGCCGCGAGACGTCGGTGAACGTGCCGTCGCCGTTGTTGCGGGAGAGCACGTCGGTGGTGGGCGCGTCGTAGTTCTTCGGCGCGCAGTAGTCCACCTGCCCGGTCAGGCTGAAGCACTCGCGCTCGCGGTCAGGAGTCCAGTCCAGGTAACGCACGACGAAGAGATCGAGATGGCCGTCGGCGTCCACGTCCACGAACGTGGCGCTGGTACTCCATCCCGATGCCGCCACGCCGGCCTTGCGCGTCACGTCCGCGAAACGCCCTCGCCCGTCGTTCTGCAGGAGGACGTTCGACCCGTAACCGGTGATGTACACGTCCACGTCGCCGTCGTTGTCGTAGTCGCCCGTCGCGACGCCCATGCCATAGCCCGCGATGCCTGCGACCCCGTAATCGGTCGACACGTCCTCGAAGGAGCCGTCGCCCCGGTTGCGGTACAGCCGATGGCCGGCCGGCGTGCCCGAGGGCGCTGCCGACAGGCGGCCGCTCTGCACCATGAGAAGGTCGAGGTCGCCGTCGTTCTCCATGTCGAAGAGCGCGGCGCCGCCGCCCATGATCTCCGGCAGGAGGTAGCGGGTCTCGTGGCCCGACCGGTGCATGAAGTCGAGGCCTCGGCTCGCGGCGACCTCTTCGAACCACGCAGGACCTGCCGCGGGCGCCGGCGCGGGCGCCGGGCCGGAACCGCGCGGGGGAGAACTGCAGGTGGCCACGAGGATGGCTGCCGACAGGCACGCGGTCAGCGATGTCAGTGCATGCCGTCGCGTCATCGCACTCTCCTGGCGGCGGCGCCGATGCGCTCCTGCGCCGCGGCGAGCCTGGGGTTGTTGGGCTCGGCCTGTGCGGCGCGCTCGAGGATCTTCTCCGCCTCGGCGAAGTCGCCGGTCGCGGCATGGGTATCGGCCAGGCCAATCAGTGCGTCGCCGAGCAGCGGGTTCTTCGAGAGCGCGGCCTCGAACCGGTTGCGCGCCCGAAGGTACTGCCCCTGCTGACCGTTGATCATGCCCATCCACAGGTGCGGCATTGGATCGCGTGGATCGGAGGCAGCCGCGGCCTCGAAGCGGGCCAGCGCCTCACGCTCGCGTCCCTGCTGCCAGTCCACGACCCCTCGCAGCTTCGCGGCGTCGGCGCTCTCGGGCCGCAGTTCCAGCGCGCGCGCGGCGTACTCGGCGGCCCTGTCGAGCGCACCGGTGAACAGATAGCCGCTGGCCAGGTGCATCGTCGCGTCGAAGTGCCGTGGATCCGCGGCGAGCACCGGCTCGAGGATTGCCGTCGCTTCGCCCATGCGACCGGCCGACGCGTACATCCCTCCCAGATAGACGCGCAGCGCGGTGTCCTCCGGTCGGAGCGCGCGCAGCCGCTCGAGCAGCGAGATGGACTCATCGAACCGCCGCTCCATGCCGAGCTGCGTGGCCTCCTTCAGCATCGCCGCGAAACCACGGCGGTACTGGTCTACTTCCTCCGACCAGGCATCAGCCCAGAGCGGCTGCCCGCCGCGCCCGATGCTCAGCGCAAAGCGCGCCTCCTCCGTGCGGCCGAGCCGTTGATAGGCCGTGCCCAGCAGGTGCAGGGCATAGCGATCGCCAGGCGATTTCGCAAGCAGGCGCTCCAGTGCCTCCGCGGCCTGCTCGTCCTCCCGCTTCGACAGGTGCACCAGGGCCAGCCCGATGGGGCCCGCCGGATCCGTGGGCGCGGCCGCCAATGCCTCGCGGAACGCGGTGGCGGCGGCATCGGGTCGAGCAAGGTCCAGCAGCCAGAGACCCTTCCGCCATCGAGCTGGAGCGTACGAGGGCGCCAGGACGATGACCTGTTCGAGATCGGCGAGAGCCGCGTCCACATCGCCGCGCCGCGCGGTCAGGATCCCGCGGCGATAGCGCCACCGCGGCTCGCGCTCGTCGAGCCCGACGGCCACGTCGTAGGCCTGGGCGGCCTGCACGAGCAGCCCGTTGGCCTCGTACGCCAACCCGAGCCGGCCCCAACGTGCGGCGTCGCGCCGGTCGGCATTGACGCTGGCCGTGAGCTCGTCAACGAGCGTCCTGACGGCGGGGTCGACGTTGCCGAGCGTGGCGGGATCCGGCGGCGGCGGTGTGCGGTCACAGGCCGACGCGAGCACGATGGAGACGATGAGCGCCGCTCCTCGGGCCCATCCGCGGCGGTGGGCGTTCGATGTGGGCGCCCCGGGCATGGGTCAGCATTCTATGCCCGACCGTTGCCGGCGCGTCCTCGGACACGGCGCAACGGCGTGCGTCCGCCGGGGCCGGTCGGTATTAGGATGTGCGCATGCTGGGAAACCGCCCCATGACCGACTGGATCCGGCAGTACTCGGAGAGCCATCAGCACCCTGTCAACCGGATGCTGCACACCTTCGGCATCCCGCTCATCGTGGCCTCCATCGTCATGGCGATCGCGGGCTTCCTCTGGCCCGCGCTCTGGTGGCCCGCGCTGGGCCTGTTCGTCGTCGGTTGGATCCTTCAGTTCATCGGCCACG
>JBFWQE010000117.1:14549-17201 GCA_050249615.1 Vicinamibacterales bacterium
ACCTTCGGCATCCCGCTCATCGTGGCCTCCATCGTCATGGCGATCGCGGGCTTCCTCTGGCCCGCGCTCTGGTGGCCCGCGCTGGGCCTGTTCGTCGTCGGTTGGATCCTTCAGTTCATCGGCCACGCGCTGGAGGGCAAGCCGCCCGAGTTCTTCAAGGACTGGCGGTTCCTCTTCGTGGGCCTGCGGTGGTGGCTGGCGAAGATGGCGGGCAAGGCCTGAGCTTACTTCCCCGGGTTCTCCAGCGTCAGCTGCCGCACCCACACACCACGCGCGGTCTCGCGCGCGTCGGGGAGCGGCGCGGTGAACTCGTTGCTCATCCGCTCGCCCGCCGGGCGGGCCGGTGCCTTCTTCAACCCGCCCACGCCGCGGAGTGCGGTGGCCAGCTCGCTGGGCAGCGGCTGTGGCGCGGGCGCCGCGCCCGGCACGGGCCGCGGGAGCGACTCGAACATGCGCTCGAATGCGGGCGATGGAGGCTCCGGGCTCGCGAAGACAACGAAGTGCTCCCGCCCGCCCGCGCTCGACACCTGCCAGTTGATCCGCTCGCCGTTCACGACGCCCGGGATCTCGTGCCGCGTGCCTGGCGGCAACGGGTTGGCGAGCTGCTGGCCGGGCAGCGGGAACAGGAGGTACGCATCGCCGCGGTCGTCTTCGTTGACGACGTAGACGTAGGTGGGGACGGAGCTTTGAATCTGGAAGGAGAGCTCATCGCCCGGCGCAATCCGTGCGCCCGGCTGCAGGCGAACGGCCGTGCCGCCCTGGTGCCGGTAGAACGCCGCTTCCACTTCGTAGCTGTCCGCGGCGGGGGGCCGGACCGGTGGCGCGACGGCGGCGGCCGTGGGGGACACGGCACGGGTGGCCGGCACGGCGTTGGTGGATGACGGCCACCACTGATATCCCGCCCCGATCGCGACGGCGAGGGCTGCCGCCAGCGGGAGCGCCCAGCGCCGAATCGGTAAGGGGGCCGGCTCCGGCACGACATCGTCCTGGCTCGCGCGGTGCAGCGCGGCCTCGAGCTCGCCCGCCGTCTGGTAGCGATCCTCCGGCCGCTCGGCCGTCGCTCGTTCCACGACGTGGATGAACGCCTCGGGAAGCTCGGGGCGCACGTCACGCAGCAGCCGGCGCGGCGCGTGTGCCTCGTGCTGGCGCTCGATGTCATCACGAGTCTGGCCATCCACCGGATAGCTGCCCGTGGCCAGGTAATAGAGGAGGATGCCGAGGCTGTAGATGTCCGACGCCTTGGTGCGAGGTGCGCCCGCCATCACCTCGGGCGCCAGGTAGATGGGCGTGCCGGCCGTCCGCCACCCCGTCCGTGCGGGCGAGGACTTCAGGTCGTGACCCGCCCCGAAGTCCATCAGCACGGTTCGCCCGCCGTGGGCGCGCATCACGTTGTTGGCCTTGATGTCGCCGTGCAGCAGGCGCGCGCCATGCACGGCCGCGACCGCGCGGCACAGGTCCTGGCCAATCAGCATCGTCTCGCTGGCGCTGAAGGGACCATGGGCGCGCACGAGCCAGTGGAGCGTCCGGCCCCGCACGAGTTCCATCGCGATGCCCACCTCCTGGCCAATCCGCTCCGCCGAGTACACGCGGACGACGTTCGAGTGGTTGACCTGTGCGAGCAGGCGCGCCTCGTTGAGGGCGCGGCGGACGTCGTGGTCGTCGCCGTCGCGGCCGGGACGGATCACCTTGAGGGCGATCTCGAGGCCCAGGTCCGAGTCGAGCGCGCTGTAGACCGTGCCATACGACCCGCGCCCGAGCTCTCCCGTGATCTCGAAGGGCCCCCAGGTATCGGGGATGGGCGAACTCGCCTGGCAGACGCTCTCGAGTCGACGGAGCTCTTCGAGGATGGTCGTGGATTCGGGATCGGCATCGGTGGGCACGGTGGTCCAGTCCACCGGCAGGCCCTTCGCGATGGTGGACGCCACCGTAAGCAGGCGCGGGTCCTCAGCGTCTGGACTTGCGGTCATGGGCCATCTCCTCAGCCAGCCGCATCAGAGCGCGGCTCACGGCCATATGGGCGGCGGCGGCGCTCGACTTGCCGAGCGACGCGGCCACCTCCACGTGTGACAACCCCATCTCGACGCGGGCGATGATGGCCTCGCGGTCCTCGGGGCGCAACCGGTCCATGGCAGCTTCGTACCGGGCGAAGGCCTCGGTGCCCATGGCTTCTTCCAGGGGTGAGGGCGCGTCGGCGGGCACGTCGGCCTCGAGCGAGTCGGTGGGGCCGCGCCGCCGGTATTTGCGGGCGATGTCGCGGATGGCGTTCCAGAGCGTGGTCCAGACGTACTCGCGGAAGGCGCCGGGGTGGCGCGGCTCGAAGCTCTGCAGTTGCCGGAAGACGCGGACGAGGGTTTCCTGGACCAGGTCCTGGGTGTCCAGGGCGCCGCGCGCGGCGGGCGGGAGGCGGCCGTGGGCCCAGCGGCGCAGACGGGTCTCGTAGCGGCTGAACAGCTCGTCGCACGCGTCCCGATCGCCGCTCCTGGCCTTCAGGACCAGGTCCAGCGTGGCCGCGGCGTCGGGCGGCTCGACCGGCCGGGGGGCCGGGCGGTGGTCGGCATCGTCCATCAGGGGAAGGCCGCCGAGCGCGAGTGTCGCGGTGCCAATCATACGCCTACTGGTGGGAAACGTCGGGGGCGGGTCCGTCGAACAGGG
>JBFWQE010000118.1:0-17196 GCA_050249615.1 Vicinamibacterales bacterium
GCACCCCTACACGCTGCACCCCTGCCCCCTGCACCCCTGCACCCTGCACCTCCTCCGCGCTCTTGTCGTCTCTCAATCCCAGGTAGGCCGGATGCCGCAGTCGCCCTTCGTCGGTCATCTCCGTGTAGCGCACCTGCGCGACCAGCACCGGCTGCACCCAGTGCGCGCGGCGCTCCAGCGAGGCGGGCGGGTCGGCGAGCGGGCACGTCGTCGTGGCGAGAGGCGCGAGAAGTGTCCAGAGCCGCTCGATCTCCGCGTGGCTGAAGCCGGTGCCCACGTCCCCGACGTAGCGAAGCGGGCCCGCCTGCGGCGCGGCGCGCGTGCCTCGCGCCCTGGGCCTCGTCGCCCGGGGCGCGGCCTCGTGGACGCCCAGGACCAGGGCGCCAAAGCGGGCGCGCGTGCCCTGGGGGGCGGTGTAGCCGCACACCACGAACTCGTCCACGTTCTGCAGCTTCAGCTTTCGCCATTCGGCGCTGCGCTTGCCCGCCCGGTACGGCGATCGCGCCTGCTTCACCAGCAGGCCCTCCCATCCCTGCGCCTTCGCCTGCGCGTACAGCGCGTTGCCGCTGTCTCTGTGTTGCTCGGTGAGGCGCAGCGTGCCCGACGGGAACGGATGCACGCCCACGAGGTGTTCGAGCGCCTGGCGCCGCTCGCTGAGAGGACTGTCGCGCAGGTCGAGATCGCCGAAGCGGAGCAGGTCGAAGGCCACCAGTGCCGCAGGCTGCTCCTCGGGCGGCAGGATGGCCTTGCTCGATCGGTAGCCCGGCACGCTCACGTGGATGCGGTGCTGGAGGCGCTGGAAGCCCTGCGGCCGCCCGGCCGCGTCGAGGGCGACGATTTCGCCGTCGAGCACGACGACGGCGTCGAAGGCGCGGCCCCACTCGCTGAGTGCGGCCACGATGTCCGGGAACTGCGCCGACTTCTCGTTGCCGTTGCGCGACCAGATGCCCACCCGCGGCTGCCCTCCGCCCGCCACTTCGACGATGGCGCGGATCCCGTCGTACTTCGGTTCGTAGACGAGCCCCTCGCCCTCGAGCGGCGGCTCGGGATCGCCTCCGACGGCGAGCATGGGTCTCAGGTCACGAGTGAGGAACATCGGGGATCATGTCGGGAGTCGGGACCCGGGAACCGGGAGTCGGGCTTGTCCGCCGTCGCTTGGCGAAGGCGGAAGTCGGGCGTCGCACGTGTCCGTGCACCGTGCGTGCACTCTTGCACCCTGCACCGAGCACCCGCGCACGCAACACCCCTGCACCCCTGCACCCTGTCAGGCGAAGCGGTCCTCGAACCATGGCTCCGCCGAGTTCGAGTAGCCGCGGGTCTCCCAGAAGCCGGGCTGGTCTTCCGCGAGGAAGTCGATGCGCCGAATCCACTTCGCGCCCTTCCACGCGTAGAGCTTCGGCGTGATCATGCGGCACGGCCCGCCGTGCTCGCGGGGCAGGGGCTGGCCTTCCCAGGTGTGCACGAGCAGGACGTCCTCTTCCACCGCGCGTGCGAGCGGCAGGTTGACGGTGTAGGGGATGCGCGTGCCGGGCATGTGGTCGTACCCGGTGCACAGCACGTGTGCGGCGTCGGGAGCAGGGATGGCCAGTTCGGCCAGCGTCCGGAACCGGACGCCGCCCCAGCGGTTGTCCATGCGGCTCCAGGTGGTGACGCAGTGGAAGTCGCTGACGTCTTCCGCCTGTGGCAGCGCCATGAACTGTTCCCACGTCAGCGTGAACGGGTTCTCGCACAATCCGCCGATGTCGAGTCGCCAGTCCAAAAGCGCCACGTCGGGGAGGTCTCCCAGGTCCAGCACGGGCCAGTTGCGGACCTCGTGCTGGCCGACGGGCAGCTTCGGCCTGCCGTGACGGTTGGCCGGGCCGGTCCCGGACGGCTGCGCGTGGTGGAAGGCTTCAGGTGTGGCGGCGCGCAGGGCGCGCTGCCGTTCGATGTAGCGGAGGCGTTTCTCGACGAGCGTGTCGGACATCGGAAGTAGTCTACTGGCGGGAGTCGGTCGGTGGATGGTGTCGGGAGGGGAACCGGGTCGGGGGGGAATCGCGCCGGGAGTCGGGCTTGCCCGCCGTAGTCTGGGCGAAGGCCGGAGGGAATCACCACGGGAGTCGGGAGTAGACGGCACGCCGGGAGCGCGCACCCGGGGAAGAACCCGAGAACCCGAGAACCCGAGAACCCGAGAACCCGAGAACCCCAGAACCGTTAGAATAAGCAGAATGTTCCGCTTGGTCGCCGCCTTCGGTTCGGTGGTGGCTGTCCTGGTTGTGTCCGGCGCGTGCTCCCAATCCCCCACGGCACCCACGCCTGTCGCCGACAGCATCACTCTCTTCAGCGTGTCGCAGCAGCCGACGTCGGTGCCTGCCGTCGTGATCCCTCCGCCGTACCTGCCGGCCAATGCGCTTGGCGCCACACGTTTCGTCGCGTTCGGTGACAGCATCACGTGCGGGGTCGAGTCGGCCTTCGATTTCCTGGTACCTCTTCCCTGCCCGAGCGGCACCTACGGCTACCCAGAGCGAGTGCAGGCACTGCTGACCGCCTACAACCCCGCGCAGTCCTTCACCACGACGAAGCGGGGGTATCCGGGGGAGTGGGCCCAGAACGGGATCAACCGCCTGAAGACCGAGCTCGCCGAGCTGGCGGCGCCCAGCGTTCCTCCCGGGCAGCGGCCCGATGCCCTGCTCTTGCTCGAGGGCGTCAACGACATGAACAACGGCGTCAGCGCCACGCGGGCGGCGGCCTCGCTGGCCGAGATGGCTCAAGTGGGCCGGCTCTACAATCTCACCGTGCTCGTTGCGACGATGCCCCAGACATGGGTGACCGAGGACCCGAACACGGGCCAGACGCGGCAGAACTCGGCGGACAAGATCGTTCCCTTCAACACCGAGGTCGTCCGGCTGCTCTCGGGCGTCCAGAACGTGTACATCGTGGACATCTACACGGCGTTCGGGGGCGCCAGTCCGAACCGCTCCCTCATCGGTGGCGACGGCCTCCACCCGACACCAGCCGGGTACGACGTCATGGCGCAGACATTCCACGCGGCCATCGTCGCGCGGTTCCCGGTCAGGGGGAGTCTGCAGTAGTTCTCGGGTTCTGGGGTTCTCGGGTTCTCGGGTTCTCAGGTTCTGGGGTTCTCAGGTTCTGGGGTTCTCGGGTTCACGGGCGTGTGAGCGTCATGCCCAGCCACAGCGCCGCGGCGCCGAGCGTCACCTGGAGCACGACGTTCGCCAGCGCGCGCGTGCAGTAGCCGGTGGGCCATCAGTTCCACGGTCTCGAACGAGAACGCCGAGAAGGTGGTGAAGTCGCCCAGCAGGCCCGAGAGCAGCAGCGCACGCGCCTCCGGTGACAGCCCGTCGCGCGTCATGCCCCAGCCGACGACGAGGCCGAACGCGAACGAGCCCACGAGGTTCACCGTGGTTGTGCCCCAGGGATAAGTGGCGGGCAGGACGCGATAGACCGCGCCGGTCGTGACGAGGCGTGCCACCGACCCAACCGCACCCCCGAGCGCCACCATCAGCAGTTCCCGCATGCGCGTGCGCCATCCTGTCGCAATGGCCGCCCGCCCCGGCGTCTCCCTCCGCTGTGGCCGGCTCTGAGGCCGCTGAACTGCGAGTCTTCGCGGGCCAGACCGTTGGAGGCTGGCCGACGAAGACGCCGACAACCGAGCCGGAGGCCGCCACTGGGCCTGTTTGAGCGTGGGCGAAGTGGGCGCGAGTTGCCGGAGTGCTTGTGCTCGCCGGAGGCGAGGTTGACCGGCCGGCCGACCGGTCTGGTCCGCGAAGACTCGCGGTTCAGCGGCTGCCGCACGGCAGATAGAGTGTCCGGAGGTTCGTCGCCGCCGAGGTCAGCCCTGCGGCTTCTCCCAGGCGCCGAACGATGTCCGGCGGCGCGATCGTGAGCTTCCACTCGTCCGTGCGTCCGCCCAGTGGCGCGAACAGCTCCACCCACTCGGGCCACCACGGCGTGGCCGCCCGCGACAGCGGCTCGATGACCAGCACGCGCGAGCCGTGGCGCGCGGCATCCATCAGCGTGCGGCCCAGCATCGCCCGCTCGGCCTCCGGCAGCTCGTTGGCCACGTAGCCTGCGACGATGAACGAGGGCTGGCGCGGACGGCGCAGCTTCGCGGCGCTGCCGCGCACGACCGACCCCTCGAGGCCGAAGGCCGCATACGTGTCGCGCGCCTCGTCCAGCGCCCAGGGATGCGTGTCGAGCCCGAGAATCGATCGCGCGCCGGTGGCAACCGCTGCAGCCGCGCCCACGGCGCCGGTGCCGCATCCCACGTCGATGACCGGCAGGGCACGCCACTCGTCCGGCCCGCCCGCCCGCTCGCGGAGCGCCGCGATGACCTGCATCGTCGCCAGGAAGTGCACCGGCCCGTAGTAGAGCGCGAAAGCCGCGCGCTTGCCGGCGCCGTCCAGCACGCGGTGCGCCGCGATGGCGGTCTGCCGCCGCTCCACGTAGGCCGACGACAGCGCACGCAGCGCGCGGGAGACCTCGGCGAACTGCAGGTTGGCGAGGTGCCGCGCCTCGAGGCGCGCCATCCAGGGAGCCAGCTCGACAGGCATCAACTGCGTCGAAGCGTACAATGAACCGGCATGAACGCGAAGCGCTGGCTCATCGTCGGCGGCGCCGTGACGTTGGTGCTGGCGGTTGCGGCGGTTGTGGCCGGGCGCCGTGCGGGACCCTTCCTCCGCGGTGAAATCGAGCAGGCGCTCGGCGAGCGGCTGGACAGCGTTGTCACGCTGGAGAGGCTCGATGTCACGTTGTTGCCGCGCCCCTCCATTACGGGCCGGGGCCTCGTCATCCGGCACCGCGGACGCACGGACATCCCGCCGCTCGTCACCGTTGGCGCGTTTCGCGGACACGCGTCGTGGATGGGCGCCCTCGCGCGGCGCGTCGCGGACGTGAGCGTGGACGGCCTGGAGGTCACGATTCCGCCGCGTCGGCGCGACGACATGCCCTCGCTCGGTGGCGGTGGCAGTGGCGCCCAGCGTTCGACCGGGCGGCGGGATTTCGCCATCGACACGCTGACGGCCACCAACACGCGCCTCAGCATCATGCCGCGCAACCCGGAGAAGGACCCGCGGGTGTTCGACATCTTCTCGCTCGAGGTGCGCGATCTCACGCTCGTGTCGCCGTCCACCTTCGTTGCCTCGCTCACCAACCCCGTGCCCGCCGGGACCATCGAGACCAGCGGCTCGTTCGGTCCGTGGAATCGCGAGGAGCCCGGGGACACGCCGCTCGAAGGGCGCTTCACGTTCGACGCGGACCTCGGCACCATCAAGGGCATCGCGGGCGCGCTCGACGCCGAGGGCCAGTACTCGGGGCCGGTGGATCGCATCGTGGCCACGGGCAACACGCGCACGCCGGACTTCAGCATCCCGAAGCTGAAGGCCCTGGCGCTCCCTCTCGAGACCACGTTCCGCGCCGTGGTGGACGGCACCAACGGCGACGTGCAGCTCGAGCAGGTGGACGCGAAGCTGGCCGAGTCGCTCTTCATCGCGAAGGGCTTCATCGTCGGGACGAAGGGGGTGAAAGGGAAGCGCATCCTGCTCGACGTCACCTCCAGGGACGCGCGCATGGCGGACATCCTGAGCTTCACCGTCCGCAGCCAGCCGCCGGCCATGAGCGGTGACGTGGCTCTCACCACGTCGTTCGATCTGCCGCAGGGCGACGAGGACGTGATTGACAAGCTGAAGCTGGCGGGGACGGTGACCATCAAGCGCGCCCGCTTCGCGAGCGACACCGTGCAGGACAAGGTGGACGATCTCAGCCGCCGTGCGCGCGGCCGGCCGGAGGACGTTTCCATCGACGAAGTCGCCTCGGACATCACCGCGACGTTCACGATGGAGAAGGGGAGGATCACACTGCAGGACATCGCATACGCGGTCCCCGGCGCCAACGTCTCGATGCGCGGCGTCTACGGCCTCGAGTCGGGCGCGCTGGACTTCGCGGGCACCGCGCGTCTGCGCGCGTCGGTGTCGCAGACGCAGACCGGATGGAAGCACTTCCTGCTGAAGCCGTTCGATCCGCTGTTCCGAAAGGGCGGCGCCGGCTCGCGCCTGGCCATCAAGGTGTCGGGGACGGTGGACGAGCCGAAGTTCGGCCTGGATTTCGGCCGGACTCTGAAGGGCAAGTAGATGTGGGGTGAGTGACGGGGATCGAACCCGCGACAGCCGGATCCACAATCCGGAGCTCTACCACTGAGCTACACTCACCGTCCGGGAAGGCGAATCCTGATTTTAGCATGAGGATCCCATTTCTCGCCGCCGGCGGGCGGTTCCCCCCGGCCAGCCGTGCCCTCCGCGAGCCGAGCGGTCTTCTGGCTGCCGGCGGAGACTTGACGGTCACGACGCTCGTCGAAGCGTACACGCACGGGATCTTTCCCTGGTTCAGCGACGGGGACCCCATCCTGTGGTGGTCTCCGGACCCGAGGATGGTGCTGCCCACGGCGGAGATCCACCTGTCGCGCTCGCTCCGGCGGCGGCTTCGCCGCCGGGATTTCCGCGTCAGTTTCGACGAGGCCTTCGAGGAGGTGCTGCAGGCCTGCGCCGAGCCGCGGGAGCCGGGCGGCGGCACCTGGCTCGTGCCGGAGATGCAGGCTGCCTACGCCGACATGCGGGATGCGGGGCTCGCGCACTCGGTGGAGGTGTGGATGAACGGCGCGCTGGCCGGCGGCCTCTACGGCGTGGGCATCGGCCGCATGTTCTTCGGCGAGTCGATGTTCTCGCGGCGCACGGACGGATCGAAGATCGCCATCGCGTACCTCGCCGCACAGATGGCCGCCTGGGGCATGCCGCTCATCGACTGCCAGATGGCCACCGGCCACCTGGAGTCGCTTGGCGCCCGACTGGTGCCGCGCCGCGTGTTCCTCGAGTGGGTGGCGCGGCTGTGCGCCGAGCCTGGCCCCGAGGACTGGCGATTCGACGAGGGCCTGGATCCGTCCGCCCTCCCGGCCAGGGCCTCGGAGGAATCCGCAAGTTCCTGATGGCTGCGGCCTTGCGGCTTCAGACAGGCCTCGCGTGCAAAGCGCCAGTCGCTTCCACTAGACTGCGGTGCGAGCCCAGACCATGACCCTCTCCACCATCGGCCAGATCTCGATGAACGCCCGCGACATCGCCCGCGCCACGGCGTTCTACCGCGACGTGCTCGGCCTGAAGTCCCTCTTCTCGGCCGGGACGATGTCGTTCTTCGACTGCGGCGGCACGCGGCTGATGCTCGGCCTGCCGAGCGGTCCCGAGTACGACCACCCCGGCTCCATCCTCTACTTCAAGGTGGACGACATCGCCGCCGTCCACGAGACGCTGGCCGGTCGAGGCGTGAACTTCAAGTCCGCCCCGCACCTGGTGGCCCGCCTGCCCGACCACGAGTTGTGGATGGCGTTCTTCGGGGATACGGAGGGGAACACACTCGCGCTCATGGCCGAGGTGCGTAGTTAGCGTCGGGAGTCGGGAACCGGGAGTCGGTATCTGAGGGTCTCACCGCAGCAGCTCGACCGCACCCGCTCCCGTCTCCCATTTCCCGACTCCCGACTCCCGACTCCCCGTTCCCAGCTTCCGCTTCCGGGTTCCCGTAGAATTGAAGAGTGCCTGACGCGAAGTTTCGCGAGGACCTGCTGAGCGAGTCGCGCGCGGACGAGCGCGTCGAGAAGCCGAAGATGTGGCGCGTGCTGCTGCACAACGACGACTTCACGACGCAGGAGTTCGTCGTGTGGGTGCTCGAGACGGTCTTCCAGAAGCCCGCCGCCGATGCCCGGGCCATCATGCTCCACGTCCACCACGCGGGCGTCGGGGTGGCCGGCCTCTACACGCGCGACGTCGCCGAAACCAAGCAGCAGGCCACACAGCGGCTCGCCGAGCAGCATGAATTCCCGTTGCTGGTCACCCTCGAGCCCGAGCCGGAAGGATCGTCATCGTGAGCCGTCAGCCCGTTCCCTTCGCCCCCGAGACCCTCGAGAGCATCCGCCGCGCCTTCCGCCTGGCCGCGGATCACCGCCACGACATGGTGGGCCTCGAGCACCTGCTGGCGGCCCTGCTGGACGACGGGCAGGCCCTTCGCGTCCTGCAGGGCGCGCGTGTGGACGTGGCCCTGCTCCGCCGGGAGCTCGAGGAAGTGCTGCAGCGAGCCTTCACGCCCGTGCCGGGCCGCAAGGCCGTGAAGCCCGAGTCCACCATCGGCTTCGACCGCGTGGTCGAGCGCGCTGTCGTCCATGCGGCCAACTCCAGCGCGCAGCTGGTGGAGAGCGGCGCGCTGCTCGTGTTCCTCCTGCAGGAGGAGGACAGCCACGCCGCCTACCTCCTGCGCAAGCAGGGCCTGGACCGCCTGACGCTGCTCCGCGCCATCTCGCACCCGGCGGACGACAAGGCGCCCGCCGGACGCGGGGAGCCGGATGGCGCGCGCCCGCAGGACCCGCTGGAAGCCTATGCCACGGACCTCGTCGCGAAAGCGGCGCGAGGGCAGATCGATCCGCTGATTGGCCGCGAGGCCGAAGTGGAGCGGATGGTGCAGGTGCTCTGCCGCCGGCGCAAGAACAACCCGCTGCTCATCGGCGAGCCGGGCGTGGGCAAGACGGCCCTGGCCGAGGGACTGGCGCTGCGCATCCACCAGGGCGTGGTTCCCGATGCCCTGAGGCGTGCCCGTGTCTTCGCGCTCGACCTCGGCGCCCTCGTCGCGGGGACGCGCTACCGGGGCGACTTCGAGGAGCGCGTGAAGCAGGTGCTGGACGCGCTGGAGAAGCAGGAGCACGCCATCCTCTTCATCGACGAGATTCACACGCTCGTCGGCGCCGGCTCCGCCTCGGGCGGCACGATGGACGCGGGCAACCTGCTGAAGCCGGCGCTCGCGTCGGGCACGCTTCGCTGCATCGGCTCGACGACGTTCAGCGACGTGAAGCAGTCGTTCGACAAGGACCGCGCGCTGTCACGCCGCTTCCAGAAGATCGAGGTGCTCGAGCCCTCGGAGGCCGAAACGCTCGCCATCCTGAAGGGCCTGAAGGGCGCCTACGAGCAGCACCACGGCGTGACCTACACGGACGAGGCCCTCGAGGCCGCCGTCACGCTGTCGGCGCGGCACCTGCGCGACCTGCACCTGCCCGACAAGGCCATCGACGTCATCGACGAAGCCGGCGCCTACGCGAAGTTGATGCGGACGCAGACGACGCAGATGACGCCGCAGATGGCGCAGATTCCGCAGATGGGGAAGGCGGGGGCGGTCGAACCCGGGCCACACACTCCCCCGGACGCGCAGCCATCCGCAGCAGCGGCGGTCGAGGACTCCGGAATATCTGCGCCATCTGCGTCATCTGCGGCTTTGTCGTCTGCGTCATCTGCGGCTTTGTCGTCTGCGCCATCTGCGGCTTTGTCGCCTGCATCATCTGCGGCTGCTGTTCCATCCGCGTCATCTGCGGCCGAATCGGTGTTGGTCGACGTCATCGACGTCGAGCGCGTGGTGGCGAAGATGGCGCGCGTCCCCGTGCAGGCCGTGTCCTCCGACGACCGCGTGTCGCTGCGGCGCCTCGATGCCGAGCTGAAGGCCGTCATCTTCGGCCAGGACGAGGCCATCGACGATGTGACCTCCGCCATCAAGCTGTCGCGCTCGGGCCTCAGGGCAGCGGACAAGACCATCGGCAGCTTTCTCTTCGCCGGGCCGACCGGGGTGGGGAAGACCGAGCTGGCGCGGCAGCTGGCGCGCGTGCTGAAGGTGGAGTTCCTCCGCTTCGACATGTCCGAGTACATGGAGAAGCACGCCGTGGCCCGCCTCATCGGCGCGCCGCCGGGTTACGTGGGCTACGAGGAGGGCGGCCTGCTCATCGACGCGGTCCGCAAGGCGCCGCACGCCGTGCTGCTGCTCGACGAGATCGAGAAGGCGCACCCGGATCTCTTCGCCATCCTGCTGCAGGTGATGGACCACGCCACGCTCACCGACACCCACGGGCGCCAGGCGGACTTCCGGCACGTCATCCTGATCATGACGACGAACGTGGGGGCACGCGACCTCTCCGGCCGCAAGATGGGCTTCGGCGAGGCGGGCGAGGGCGGCCGCGCCACCGGCGCGCTCGAGCGGATGTTCTCGCCCGAGTTCCGCAATCGCCTCGATGCCACGGTGCACTTCCACGCCCTCGGCGCCAGGGAGATCGAGCGTGTCGTGGACAAGCACGTCGCCGAGCTGGCCGCGATGGTGTCGGGCCGCGGCATCACCATCGAGCTCACGCCCGCCGCCCGCGCGTGGCTGGCCACGCACGGGTTCGACCGCGCCTTCGGCGCGCGCCCGATGGCGCGGCTGGTGGAGCGCAGCATCAAGAAGCCGCTTTCCGAGCTGCTGCTCTTCGGTAACGTCGACGACGGCGCCCGCATCGTCGTGGAGGTTGAGGGCGACGCGCTCGGCGTACACGCGAAGAGCCGGGAAGCTTAGGGCTCCCCGGCTCGTCGAGGTTCTCGGGTTTTCGGGTTCTCGAGTTCTCGGGTTTTCGGGTTCTCGAGTTCGCCTTTCTCCGACTCCAGACTCCCGACTCCCGACTCCCGTCCGGTTACTTGACCGTGACCTTGACGTGCGCGTTGGTCCAGCAGCACTGGAACCCGCCGCCGCCCTCGCCCGTGGCGTCGTTGGACTGCGCCCGCAGCACGTACTCGCCCGGCGCGCTGAACGTGGCCGTGGTGCTCGTCTTGCCGTCGGCGTCGAAGTCGATCTTGGGCCGCTGCTCGGCGAACTTCACGTCACCGGGGCCGCGATGCTTGTGCCACTGGAAGGTGGCCGGAGGCGCCGTGGCCGGGCGCAGCGAGCCGGGTTCCTTGTGGTTGTCGTCCGACACCCACACATCGAGGGCGAGCGGCTGGCCGACGGTGGCCGTGAGCTCCCTGGCGATGCCGATCGGCGGCCCCGTGAAGGTCTTGCCGCCCATCTCGAACTTCAGCAGCGGCGGCGTGTTGCCCATGGCCGCGTCCTTGAAGGGCTCCACCTCGTAGTCGGTGTGCAGGCCCATCGGGATCGACTCGGTCTTGCCGTTCGCCACGATGGTCCAGGTGTACTTGTCCTTGAAGTCGGCGGGGACGACGATGGTGAACACGCCCCAGCCGCGGCGCTGGTTGAAGTGCGTGGGCTGGCCCATGTCCGGCCCGCCCGGCTCGACCCGGTTGTTCGGGCCGATGGGGATGTCGAGGATCTGCTTGGTGTTGCGGTTGAAGTAGCCGATGAGCAGCACCCGGCGGCCGTCGGGCAGCCGGTACCAGCCTTCATAGGCCGGCGTGACACTTTCGCCCGCTTCCCTGATGACCTGCAACGGCAGCTGGGCGGAGACCGTGCCCGTCCCGACGAGCGCGGCTCCCGCCATCACGAGCGCACCGACAGTGCGCGTGACGAGAGTTCGATACGCCTGCATCCGAGGTACTCCGAAAAAAAGAAAGGAAGGGGACCTGCCTCTTGCCCGAAACGAGAAGGGGGTGCCCGGAGGCACCCCCTTTGATGGTCGTTCCGGGTTACTGCTGCCGGTCTGCGGTCGTGGTCGAGGTCCTGGCCTTGCGCTTCTCCACTTCGGCCTTGAAGTCCTCGTCGTCCATGTAGGTGATGTTCACCCAGGCATGGGCCATCTCGTCGACCGTGCGGTCGCCCCAGCCGACCCACTGGTTCGGGTCGGGGTTGTTCGGGTTGTTCTTCGTGTTGTCGTGCCACGACGTGATGCGCAGGATGGTGCCCTTGGGCAGCAGCGGCGCCGCGTCGTCGGCGTAGACGTAGTTGGTGTGCCAGTTGAAGTTGTACTCGCTCACCATGCTCAGCATCTGCGTCTGGCCGGTCGGGAGGATGGCCTCCATCGACATGGCCTTGCCGCGCAGGTGCATGTGGGGCTGGAAGTTCTCGACGCGGCCGGCCTTGCGCATCACGTGGAAATTCTGCGTGACGGCGACGGTGTTAGGCGGAATGTCGAGGTTGCGGTTGCCGCCGGCGATGCCGCTGTAGAGCGACAGGGTCTGGCGGTACTTGGGCTCCTGGCCCTTCGGGTAGAAGTAGATGGCCATCTCGACCGTGTCGGTGACCTCCTCGCCGACCGCGTGGTAGTGGATGTCCCACACGATGCTCGAGCCCGGCAGCATCAGCTTGCCGCTGTTCTCGCGCATGATCTCGCCCTGCTTGCCGACGGCCCATTCCATGAAGAGGCCCGGGCCCGGGTCGTCGTCGGCGCGCGGCGCCGAGGAGCCGGGGGCCTCGCCTTCCTTCTGCTGGAGGCGCGCCAACGCGTGGTGCGTGATCTTGCGGCCCTTCACGGTGCCGGGACGCATCTCGATGGCGCGGACGTAGCGGGGCTCGGTGATGCCCGTGGGAACGACCGGCTTGTACCAGGCATCCTGCGCCTGCGCGGGCATCTTGTAGGGCGGCGACTTGATGATGAGATCCGGCTCGCCGAAGAGGCTGGTGAAGTTCCAGGTCTCCTCGTTCGGCCACTTCACCGGGGCGGGCATGTCCTTCATGTCGCCCTTCGGGGCGCCCGTATCCACCCACTTCACGATGGTGGCAATCTGGGCGTCGGTCAGCGAGCGATCATTCTGGAAGTGCTGGATGCCGACGTTCTTGTCGATGTGCCATGGCGGCATCTGCCGCGCCGCAACGCGGGCCTTGATGGACCGCGCCCACGGGCGCGCCTCCTCGTAGGTCACGAGCGACATGGGCCCGATCGAGTCCTTACGGTGGCACGACTCACAGGCCTTCTGGAAGATCGGGGCGACGTCCTTGGTAAACGTGACCTGACCAGCGGGCTGGGTCTGCGCGGCTGCGGGAGCAGCCACCACGGCCAGCCCCAACGCGCCCACCCACGCGCCCCAACGGAAACGAGCATCTGCCATAGCTCAACTCCCCCGTTAACCGACAGCCAAACCCTCGACCCGCCAGCACATAGGCCACAGCGACGGGTGGCAGATTTTACCGCGGCCCTTTCCCTTTGTCACTGGAAAAACACAACACCCGTTCGGCCCGCCCGGCCGTGATCCCGGCCCTGTGCTGACCTTATGGCAGATACACTAACCGCTGATATGGAGATTGCACGGGAGCGCTTCCTGGACCCCACCCGGGATTACCACATGACCCTGTCGATCAGGAGCCGGACCACGCCGATGCACAGCGCCCTGACCGCCCTCACGCCAGACGAGCGGGAACAGGTGAGCCGGACCCTGGCTCGCGCGCTCGACGAGATCGCCGCGGTCGTCGGACCTCATCTGGCCGAGCGGCCGGAGTAGCCGGTCCACGTTCGGCCACGGGAAGGCGTGGCTTTACGGTAAAATGCTGACAGGCGAGGGACTTACACATGAAGTTCAGAGCGGTAGCAGCGGTGGTGAGTGCGGTGTGGCTGGCTGGCGCGGTCACCCAGATGGGCGCGCAGCAGAAGACCGTGTGGGACGGCGTCTACACTGAGGATCAGGCCAAGCGCGGCGCGGAGGCCTACGAGAAGGATTGCGCCAGCTGTCACCAGGCCGACTTGGCCGGGGACGGTTTTGCCCCGGGGCTGGCCGGGCCCGAGTTCGCCGCTGCCTGGGAAGGCCTTTCGGTGGGCGACCTGCTCGAGCGCATCCGCATTTCCATGCCACCCAGCGACCCCAACTCGGTGACGACGGCCGCCAAGGCCGACATCATCGCCCACCTCCTCAAGATGAACCAGTTCCCGGCTGGCAAGACCGAGCTGCCCTCGGACCTGGACGCGGCGAAGCAGATTCAGTACAAGGCCTCGAAGCCCTGAGGGGCGAACAGCGGACGTGAGAAGTCCGAAGTGAGAAGTGGGAAGTGCCGAGCCACAGCGTGAAGAGCTGACTCACTTCTCACTTCTCACTTTTCACTTCTCACTTCTCACTTTTCACTTCTGACTTCTCACCGGAGGCCACCGGCCCACAGCCCGCGACTTACCTGCGCTCGTAGCTCAGTTGGATAGAGCACCAGCCTTCGAAGCTGGGGGTCACAGGTTCGAGCCCTGTCGAGCGCGCCACCTCACCTCCGGCGAGGTAGCCACGCTCGCCAGCCTCTAGCTCGTGCCGCGCGCGCTGTTGGCGCCCGCGAGCAGGTTCGAGCCCTGTCGAGCGCGCCATTCGACTCGCCGGCCATTCCACGACCGCCGGATCGCTCATGGCCAGCCCTGTTGGCCTGGTCACACCACGGCTTCACCCTCGAGGACCGGCACGCAGCGCCCGCTCACGCTGGCGCGGATGCCGTCCGCCGTTCGACGCGCTGAGGCGTGCAGCAGGCTCGGGCGCCCCATCTCGACGCCCTGCCGGATCGTGTAGCGGGCGTCGTCTCCGCCCGTGAGCGAGAGGAGCAGCGCCGCCAGCGGCGTCGCCGCGCTTCCCGTGGCCGGGTCCTCGTAGGTGCCGGCCAGAGGCGCGAACATGCGCGCCCTGATGCCGGCCCCGTCGCGCGCATACAAGTAGAGGGAGAGGCGCCCCTCGAGCCCCGGCGTCTCCGCGAGCACGCGCCGGAACGCCGGCAGGTCCGGCGCCGCGTGCGACAGCGCTTCGCTGGTCACCTCCGCAATCACGTATGTGTTGCCGACTGTCGCGTGGACCGGCCGGTGCAGCGTCGTCACGATGTCGGAGGTCGCCAGGCCCGCGCACGTGGCAATCGATGTCGGCGGAAGCTCGACCCCGAGTGTGAGCGGCTGCGGCGCGTCGATCGTGGCGCCGACCACCGAGCCATCGTCGCCGCGCTCCAGGCGGACCGTCACGAGGCCAGCGAGCTCTTCGAAGCGCAGCGCATCGCCCCGCGCCAGGCCGAGGCGCGCGAGCACGAACGCCGTGCCCACGTTCGGGTGACCTGCAAAGGGCATTTCGTGCGTGCGGTTGAAGATCCGGACGCGCGCCGTGTTGGCCGGATCGGACGGCGGGAGCACGAACGTCGTCTCGCTCAGGTTGAACTCGGCCGCCAGCGCCTGCATGTCGCGATCGGACATCCCGGACGCGTCGGGGAAGACGGCGAGCGGGTTGCCGCCAAAGCGCTGCTCGGTGAAGACGTCCACGGTCGCGAATCGATAGGTCATGGCTGAGAGCGCGAAGGAGAAGGAACGCTCGAATTGTGGCACATCGCAGCGCCCGGCCAGGCGCGCGCGTCAGGGCCGCGACGGGACCGTCCAGAGGAACAGGTCGGCGTCGTCGGCGTGCACGCGCCTGTCCGGCTCCCACGCGGGGCCCAGGTCGAACTGCTGGGACACGATGCGCGCGCCGGGGCGCAGCTCGCGATACAGCCTCGGGGCCAGCCGCCGGTTGGCGAGCGTGGACAGGTAGATCGTCACCACGGTGGCTTCGCTGATCTCCGCCGTGAAGAGGTCGCCTTCGACGAAGCGCACGCGATCCGCCACCTGCCCGTCGCGCGCCGCCTCCCGGGCACGGGCCACCAACCCAGGGTCGATCTCCACGCCGACGCCGCGCGCGCCGTACTTCTGTGCGGCAAGGACCACGATGCGGCCATCCCCGGATCCGAGGTCGTAGACCACGTCCGCGCTCGTCACCTTGGCCAGCCGCAGCATCGCGTCGGCCACGGCCGTTCGTGTCGGGACGAAGAAGGCGTCGGGGCCTCCCGCGGGCGGCTGCTGCGCCAGCGCCGCCGCCGACAGGCCTGCCAGGAGGCTGAGCCAGATGCCGGCTCGTGACATCGCCTCAAGCTTCTCACTTCTCGCTTTTCACTTCTCACTTTTCTCTTCGCGTCCGCGGCAGTAAGGTGTCGCCCATGTCCCCCGACATCCGCATCGAGCACGACGCCCTTGGCGACGTGGAGGTGCCCGCCCATCGCCTGTGGGGCGCGCAGACCCAGCGATCGCTCGTCTTCTTCGACATCGGCCGCACGCGTTTCCGGTGGACCCGCCCGGTGGTCCGCGCCCTGGGGCTGGTCAAGCGCGCGGCGGCGCTCGCGAACCACGATCTGGGCGAGCTGGACGCCGAGCGTGCCCGCCTGATCGGGCTGGCGGCGGAGGAGGTGATCGCCGGCACCCTGGACGACGAGTTCCCCCTCGTCGTGTTCCAGACGGGATCGGGCACGCAGTCGAACATGAACGCCAACGAGGTCATCGCCAACCGCGCGAACCAGCTGGCGGGACAGCCGCCCGGAACCAAGCGCCCGGTGCACCCGAACGACCACGTGAACATGGGGCAGTCGTCCAACGACGCGTTTCCGGCGGTGATGCACGTCGCGGCGGCGGAGGAGATCACGCGCCGGCTCGCGCCGGCCGTGTCGGCCCTGCACGCCACGCTCACCGCGAAGGCGCGGGCCTTCGACGACGTGGTGATGATCGGACGCACGCACCTGCAGGATGCGACGCCCATCACGCTGGGGCAGGTGATCGACGGGTGGGTGGCGCAGATCGACGCGGCGTGGAGCGCCGTCGTGCACGCGCGCGAGGGCCTCTACGAGATCCCGCTCGGGGGCACGGCGGTCGGCACAGGGTTGAACGCGCACCCCGAGTTCGGCGCGCGCGCCACCGCGCACCTCCGCGATCTCACCAGCCTGCCGTTCCGGCCGGCGGCCAACCTGGTGGCCGCGCTCTCGGCGCACGACAGGATGGCGGCGGCGAGCGCGGCGCTCCGGCTGCTGGCCGGCGCGCTGATGAAGATGGCCAACGACGTGCGCCTCTACGCCTCCGGCCCCCGCGCGGGGCTCGGCGAACTGCGCCTTCCCGAGAACGAGCCGGGCTCGTCCATCATGCCGGGCAAGGTCAACCCCACGCAGTCCGAGGCGCTCACGATGGTGGCCGTGCAGGTGCACGGCAACGATCACGCCGTGGCGTTCGCCAACTCCCAGGGACACTTCCAGCTGAACGTCTACAAGCCCGTGATTCTCCACAACGTGCTGGAGTCCATCGAGCTGCTGGCCGACGCGTGCCGCTCGTTCGACGCGCACTGCGCGCGGGGGCTCGAGCCCGACCGGGCGCGCATCGCGGCGCACGTGCGCGAGTCGCTGATGCTGGTGACCGCGCTCACGCCGCACATCGGCTACGAGCGCGCGGCGGCCATCGCCCGCGCCGCGCACGAGCAGGGCCTCACGCTGCGGGAGGCCGCTCTCGCGTCTGGCGACGTCACCGCGGATCAGTTCGACACGTGGGTGCGGCCCGAGGAGATGACCCACCCGCGCGGGTGACGGAAAGAAAGCCACGCAGAGGTGTGGCTCGCCTATTCGCACCCGCCCGCACCCGCCCGCACCCGCCCGCACCTGTTCGCACCCCCCCCCACCCCCCCCCACCCCCCCCCACCC
>JBFWQE010000119.1:0-17111 GCA_050249615.1 Vicinamibacterales bacterium
TGATTGACAACCTTACTTTAGTTATGTAACAGTCCCGCCACCTGACAGGGGCCCCTATGAGCTTCGAGCCCGACGCGCGAGAACTCGGCATGAACCGGCGCATCCTGCGCCGCGACTTCCTGAACGGTGTCGCCATCGGCGTCGGTGCTGCGGCGATCGGTGTGCACGGCCGCACCTCGGCGGCCGAAGCGCAGCCGGGCGGCCCCACGCCCGACACCTACCCGCCCCGGCGCCTGGGCCTTCGCGGCGAGTACGACGCCGCCGTCCAGCCGCTAGGCGCGCTGGAGAAGAGCGCATCGTCGTCCTTCCCCGGCATCGACGTCGAAACCAACGAGACCTACGACCTCGTGATCGTCGGCGCCGGGATGTCGGGGCTCTCGGCCGCGTACTTCTGGCAGAAAGCGCTGGGCGCCGACCAGCGCGTCCTGATCCTCGACAACCACGACGACTTCGGCGGCCACGCCAAGCGCAACGAGTTCACTTACAGCGGGCGGACCTTCGTCAGCTTTGGCGGGACGATGGGCATCTCCACGCCCTACCCGTACAGCTACATGGCCAAGTCGCTGGTCGCGGACCTGGGCGTGGACGTCAGCCGGAACGTCGAGTTCCTGAACCGCGACCTCTTCCAGAAGTTCGAACTGGGGCCCGCCACGTTCTTCGACAAGGAACACTTCGGCGAGGATCGGCTCGTCGTCGGCACCGGCCGGCTGCCCTGGCCCGAGTTCTTCGCCAAGGCGCCGCTCACCGAGGCGGCTCGCCGCGACCTCATCCGCCTCTACGGCAAGAACCCGGACTACATGGCCGGGATGTCCGTGGAGCAGAAGAAGGCGGCGCTCGCGAAGATCAGCTACCAGGACTACCTGCTCCGCTACGCGAAGATGAGCCCCGAGGCACTTCCGTACTTCTTCGGGCAGGGAGGGCGGAACAACAAGCGGGTGGACACCACCCCGGCCCTCGAAGCGGCCCAGCGCGGGTCGGTGGGCTTCGACGGGCTCGGCCTGACGTTCGAGAAGTCGTTTCCGCAGGGGAGCTACGCCTTCCACTTCCCGGACGGGAACGCCTCCCTTGCCCGGTTGCTCGTCTCGCGCCTCGTGCCGAAGGCCATTCCAGGCAAGCACGACATGTCCACCATCGTCCAGGCGCCGGTCGCCTACGACCGTCTCGACGATGCCGCGTCCTCCGTGCGCATCCGGTTGGAGAGCACGGTCGCACGGGTGCAGCACGAGGGGCCGTCGAGTCGGCCGACGGGTGTTCGGGTTGCCTACCTGCGCGGCGGGCGGATGCACCAGGTGCGGGGGCGCAACGTGGTGCTGGCGTGCTTCAACGCCGTCATCCCGAAGCTCGTGCCCGAGCTTCCTGACGCGCAGAAGCAGGCGCTCGCGTATCCGGTCAAGGTGCCGATGCTCTACACGAACGTGCTGCTCCGGCGATGGGCGCCGTTCAAGGCCGTCGGCGCGGCCAGCGTCAGCGCGCCGGGGATGTATCACACGAGCTGCAGCATCGATGCCGGCTCCACGGTCGGCGGCTACCGCGGCATCACCACGCCGGACGAGCCCGCGGTGGTGCACATGACACGCAACCCGAACAAGCCGGGTCTGCCGAGGAAGGAACAGAACCGCGCGGGGCAGCAGGAGCTGCTCGGCATGACGTTCGCGGACTTCGAGCTGTCCATCCGCCGGCAGCTGGCGCGGACGCTGGCGGGCACGGACTTCGATCCGGCCGCGGACATCGTGGGCATTGCGGTGAACCGCTGGCCCCACGGGTATGCGTACACCTACGACACCCTGGGCGATCCCGACGTGCCCCCCGAGGCTCGCCCCCATGTGATCGGCCGGCAGCGCCACGGCTTCATCACGATTGCCAACTCGGACGCCGGCGCCGCCGCCTTCACGAACCAGGCCTTCGACGAAGCGCACCGCGCCGTGCAGGAGCTCCTGGTCGCTCGCGGCCTCGCCTGATCGCGTCCGCCATTCGAAGACGTTCGGGAGTTGACCATGAGCCACGTGTCTGTTGACGCCGACCTGTCGACCGGCGCCGGAATGGTGGAGGCCTGTCGGCGCCACACCCTCTTCGAGTGGTCCGCGCAGAGCCACGTGGATCCCATCCCGATGGCGCGGGCGAAGGGGGTCCACTTCTGGACGCCGGAGGGCAAGCGCTACATCGACTTCAACAGCCAGCTGATGTGCGTGAACATCGGGCACGGCCATGAGCGCGTGATCAAGGCCATCCAGGAGCAGGCGGCACAGCTTGCATACGCCAACCCGTTCATGGCGTCCGAGCCGCGGGCGCGCCTCGGTGTCAAGCTCGCGGAGCTGTGCCCAGGCGACATCGACGCGTTCTTCTTCACCAACGGCGGGTCGGAGGCCAACGAGAACGCGGTGCGCATCGCCCGGCTCTACACCGGCCGCCACAAGGTCCTGGCGCGATATCGCTCGTATCACGGCGGCACCGCCGGCAGCCTGACGCTGACGGGCGACCCGCGACGCTGGCCCTCGGAGCCGGGCATACCCGGCGTCGTGCGCCTGCCGCACCCCTACCACGGCATCGAGCGCGGCTGGGACTCCACCGAGAAGGCGCTGGCCGATATCGAGGAGATCATCGAGCTGGAAGGCCCCAAGACCATCGCCGCGCTGATCCTCGAGCCGGTCACGGGCACCAACGGCGTGCTCCCGCCCCCGCCCGGGTATCTCGAAGGCATTCGCGAGCTGTGCACACGCCACGGCATCGTGATGATTGCCGACGAGGTGATGTCCGGCTTCGGGCGCACCGGCGCCTGGTTCTCCGTGGACCACTGGGGCGTGATCCCCGACATTCTGACCATGGCGAAGGGGCTGACGAGCGCCTACGTGCCCCTGGGTGCGGTGGGCATCCGGCGCCCCATCGCGGATCACTTCCAGTCCAACGTCCTCTACGGGGGGCTCACCTACAACAGCCATCCGATGGGGTGTGCCGCCGCTCTGGCGACCCTTGCCGTCTACGAGGAGGAGGGGCTGATTGAGCGAGCCCGCGAGCGGGGTGTGCTGATGGCCTCGTTGCTGGAGGATCTGCAGGCGCGGCACCGCTCGGTCGGCGCCGTCCGCTCGATCGGTCTCTTCGGCATCGTCGAGCTCGTGCGCAATCGCACCACCCTCGAGCCACTCGCGCCGTTCAACGGTACGTCGCCCGACATGCAGGCGCTCGGCCGATTCTTCCGCGAGCAGGGGCTCTACACCTTCGTCCGCTGGAACACGTTCTTCACCAACCCGCCGCTGTGTATCACCGAGGCGGAGCTGCGCGAGGCATTCGACATCATCGACCGCGGGCTGGCCATCACCGACCGCGCGGTCGTGGACTGAGGAGGACCTGTGAGCAACTCGGATCGCGACCTCGGCATGGACCGCGACATCACGCGTCGCGATTTCCTGAACGGCGTGGCCATCGGCGTGGCCGGCTCGATGGTGGCCCCGGCGCTGCTGCAGGCGGCGGCCGCGGAGCAGGCCGCACAAGGCGCCGAGTCGTCTGCCGGCTACTACCCGCCCGGGTTGACCGGCATGCGGGGCAGCCATCCCGGCTCGTTCGAGGTCGCGCACCAGATGCGCGACGCCCGCGGATGGAAGACCTCGGCCACCGACACGGGTGAGGCCTACGACCTCGTGATCGTCGGCGGTGGCATCAGTGGCCTCGCCGCCGCGCAGTTCTTCCGCGAGGCGGTGGGCCCGCGCGCGTCGATTCTCGTCCTCGACAACCACGACGACTTCGGCGGCCACGCGAAGCGGAACGAGTTCCAGCTGGACGGCCGTGTCTTCATGCTGAACGGCGGCACGCTGAACATCGAGGCGCCGAAACAGTACAGCGGCGTGTCGATGGGGCTGCTCCGGCGGCTGGGCATCGACATCGAGCGCTTCGAGCGCGAGACCGAGGAGGATCGCGGCATCTATCGCCGGATGGGGCTTCGGAGCGGCGTCCTCTTCCCCAAGGAGCGCTTCGGCACCGACCGCCTGGTCGTGGGGACGCCGGGCGGCGCGCAGGCCACCGACGACGCCTGGGCCGGCTTCCTCGCCAAGGCGCCCCTGCCGGCCGAGGCGAAGAAGGACATCGCGCGCCTCCAGAGCCGGAACCAGCCCGACTACATGGCCGGGCTGTCGGACGAGGAGAAGAAGCGGCAGCTCCTGCACATGAGTTACCAGGACTTCCTGCTCAAGGTGGCCAAGGTGCACCCGGACGCCGCGTGGTTCTACCAGACACGGACCACGGGGTTGTTCCTGATGCAGACCGACGCCGTGCCGGCCTACTACGGCTGGAACTCGGGCTACCCGGGCTTCCAGGGGATGAAGCTGGAGCCGACGCCGCGCGAGCAGCTGGTCTACGAGCCGGGTGGCCAGCATGGACGTGAGAACCAGGAGCGGGCCAGCGAAGGCGGGCGCTCGATTCACTTCCCCGACGGCAACGCGACAATCGCGCGGCTGCTGATCCGGGCCCTGCTGCCCGACGCGGTGCCCGGCCGCACGCAGGAGGACGTCGTCACCGCGCGCGTGGACTACTCGAAGCTCGACCGCGCGGGGTCATCGACGAGAGTGCGCCTCAACAGCACGGTGGTGCAGGTGCGCCATCTCGGTGAGCCCACCTCGGCGCGTGACGTCGAGATCGCCTACGTCAAGGGCGGGCAGACCCGGAGCGTCCGTGCCGGTCACTGTGTGATGGCGTGCTGGAACTCGGTGATTCCATACATGTGCCCCGAGCTTCCTCAGGCGCAGCGGCAGGCGCTCCTCTACGGCATCAAGGCGCCCATCGTCTATACGAACGTGTTCATCCGGAACTGGACATCGTTCGCGAAGCTCGGCGTGGCGAACATCACGGCGCCGAGTGGCTATCACCCGAGCGTGCAGCTGCCGGAGCCGGTGAGCATCGGGAAGCATCAGTGCTCGCGAACGCCGGATGAGCCCACGGTGCTGCACCTGGTCCGCACGCCCTGTGCGCCGGGCAAGCCCCGGAAGGAACAGCATCGTCTCGGCCGGGCGGAGCTGCTCGCCACGTCGTTCGAGACATTCGAGCGGGAGATTCGGGATCAGCTCGCACGGACGCTGGCGGATGGCGGGTTCGATCCCGCGCGGGACATCGCGGGGATCACGGTCAATCGCTGGCCGCACGGCTACACCTACAACTACAACACGCTGGAAGACCCGGTTGCCTGGGCGCTCTCGTCGCCGGAAGACCGGGCGTTCGTCGTGGGCCGCCAGAAGTTCGGCCGCATTTCCATCGCCAACGCGGATGCGGCGGGCAGCTCGCACACCGACGCGGCCATCGACATGGCCCACCGCGCGATTCGTGAAGTCGTCGAGTCTCGAACTGCCGCGGCCATCGCGGCGCTGTCGAAGTCGTGAACGTCAACCCCACAGGGTAAGGCCGGGAAGTCTCTGCAGGTCCGATGAGGCGCGGAACGAAGGAACCCATGCGAGGAGTGTTCGCTATGAACATTGCAGTCCGATTGTTGGCGTGCGTGTGCGCGCTTCTGCTCATGGCAGGCGTGGCAGGAGCGCAGACCGGTGTGGGCACCGGCGTGATCACGGGTGTGGTGCTGGACGAGACCAAGGGCGTGATGCCCGGCGTGACGGTGACCGTTTCGGGCCCGGCCGTGATGGGCACTCCGTCCACGACGACGGGGGCCAATGGCAGCTACCGCGTGACGAACCTCCCCCCGGGCGAATACCTGGTGACGTTCGAGCTCGCGGGCTTCGGCACGGTCATCCGGGAGGGGATCCGGGTGGGGTCCGGGTTCACCGCCACGGTGAATGCGGAGCTCCGGCCCGCGACGATTGCCGAGACCGTGACGGTCAGCGGCCAGTCGCCGGTCGTGGACGTGACCTCGAGCCAGGTGGTGACGCGGTACGACACGGAAGTCCTGGCCAGTCTGCCCGGCGCGCGTGACTACTGGGCGGTACTGGCCCAGACGCCGGCCGTGTCGATGGGGCGCGTGGACGTCGGCGGCAGCGGCGCGCTGACGCAGCAGCCCTACACGGCGTATGGCCTCTCCAGTGCGGGCGGCGTGAACCGCGCCGAGGTGGAAGGCATCATGGTGAACGAAGGCGGCGGCGGTGGCGGCAGCGACATGTACTACACCGACTACGGCGCTTTCGCTGAGATCGGCGTGAGCGCGGTGGGCAACGGCGCCGACATGCCGAGCCCGGGTGTGCTCAGCCAGCTCATCGCCAAGTCCGGCGGCAACGAGTACCACGGCAACGTGTACTTCGACTTCCAGAACGACAAGATGGAGGCGACGAACATCAGTGACGCCCAGATCGCTGCGGGCGTCAGGGGCAGCGACGTCCTCGACCCGCGCGACACGAACCGGCTGAGCAAGTTCCAGGACTTCAACGTGGACCTGGGGGGCTTCCTGGTCAAGGACAAGCTGTGGTGGTATGGCGCGTACCGCCGGAGCGAGACGGGGCAGCGCTATCCGACGCTGCTCGACGGCATTCAGGACACGTGGGTGCCGGTCGCCACCGCCAAGGCCACCTACAACCTCACGCAGGCGCACCGTCTCACGGGCTTCTATCAGTTCCAGACGAAGGAACAGCCGAGCTATCTCGGCGCCATCCGCATCGGCGGCGGACGCCAGAGCCCGGCGCTGATGACCCAGGACACCGTCTGGTACTCCACGTTCCCGCTCCATGTCTGGAAGGCGGAGTACAGCGGCGTGCTCTCCGACTCGCTCTTCTTCGAGGTCCGGACCGGGGCCTACCACTCGGTGTGGGGCCGCGACGGGAAGTCGGATGGCCCGCGCATCGAGGATATCGGCAACAATTTCGTCTCTGGCGGCGTGTGGGGGACGGACCTTCGCCGGCACCGGCCGCAGGCCAACGGCTCGCTCACCTACGTGAAGTCCGGCTGGGCGGGCGATCACAACTTCAAGTTCGGCGGCGAGGTAATGCGCGACCTGCTGGTCCAGCCGTTCAGGGGGTTCACGTACCCGACCCAGGCGCTGTCCGTGTTGAACAACGGCGTGCCGACGCAGGTGGATATCTACCAGCCCGGGTCGGAGTCGAAGAACGGGATCTGGACGTACTCGCTGTACCTGAACGACACGTGGCGCGTGAACCGGCGTCTCACCATCAACGCCGGGCTGCGCTTCGACCGGCATTCCGCCTACCTGCCGGAGCAGCAGGGCCCGGGGGGCCAGCGTTTCGATCGGGTGGACGACATCGTCACGTTCAACAACTGGGGTCCTCGCCTCGCGGCCAGCTACGACGTGACGGGTGACGCCAAGACCGTCGCCAAGGCCAGCTTCGGCACGTTTTGGCTGTATCCCGCCGCCGATTTGGCGTCGGGGCTGAACCCCAATGCCACGATGTGGTGGCAGCGGTACTCGTGGTCGGATCCGAACCGCAACGGCTACTACGACCTCGGCGAGGAAGGGAACCTGCTGGCCGTGAACGGAGGCCGAGCGAGCCAGGTGTTCGACCCGGACCTCGAGAACACCTACGTGCGCCAGTTCACGGCCTACGTGGAGCGCGAAATTGGCAACAACTTCGGCGTGAGGACCGGGTTCGTCTGGAACGGTCGCCGTCAGGTCCGCGGACAGATCAACGTCAACCGTCCGCTCGATGCGTACACGGTGCCCGTGACGTTCCGTGATCCCGGTCCGGACGGCCGCTTCAACACGGGAGACGACGGGGGCACGCTGACGGGCTACAACCTCAGCGCGGCGGCGCTGGCGCTGCCGGTGGTGAACATCAACACGAACCTGCCAGGCGCCGATAGCGACTACTACACGTGGGAGATCACGGCGACGAAGCGCGAGACCAGCATGTGGTCCATGCAGGCCAGCTTCGCGCAGACCTGGTCGCGGGAGACCGCGCTCGGTGCCGGCGCGGGCTTCACGCCCAATGCGTTCATCAACGCGGACGACGAGATGCTGAACTCCACGACCTGGCAGGGGAAGCTCCTGGCCACGCTCCGCCTGGCGAAGGGTTTCCGGCTCACCCCGACACTGCGTCACCAGTCCGGCACGCCCTTCGGGCGCGTCTTCTCGCAGAGCTTCAACTGGGGCGTCGCGACCATCCGTGCGGAGCCCATCAACGCGCAGCGGTCCCCGAACCTCACCGTGCTCGACATCCGCAGCGAGAAGGGCTTCGATACCCGGTTCGGGAGGCTGACGGGCTTCTTCGACGTCTACAACATCTTCAACACCAACGCCGAGCAGCAGATCACGACGACGTCGGGCAGCTCGTACCTCCGGCCGATCGCCATCACGCCGCCGCGCATTGCGCGCGTGGGTGTGAAGTTCGTGTGGTGAGACCGCGATGACGGGACGGGCCGGGACCTCACACCAGACGGGCTCGCCGGAGACGCGCGAGTTCCGGCGCTCGCTCGGGCTGTTCGACTCGACCATGGTCGTCGTGGGCGCCATGATCGGGTCGGGCATCTTCCTGGTGTCGGCCGATATGACCCGGCTCCTCGGGTCGGCCAGCTGGGTGCTGGTCGCCTGGGGCATCACGGCCGTCCTGACGCTGGCCGCCGCGCTCTCGTATGGCGAGCTGGCGGCGATGATGCCTCGCGCGGGTGGGCAGTACGTCTACCTGCGCGAGGCGTTTTCTCCTATCGCGGGTTTCCTCTACGGGTGGACCCTGTTCGCCGTCATCCAGACGGGCACGGTTGCGGCGGTGAGCGTCGGGTTCGCCCGCTACGCCAGCGTGCTGTTCCCGGCGATCGGCGAGGACCGGTATCTCGTTCCGCCGATCCATCTCTCCCAGGGCTACGCGATCTCGCTCTCCAACGCGCAGTTGCTCGCCATCGCCGTCATTGCCCTCCTCACCTGGACGAACACCCGGGGCATCGACTACGGCCGGATCATCCAGAACGTGTTCACGTCGGCCAAGACGGCGGCGCTCGTGGGCCTCATCGTCATCGGCCTCGCGTTCGGTGCGAATGCGGGCACCATCGACGTGAACTTCGGCCGCGCCTGGGTGCCGGTGGCACCGGCGGCCATCGCCCCCGGCCTCGATGCGACCTCGCTCTACGGGCTCCTGGTAGCGCTCGCCATCGCCCAGGTGGGGTCACTCTTCGCGTCGGACGCCTGGAACAACATCACGTTCACCGCCGGGGAAGTGAAGAACCCGCGCCGCGACGTGCCCGTGTCCCTTGCGATTGGCACCGGCATCGTGATGACCCTCTACCTGGCGGCGAACCTCACCTACTTCACGACGCTGCCGCTCGACGCGATCAAGACCGTGCCGGCGGATCGCGTGGCTGCCGCATCGCTCGAGGTCGCGTTGCCGGGCATCGGGGGCGCCCTGCTCGCCGTCGGCATCATGATCTCGACCTTTGGATGCGCCAACGGCATGCTCCTGGCGGGGGCGCGCGCCTACTACGCCATGGCTCGCGACGGCTTGTTCTTCAAGTCCGCCGGTGTGCTGAACGAGCGGCACGTGCCGGCGTGGGGCCTGGCCCTGCAGGGGCTGTGGACGGCCTTCCTGGTGCTGCCCCGCACCTACGATGCGGCGACGGGCGCGTACGGGAACCTGTACGGGAGCCTGCTGGACTACGTGGTGTCCGCCGCGCTGTTCTTCTACATCCTGACCATCGCCGGCGTGTTCCGCCTGCGGTGGACCCGTCCCGGGGCGCCTCGCCCGTACCTGGCGTTTGGTTATCCCGTGGTGCCCGCTCTCTACATCGTGGCCGCGACCGGCATCCTGGTCGTGCTGGCCATCTACCGGGCATCGACGACGTGGCCCGGGTTCGTCATCGTGTTGCTTGGCGTGCCGGTGTACCTGATGATCCGCCGCGGCGCGGCGCGAGTGGCGCCGGCGCTCAGCCCTTCGGAGACAACCTAGTTCCTGGTGCCAGCGCACCCGTGAGGAGAGACATGAACGGCAAGGATCGCGATCTCGGCATGGACCGGACCATCGGGCGGCGGGACTTCGTCAACGGCGTTGCGGTGGCGGCCGGGGCCAGCCTCCTCCCGAAATGGAGCTGGGCACTGGACCTGGATGCGCAGCAGGCGGCGCTGGAGCAGTCCTCCCCCGACTACTATCCACCCCGCCTGACGGGCATGCGCGGCAGCCACGCCGGATCGTTCGAGGTGGGGCACCAGCTGCGAGACCGCCGCGGCGTCGACCTCTCCGGGGTCTCGCACACGAACGAAACCTACGACCTCGTGGTCGTCGGCGGCGGCCTGAGCGGCCTGGCCGCCGCACATTACTACGTCAAGAACGTCGGCCGATCGGCCCGCGTGCTCGTGCTCGACAACCACGACGACTTCGGTGGACACGCGAAACGCAACGAGTTCGTCGTCGACGGGAAGCTTCTCGCGTTGAACGGCGGGACGCTGAACATCGAGTCGCCGCTCCGCTACAACCTGCCCTCCCGCCAGCTGCTCGAGTCGGTTGGCGTCGATCTCGATCGGTACATCAAGGCCAACGAGTCGAACAGGAGCCTCTACTCGTCGCTCGGGCTGCGCAGCGGCCACTTCTTCGACAAGGAGACCTGGGGCGTGGATCGGCTGGTGGTCCGCCCGCCAGGCCAGGGCGGCGGCCGCGGCCGCGGCGGCTACCCGAAGGAGTACCTCGACCAGATGCCCATTGCGGCACAGGCGCGGGAGGACATGCTGCGGCTGCAGGACCCGAACCAGCCGGATTACATGCCGGGCCTGACCTCGGGCGAGAAGAAGGAGCAGCTCGCGAGGATGAGCCTCGAGCACTACCTGCTCAACGTGGCCAAGGTCCACAAGGACTGCCTCTGGTTCTTCATCACGACCGGCCGCGGGAACTTCTGCGTGGGCGCCGACGCCGTGCCCGCGCTGTTCGGGTGGGAGATGGGCGTGCCCGGGTTCGCAGGCCTCAAGCTCGATCCGACGCCGGACGGCGTGCTCGCGGACCTGCCGGGCGGCCACCATGGGAGGCAGAAGGCAGCAGGTGGCGGTGGCAGCATCCACTTCCCCGACGGCAACGCCACCGTGACGCGGCTGCTCGTGCGCTGGCTGATTCCCGACGCCGTCCCGGGCGGCTCTCAGGAGGACGTGGCCACCGCTCGCGTCAACTACGCCTTCCTCGACCGGCCGAACCAGACGGCCCGTATCAGGCTGAACAGCACCGTCGTGAGCGTGCGCCACGACGGGAGTCCCGAGTCCGCCCGCGAGGTGATCGTCAGCTACAACCGGGGCGGGCGGCTGTTCGACGTGCGCGGCAAGGCCTGCGTCATGGCCTGCTGGAACATGTTCATCCCGTACCTCGTGCCGGACATCCCGGCCGCACAGAAGGAGGCACTGGCGTACGGCGTCAAGGGACCGCTGGTCTACACAAGCGTGGCCGTTCGGCAGTGGACGGCGTTCGAGAAGCTGGGCGTGAGCAACATCTCGACGCCGACGATGTATCACGACAGCGTGGGGCTGTCGGAGGCAGTGGACCTCGGTGACCTGCACCACCCGCGGACGCCGAAGGAGCCCGTGGTGCTCAGCCTGGCCCGGCACCCCTGCGCGCCGGGGAAGCCGCGCAAGGAGCAGCACCGCATCGGGCGCGCCGATCTGCTGGCAGCCTCGTTCGAGACGTTCGAGCGGAGCATCCGCGATCAGCTCGGGAGGGTCCTCGGTCCGGGCGGCTTCGACCCGGCTCGTGACATCGCGGCGATCACCGTCAACCGGTGGCCGCACGGCTATGCGTACACCTACAACAGCCTCACCGATCCCATGGAGTGGGTGTTCACCTCGACCAACGATCGGCCGTGCGTGAAGGCCCGGCAACCGTTCGGCCTCATCACCATCGCCAACTCGGACGCGGCGGCCAGCCCGCACACGGACGCCGCGTTCCTGGAGGCCAATCGTGCCATCGGTGAGGTCCTGGAGCGCCGCGCGTATCCCTTCCTCACGAAGGGGACGACGACGTCGGGCAACTAGCGGAGAAGGAACATGTCAACGACGGCAGTGGCAGCGATCTCTCACTGGATCAACGGAAGGAGCGCCGAACCGCTCGGGCCACGGCGGCTCGACGTGACGAACCCGGCAACCGGCGCGGTCATCCGATCGGTCGCGCTGGCCGGCGCGGAGGACGTCGATCGGGCGGTCAAGGCGGCCCACGCGGCCTTCCCCGAGTGGCAGGCGACCACGCCCTTGCGGCGAGCGCGTATCCTGACCCGGTTCCGGGAACTGCTCGAGCGCCACCAGCTGGAGCTGGCCACGCTCGTGAGCGAGGAGCACGGCAAGGTTCTCGCCGACGCGAAGGGTTCCGTGCAGCGCGGCATCGAGGTCGTGGAGTTCGCCTCTGGGGCGCCCCACCTGCTCAAGGGCGAACATTCGGGCGGCGTCGGACGTGACGTGGACGCCTACTCGCGCCTCCAACCGCTTGGCGTCTGTGTCGGCATCACGCCGTTCAACTTCCCGGCCATGGTGCCGCTGTGGATGTTCCCGGTGGCGCTGGCCTGCGGGAACACGTTCGTCCTGAAGCCGTCTGAGAAGGTGCCCTCCGCCAGCCTGCGCATGGCGGAGCTGCTGCGCGAAGCCGGCCTCCCCGACGGCGTGTTCAACGTGCTGCACGGCGACAAGGAGGCCGTGGACGCGCTCCTGGTGCACCCACTGGTGCGCGCCGTGTCGTTCGTCGGATCGACGCCGGTTGCCCGCCACGTGTACACGACGGCGGCCGCGGCCGGCAAGCGGGTGCAGGCCCTGGGCGGCGCCAAGAACCACGCCGTTGTCATGCCGGACGCCGACCTGGAGTTCACCGCCGATGCCCTGACGGGGGCCGCCTTCGGGTCCGCGGGCGAGCGCTGCATGGCCATTTCGGTGGCGGTAGCGGTCGGCGAGGTGGCCGACTCGCTCGTAGCGCGCCTGGCCGCGAAGGCGCGAGCCCTGAAGGTGGGCCCCGGCACGGTCGAGACGTCGGAGATGGGCCCGCTCGTGTCGCGCGCGCACCGCGACCGCGTGCGCGGGTACGTGGACGCCGGTGTCACGTCGGGGGCAACGCTGGTCGTCGATGGCCGGGGCCTTGTCGTTGCCGGTCACGACTCCGGGTTCTTCCTGGGCCCGACGATCTTCGACCACGTCACCGAGGACATGACCATCTACCGCGACGAGATCTTCGGGCCGGTGCTCTCGGTCGTGCGCGTGGCGTCGCTGGACGAGGGGATCGGCCTGCTGAACCGGAACGTCTACGGCAACGGCTGCGCGATCTTCACGGGCTCGGGTGCCTCCGCGCGCCGCTTCGAGGAGCACGTCGAGGTCGGCATGGTGGGGATCAACGTGCCAATCCCGGTGCCGATGGCCTTCTTCTCCTTCGGAGGCTGGAAGCAATCGCTGTTCGGCGATCTGCACGTCCACGGCATGGAGGGGGTGTACTTCTACACGCGAACCAAGGCCGTGACCAGCCGGTGGCCGCACGTGGATCGCGCGTCGAGCGGCCTCGTCATGCCGACGCTGGCGTGAACCTCGAGGTTGACTTCGTTCTGGAGGTGGTGATGAAGCAGTACGTCCGCATCGCAGCAGCGGTGGTCGTGGCCGCAGGCGCCCTGTCGGTGACGCTTGTCGCGCAGCAGCAGATGTCGCCGGCGGAGGTGGAAGCGGTCAAGAAGGAGGCGACCGCGCACATCGACAAGTACTACCGGCTGTTCTCGGAACAGAAGCCGGACGTGCTGGCCAGCGAGGTCTTCAACATTCCGTGGCTGGTCATCGGTGGCAGCGGGCCGCAGGCGGACCTCACCAGGGAGCAGGCCCAGGCCCGCTTCCAGGCTTCGATGAAGCAGCTCGTGGCGAGCGGGTGGTCCCGCTCGGTGTTCACCACGGAGAACGTCTGTGTTCTGAACGCCAACGCTGCCATCGCGAGCGGATACAACACCCGCTACAAGACGGACGGCAGCGTCATGTCCGTCGGGGGTGTGACCTACATCCTCGGCAAGTCGAAGGACGGCTGGCGCATCGTGTCGTACAGCGGCCATCCGCGCGGCAAGGTGGTGCGCTGCGACTGACGCCGAAGGGGCGGCCCGCCGGCATTTGCCCTCGACGCCTTCCTTGATATCGTTCCCATGCCTCGTCTTCCGTTGGTCCCCATGAGCATGCCAGCGGTGGAATCTTCGGAGGGCGAGGTGTGTGAGCTGACAGCCAAGGGAGGTTTCCCGTGAGGAAGAGTGCAGTGAGCGGTGCCGACCGGGTCGGGCTGCTGACCGTTGGCCAGACAGCGAAGATCCTCGGGGTGAGCCCGTCGACGCTTCGCCTGTGGGAGAACGTCGGCATCGTGACGCCGGTCCGGAGCAACGGCCACTACCGCCTCTACAGCCGCGAGCTGCTCGAGGTGCTCAAGCGCATCAAGTACTTGCGTGACGTCAAGCGGCTCAATCTGCCGGGCATCAAGGAGGTCCTGGGCAAGTCGCAGGACGTGGCGTCTCGACGTCCCGATGGCGGGCGTCCGACCGATGTCGGGCGCAAGCTGCGCGAGATGCGAAAGAGGCAGGGGCTCGGACTCACGGAAGCCGCGCGGCGGGCGAAGATTTCCGCGGGATTCCTCAGTGCGATCGAACTCTCGCGGGCCAACCCCTCGGTGGCGACGCTGCAGCGCCTGACGGCGACATACGGCACGACAGTGCTGGATCTCTACGAGATGCCGAGGCGTCCCAAGCGGCTCGTGCGGCCGCGGGAACGGCGGGTCATCGAGACGGCATCGGGCATTCGGATGGAACTGCTGTCAGTCGGGGGCCGCCAGCTGCAGAGCATGCTCTTCCGAGTGCCCCCTGGAGCCGGGAGCGATGGCGCGTACTCGCACGAGGGCGAGGAGTTCATCTACATGCTGTCCGGCACGCTCGAATTGTGGCTCGACGAACTCGAGTGCCACACATTGCGTGAAGGGGACGGATTCTGGTTCGAGAGCCGGCAGGGGCACCGGTGGTTCAACCCTTTGAAGAAGGATGCCATCCTGCTCTGGGTCAACACCCCGCCGACGTTCTAGAGGTCGCCGACGTTTCAGGGCGAAGGGCGACAGGAGGTCTCGCTGATGGTGGCATGGCGTCGAGGATGGGCCTTCGGGCTGGGTGTCGTGGTGGTCTGCCTGTGCGCCGGCCTCGTCGAGGGCCAGGGCGGCTTCGTGGGATGGCCGAACTACGGTGGTGACAAGGCCTTCACGCGATACTCCCCGCTCGATCAGATCGGGCGCGACAACGCCAAGAACCTCCGTATCGCATGGCGTGCCCCGGCCGTGGACCCCGCCCTTCGAAAGGCCAACCCGGAGCTGCGGATCAACTCCTACCTGCGATCCACGCCCCTGATGGTCGACGGCATCCTGTACACGCAGGATGCCATGGGGCTGACGATGGCCCTCAATCCGGAGACCGGCGTGCGCCGTTGGACGCAGGCCCTTCCAGATCCGTCCGAGGCGCAGGGGCAGGCCGCACGCGGGATCGACATGTGGACCTCGGGCGACGGCCGTCTCGTTGCCGTCCGCGGGGAGTATCTCTACGCCCTCAGCAAGGAGACCGGTGCTGCGTATCGCGCGTTCGGAGAGGCCGGACGCGTGAAGCTTGAGCGCGACTCGCCCCGCGCGGGGCCGTACCGCCTCACCTCCGGTCCGCTGATCGTCGGCGATGTCGTCGTCCTGGCTGGCAATGGAGGCGGTGGGGGCGACAGTGCGTCGATCAAGAAGGAAGCCGCCCCGGAGGACATTCGCGGCTATGACATCAGGACCGGCCAGCTGCTCTGGACCTTCCATGTCATCCCCCGGCCCGGCGAGTTCGGCGCTGATACCTGGGATCCGTCGTTCCTGCCCGACGCAGGTGACCTCGGCGCCTGGGCTGCCCTGAGCGCCGACGAGGACCTCGGATACGTCTACGTTCCGCTGTCCGTGTCAACTGCCGCCTATTACGGCGGGCACCGGAAGGGCGACAACCTCTTCTCCGCCAGCCTCGTTGCGCTCGACGCGAAGACCGGCAGGCGCGTGTGGCACTTCCAGATGGTGCATCACGACCTCTGGGAGTACGACAACATCAGCCCCGCCACGCTGGGTGACCTCACGGTGGACGGGAGGCGCATCAAGGCCGTGATGGCCGCGAACAAGAACGGATTCCTGTTCGTGCTCGACCGCGTGACGGGACGCCCGGTCTGGCCGATCGAGGAGCGTCCGGTGCCGCAGTCGACCGTGCCAGGCGAGCACAGCTCCCCGACACAGCCGTTCCCGACGAAGCCGCCTGCGTTCGACCGGCAGGGGATCACCGACGATGACCTGATCGACTTCACGCCCGCCCTCAGGCAACAGGCGCGTGACATCCTGAAGGATTACGTCGTCGGCCCGATGTACACCCCGCCGTCGCTCCTGACGGAGGCGAAGAAGGGTACCTACTTCGTCCCCGGGAACTGGGGCGCCGGCAACTGGCATACCGGTGCATTCGATCCCGAGACCGGGATGTACTACGCCGTGTCGCACACGATGCCGGGCATGTACGACCTGATCGAGGCCGCGGGCGTCGAGAAGGACGCCACGATGCGTTTCGTGGCGAAGTCGAAGGGACGCAACCCGCCGACCATCGATGGCTTGCCGCTGGTGAAGCCGCCCTACGGCCGTGTGACGGCTTTCAACCTCAACACTGGCGAGCTGGCGTGGATGAAGCCAAATGGTGACGGCCCGCGGAGCCACCCGCTCCTCAAAGACCTGAACCTGGGACCACTCGGCATCCCGAACCGCCCCGCCCCCTTGCTGACGAAGACGCTCTTGTTCCTGGGTGAGGGGAGTGATGCCATCACGGGAGCGTGGCCCTATCCCTGGGCGTGGGGAAAGAAGCTGCGCGCCTACGACAAGGCCACCGGCGCCGTGGTGTGGGAGATGGAACTGCCATCAGGCACGACTGCCGCGCCCATGACCTACATGAGCCGCGGCAAGCAGTACATCGTCGTAGCCGTCGGCGACCGGAACAGCGAGCCGGAGTTCGTTGCTCTCGCGCTGCCATAGCTGAAGCCGAGCACATGCTCGAGTGGACGTAGGCACGAAGGAGCACGAAGAGGACGAGCAGACCGGTTCCTCGGTCCCTGCCCCCGGGCTTCGGGCACGGGATCGCGGGCAGGCCCGGGTCTCGTGATCTTCGTGCTCCTTCGTGCCTTCGTCACCCAGCGATCCGGACGTGAAGGAGTGCGCTCCCATACATCAGCGACGCCCCCGCGCGCGCCGCCGCCC
>JBFWQE010000120.1:0-4395 GCA_050249615.1 Vicinamibacterales bacterium
ACCGGCCCGCCACACCGACCCGCACGGTGCACAGCCACTAGACGAATCGCCCGCCCCGGCGAGGACGGAGCGACACCGGCACCCTGCGGACAGGCCGTCCACGGTTCACGCAGCCAGCACCGCAGGCAGGACGGCCGCGAGGCTTTGATGCCGAGCGGGTCGCGAATACCGATCCGGAGGTGCTGGATGCCGGCCTGGAAGCCGGGTGCTGGTGGCGCTCCGTCCTCGCCGGGGCCATCGCGCGCCCGGTCGGGTCGCACTCAGCGCGTCAAACCATGCCCCGCCGGGAACAGCCCCGGCAGCGAGATGGGTAGCGTCCCCGTGATCGGCGCCTCGCCAGCCAGCGCGCGCACGGCGCTCTCTTCCGCCAGGTCCGAGAAGTCGTAGGTGAGCAGCATGGCCGGCACGTCCGGCACGGTGGCCGCGACGTAGGGGTTGCCGAAGAACACCGCCGCCATTGGCTGCGAGCGCTGCTTCGTGGCACGCGCGAGATCCTGCAGCAGGCGCTCGACGCCGGGGCCGAGGTCCTGGCGGCCGCTGCCCGAGGCCGCGCGTACGAAGACGCCCGCCACCACCGCGTCGAAGCGCCCGGCCATCGCGCGCACGAGGTCCAGCTCGTTCTGCGTCGAGCGGTCCGAGACCTCGACAGCCTCCGTCGCGGCCCAGCGCTTCTTCAGCTCCGGGATGATGGTCCGGCTCGGTGCCGCGATGCGCCAGCCCGACGGGTAGTCCAGCACCGACAGGTACAGGATGCTGGCCCCCGGCGGCAGGCGCAGGGGCACGCGGTTCGCTTCGTCCTTGATCAGGGTCACCGCCTTCTCGGCAATCGCGCGTGCCACCGCCTGGTGCTGACGACTGCCGACAATGGTCGGCACCGATTCCATCGAGACGGTGCGCGTGCGATGGAGTCCCAGGCGGGCCTTCGCCTCCAGGATGCGCCTCACCGACGCCTCCACCTGCGCGCGCTCGATTTGCCCGCCCTCGACCGCGGCCTTCAGCGCGCGAAACGCCCCGGCCGGGTCCGGTGTGTCCAGCACCAGGTCCGCGCCCGCCGCCACCGCCTTCACCGCCGCCTCGCCTGGCGGCATCATGCGCGTGATGGCGTCCATCTTCATCGAGTCGGTGACGATGAGGCCGGGGAACGCGAGTTCGCGGCGCAGGAGATTCGTGATGACGGGACGGCTGAACGTGGCGGGGCCCTTCTCGGGATCCAGCTCCGGCAGCTCGATGTGCGCCACCATCGCCGCAGCCGCGCCGGCCGCCATCCCCGCGCGGAACGGCGGCAGCTCCGTGGCGTTCAGCCGCTCGCGCGGGTGCATGATGATGGGCAGGCCGAGGTGCGAGTCCACCTCCGTGTCGCCGTGCCCGGGGAAGTGCTTCAGCGTGGCCAGCATGCCGCCCTGCTGCAGCCCGCGCACGTAGGCTGCGACCAGCGCGCCCACCTTCGCGGGATCCTCGCCAAACGAGCGCGTGTTGATCACCGGGTTGCGCGCGTTGTTGTTCACGTCGGCCACGGGCGCGAAGTTCACGTGCACCCCCATCGCGCGGCCCTCGATCGCGGTGAGCCGCCCGGCCTCGAACGCCAGCTTCTCGTCACCGGCGGCGCCCACCGCCATGGCGCGCGGAAACCGCGTGGCGCCCCCGATGCGCATGCCGGCGCCGAACTCGAAGTCCGCCGAGGCGAGCAACGGCACCGGCGCGACCGCCTGCAGTCGGTTGAGCGTGGCCGCGAGCGCCAGGGGTTGGCCCAGAATCACCGTGCCGTAGGACGGGTTCAGCAGCACCCGCGGCGCGGGCTCGACGCCGCCGAAGGCGATGACGGCGCCCGCGTGGCTCTCCTGCACCGCGCGCACGAGCCTGTCGAACTCGTCGCTGTCGGTCGGGAGATAGGTGGAGTTGAAGGCCGGCGCGATCAGCTGACCGACTTTCTGGTCCCACGTGAGCTTCGCGATCGTCTGCGCCACCCACCGCTGCGCCTCGCGATCCAGCGGCGCCTGCGCCGAGGGGAGGGCGAGCAGACAGGCGGACAGCAGGGCGATTGTCCAGGGAGCGCGCACGGCGCTATCGTAGCGCACCCGCTCTCGCGCCATAATCTACAGACGATGTCTTTCGCAGAACACCGCGCCAAGGCGCCAGCGAGCATCCGCTGCTACGTCGTCACCGTGAGCGACACGCGCACGGAGGAAACCGATACCGGCGGCAAGGCCATCGTCGATCTCCTGACCGCCGCCGGCCACACCGTCATTGCCAGGCGCATCGTCCGGGACGAGCCCGAGGAGGTGGCGGCACTCGTGAAGCTCCAGGCGGCGATGGAGCACGTGGACGTGATCGTCACGACCGGTGGCACCGGCATCACCCGTCGGGACAGCACCTTCGAGGCCATCGATGGCCTGCTCGAGAAGAAACTGCCCGGCTTCGGCGAGCTGTTCCGCATGCTCAGCTTCCAGGAGATTGGCCCCGCCGCGATGCTGAGCCGGGCCTGCGCCGGCACCTGCCGCGGCAAGGTGGTCGTCGCGCTCCCCGGCTCCGAGAACGCCGTACGCCTCGCCATGACGCGCC
Organism: Vicinamibacterales bacterium; assembly: GCA_050249615.1. Taxonomy (GTDB): domain Bacteria; phylum Acidobacteriota; class Vicinamibacteria; order Vicinamibacterales; family UBA2999; genus VFZN01. The sequence goes on from JBFWQE010000120.1 coordinate 2,560, forward strand.
TGCTCGTGCCCGAACTTGGACACCTGGTCGCCGAGACACGCCGATGACGATGAGGCCGTTCACCAGCACGATTTCGATCACCGAGGCCCACGCGATCATCGCGGAGGGCATGCCCGTCATCGAACGCCGCGAGCGCGTGCCGCTGTCAGCCGCCTCGGGGCGCGTGGTCGCCGCCGACGTCGTGGCGACGTTCGACGTGCCGCCCTTCCACCGCGCCAGCATGGACGGCTACGCCGTGAAGGCCGAGGACACGGAGGGCGCCAGCCGCACCACGCCTCGCAGCCTGATGCTGGCGGGCCGCGTCTACACGGGCGACGTCCCCACCGTGGCCGTCACCCACGGCACCTGCGTGGAGATCGCCACCGGCGCGCCGATGCCGGTGGGCGCCGACGCGGTGGTGATGGTCGAGGAGACGTCGCTCGATGGCGATCGCGTGGCCGTCCACACGCCCGTCCGCGCCGGACAGAACGTCGGGCCACGGGGTGCGGACATCTCGACGGGACAAACCGTGCTCCAGGCCGGCGAGGTGCTGAACGCCAGCCGCGTCGGCGCGCTGGCCGCGCTGGGCCTGGCGGACGTGGAGGTGTGGGCGCGACCGAGCGTCGCGATCCTCTCCACCGGCAACGAGATCGCGGAGCAGGGCCGGCCGCTCGCGCCAGGACGGATCTACGACATCAACCGCTACACGCTCTCCTCGGTGGTGAACGAGCACGGCGGCGCGGCGGTGCCCGTCTCCACCGCGCGCGACACGCTGGACGCGCTGGACCACGCCCTGGACGAGTGCCTCCGCCACGATCTCGTTGTCTTCTCAGGCGGCAGCTCCGTGGGCGAGCGCGATCTCATCCTCGACGTCATCACGCGCCGCGGCACGGTCCTCTTCCACGGCATCGCGGTGAAGCCAGGCAAGCCGACGCTCTTCGGACATGTCGAGGGCACGCCTGTCTTCGGCATGCCGGGCTACCCGACGTCGTGCCTCTCGAACGCGTACATCCTGCTCGTACCCGCGCTTCGCCGCATGGCGCGGCTGCCCCCAACGCTCCCGCGGACGATGCGGATGCCCCTCGCCGCGAGGGTGAACTCCGTCGCGGGGCGTCATCAGTTCTACACGGTCCGCGTCGTGGACGGCCAGGCCGTGCCCGCGTTCAAGGCCTCGGGCGACATCACGTCGATGTCGCGGGCGGATGGCTACATCGAGATCCCGGCCGAGGTCACCGTCGTCGAGGCGGGGGCGGAGGTGGGGGTGACCCTGTTTTAGGGGCTTGGGGCTTGGGGCTTGGGGCTTGGGGCCGGAGGCGTGGGGCGTCTGGCGCCGATCCGGGCGTACGCAGTTTCCGCTATCAGCCCGAAGGCGCGTCGTCGCAATTATTGCGGTTCACGCAATAGCCGTACCGACGTATCGCGTGTGATCTCCCCTGAATCACGAACTTGCGAGGGTGGCATTGCGGCTGCATCTGTCAGCTGTCATGGCACGCGACCATCGCAAGCTCACCGCATTCGACCTGGCCGATGAACTGACGCTCTGCGTGTACCGGTTCACGAAGGGGTTCCCCGCCGCGGAACGATTCGGGCTCCAGGCCCAGATCCGTCGCGCCGCCGTCTCCGTCCCTGCAAACATCGTCGAGGGCTGTGCCCGCAACGGCGAACGCGACTATCTCCGATTCCTGGAGATCGCGTTCGGCTCCTGCCGCGAGCTGCTCGACCTCGTCAACCTTTCACAGCGCCTGGGCTTTCTTGATACTGACGGCTCCAGTGCGATAGAGACCCTTGGGAACCGTACTGCTGGGGCGATTCTGCGGCTTCGCGAGTCGTTGGACCGCCGCTGAAGCGCCCCAAGTC
>JBFWQE010000120.1:4495-16924 GCA_050249615.1 Vicinamibacterales bacterium
ATACGACACGCCCGCGCGAATCCACGGCCGGCCAGGTCGATCGCGCCAGCGATAGCCCGCTTCGCCCGCCAGGCCGAACGCGTTGTGCGTTTGCCCGTACCAGTCCCCTCCCTGCAGCGCGCCCCAGGCCAGCCAGTCGGCGTCGCCCCGTGCGAGCACACGCGTGCCGAGGTGCGACGCACCCGCTGACCACACGGTGACATCAGCTGCGTCCACCGGAACGTTGGCATTGTCGGGCCTGATGTCGATCTCGCGGCGATCGCGGTAGACGACCGCGAACGCCTGCGTCTCGGCCGTCGAGCCGTGCCGCCGCCCGGCGAACGCGGTGCCCACCTGCAGCTTCGGGATCGTGAGGTTCGTGGACTCCTCGAAGCCGCCCTGCGACACGAGAAACGCTCCGGCGCCCGCGTAGTCACGGCCGCGCGCGAGGTCGATCCGCACGCCGTCGAAGCGCCGCTGGTAGTACGACCAGTCGAACGTCCCGATGAGCCGCCCGTCCAGCCGGAGGCGCCTGATCTCGGCGACCCGCGTGGTGGCGGGCCGCACGTTGAATGGCTCCCCTTCCCCGCCGGACATGTACGGCATGCGGCCAATCGTCATGCCGAATCGCCGGTCGCGCGTGTGCACCGACGCCGTGAACTCCTTCACGGACGCCTGGTAGCTGTACGGGATGCCGGAGGCGACGTAATAGAAAGGCCCGGTGCCGAGTCCGCCGGGACCGATGGCATCGGTCGGCAGGTGCTCGACGCGGACGTACGAGAATCCGCCGCTCAGGTCGAAGCGCGACCCGCGCACGCGCAGGTAGGTGTCGAAGCGGTTGCCGAAGAAAGTGTAGTTCGGGTCGACCGCGTCGCCTGGCGGCTCGAAGAAGCGCCACGACTCCACACGCGTCACGTTCGAGACGGCGGCCGATATCTCGGGATCGACCGCCGGCGCCGGACCCGTTGCCTGGACCACTCCAGCTGCCGGAACCGTCTCCTGCCCGTGCACGGGCGGCACGAGGGTCACGGCCATCCAGCACACGACGGGCAGCAGTCGGCGCATCATCCCGTCTTGTGCAGGTTGTAGCGCATGATCACCGCGTGCCGGCCGCCGGGGGTGCGCTCGAGATCGTACACATCGCCCGCGGGCCCCGTGGCCATCTCCTGCGCGCGCGCAATGCGTGCGCGGTCCTCTTCGTCCAGCGTCACCGATGCCGCCGACAGCGTTTCCGGCAGGTGCCGCGCATGCCTCGCCCCGACGATGACGCCGGCGACGCCGGGTTGGTCGAGCACCCAGCGGATGCCGACGGCGCCGATGGTCGCCCCGTGCTTCCTTGCGACCGCGTCGAGCGCGCGCAACAGTTCCTGATAGGCCGTCCAGCCGCCGTACTCCTCGATGATGAGCCGGTACTTGACGAGGGAGCGGTTCTCCAGCGGTTCGGGCGGCGCCGGCTGTCCCAGCCAGCGTTCCGACAGGAACCCGCCTGCCAGCGCTCCGTACGCGAGCAGCCCGATGCCGTGCGCCCCGCACGTCGTCGTCATCCCGTGCGCGGGACGCCGGTCCAGCACCGAGTACTGCACCTGGTGCGAGACGACGGGCACGCCGGCGCCAGCGATCTCGCGCACCCGATCGACGTTGAAGTTCGTGAGTCCCAGGAGGCGGATCTTGCCCGCCTTCCGCAGATCGTCCAGCCAACCAGCCGCCTCCACCCAGCCCGGGACGCGGTAGTCCCACCAGTGGAGCTGCACGAGGTTCAGCGCGTCCACGCCGAGGCGCGCGAGCGATCGATCCACGATCGCCTCGATGTCGTGCCGGGACAGCGTCGGCAGCTGGTCCAGGTCGGGGACGCATTTCGTGTGGACCTGCACGCGGCGCGCCGCGGCGCCACCAGCGTCGGCGCGAAGCCGCCGGAGGAACTCGCCGATGAGCGCCTCGACGCCCGTGTAGATGTCGGCGCAGTCGAACGTGGTGATGCCTGCCTCGACGAACGCACGCATGTCGGCGACGGCAGCGTCCATCTCGACGGGCCCATGGCCGCCCGCCAGCTGCCATCCGCCCTTCAGGATGCACGAGATGGTGTAGCCGGGGGCCAGGCTGGCGCGCGGAACGCTCATCGTGCGGTCGAGGGCCTCGGGGGCAGCGGCACGGCCGTGACCTCGCCGTGGCGGAAGGTGCGCACGCCGGTGCGCGTGATGCGGAAGCGCGCGCCGCAGTTCGGATCCGGACATGCGATGTCGGTATCGGTGGTCATCCAGTCGTTCGCGTCGGTCATCCGCTGCTTGGCGGGCAGGAGCGGCAACAGCGCGGCGAGCGCGTACATCGAGAACCCCTGGCCGTCGGGGAAGCGCAGGTTCTCCCCCAGCACCTCGAACCAGTCGCCCGCGCGGTGGCTGCACACCATCGGGCGATCCGTGGCCACCACCTCGACGCGCAGGTCGTACAACTGAAACTCGTCCTCCATCAGCAGTAGTCTATAGCCGCCCATCGATGCCCTCGCTTCCCCTCTCCATGCGCGGCGGCGCCGCCGGCGCGCTCGCGCCGTTCCTGCTGTTCCTCGTCGGCGTCGGATGGCTGGCGCTCACGGGCGCGCCGGACGAGCGCGGGTTCTGGCCCGTGCTCCTCGCGGCCATGGCCGTCGGCCTGGCCCTGGCCAGGGACCGCCGGCGGTACTCCGAAACGCTCTTGATCGGGATGGCGCAGCCGATGGTGCTGCTGATGGTGATGGCGTGGCTGCTCGCCGGCGTGCTCAGCACGCTGATGAGCGCCGCCGGGTTCGTGCAGGCGCTGGTCTGGGCCGCGGGCTCGCTCGGGGCGTCGGGCGGCGCCTACGCGGCCGCGGCCTTCGTCGTCTCGGCGAGCGTGGCGACCGGCACGGGCACGAGCTTCGGGACGATCCTCGTGTGCGGGCCGCTGCTCTATCCCGGTGGCGCCGGAGCCGGCGTCGATCCACGGGTGCTGGCTGGCGCCATCCTCGCCGGCGCGACGTTCGGCGACAGCATCTCGCCCATTTCGGATACGACGATCGCGACGTCCGGCACGCAGGGCGCCGACATCGGCGGAACCGTGCGGGCACGGCTGAAATACGTCCTCCCCGCAGGAGCCGCGGCGGCCGTGGCGTACTTCGCGCTGGCCGGACTGCCGGAGACTCCGGCCGCGGCGGCCGCGGTTGAAACTCGCGCGGATGGCTGGCCCATGGCGCTGGTGCCCGTCCTCATCGTCGGAATGCTGCTGGCGCGGCGGCATCTCGTCGAGGCGCTCATGGCCGGCATCGTGTCCGCCATCGCCATCGCTCTCCCACTGGGCCTGCTGGAACCGGGCGATCTGCTGCGCGTGGAGCCGGGCAGCTACCGTGCGGAGAGCCTGATCATCGACGGCCTCGAGCGGGGTGTGGGTGTGACGGTCTTCACCCTGCTGCTCGTGGGACTGGTTGCGGGGCTGGAGGCCAGCGGGACGCTCTCGCGACTCGTGGGTGCCGCGCCTGAACGCACGTCCGCTCCGCGCCTCGCGGAGGCGCGCATCGTGGCCACGGTGATGGGCGCGGTGCTGGTGACCACGCACAGCGTGGTGGCCGTCCTGACGGTGGGCGACTACGTGCGCCGCGCAGGCGAGACGGCCGGGCTCGCGCCGTACCGCCGTGCGAACCTGCTGGACCTCGCAGTCTGCACCTGGCCCTTCCTGCTGCCGTACTTCCTGCCGACGATCCTGATGTCGGGGGCCACGGCTTCGGGCGAAGCCGCGGGGATGCCCCGCATCTCCGCGCTGGACGCGGGGCTCTGGAACTTCTATTCGTGGGGACTGCTCGTGATGCTCGCCGTCGCCATCGCGGGCGGCTATGGGCGCAGGGAGGGACGCATCACCAGGAACGACCGGCAGAAACACGAACGCCGGGGCTGAAGCCCCGGCGCTCCGCTTGCCGACGCGATCCGCTCTACCCCTTCAGGAGCCGATTCACCTCTCCCCAGTTCACCACGTTCCAGAACGCCGTCAGGTAATCGGCGCGACGGTTCTGGTACTTCAGGTAGTAGGCGTGCTCCCAGACGTCCACGCCGAAGATGGCCTTCTTGCCGTCCATCAGCGGGTTGTCCTGGTTCGGCGTGCTCGTGATCTCGAGCTTGCCGCCGTTGTCCACGAGCCACGCCCAGCCGCTGCCGAAGCGGCCCATGCCGGCGGCCTGGAACTGCTCCTTGAACTTGTCGAAGCTGCCGAACGCGGCGTTGATGCCGTTGGCCACGTCGCCCGTCGGCGCGCCGCCCGCATTCGGGGCCATCAGCTTCCAGAACATCGAATGGTTCCAGTGGCCGCCGCCGTTGTTGCGGACCGCGGTGCGGATGGACTCGGGCACGGCCGCGAGATCCCGCAGCAGGCCGTCCAGGCTCTTGTCGTGCAGCTCCGGGTGCTTGTCGAGCGCGGCGTTCAGGTTGGTGACGTACGCCTGGTGATGCTTCCCGTGGTGTATCTGCATCGTCTGCGCGTCGATGTGCGGCTCGAGCGCCGCGAAGTCGTACGGCAGGGCTGGCAGTGTATGGGCCATGTGCAATCAACTCCTCTAGGTAATTGTAAGCATCCTGTCGAGCGCGATCCGCGCAAACTTCTTGTCTCGATCCGGCACGACAATGTGATTGTGCACGTCGCCGGCCACGAGCCCTTCGAGCACCCACAGCAGGTGGTTCGGCGAGACGCGGAACATCGTCGAGCAGAGGCAGCCCATCGAGTCCAGTGACAGCACGGTCTTGGCGGGCGCCATCTCTTCGGCCAGGCGATGGACGAGGTGCACCTCGGTGCCCACGGCCCAGGTCGTGCCGGCCGGCGCCTCGCGCACCGTCTTCAGGATGTACTCGGTGGACCCGAAGTCGTCCGCCGCGCGGAGCACGTCGTGCGGCACTTCCGGGTGCACGATCACGCGCACGCCGGGATGCTGCGCCCGCACGGCCTCGATCTGCTTCACCGTGAAACGAACGTGCACCGAGCAGTGGCCCTTCCACAGGATGAGCTTCGCCTTGTCCGCCTGCTCGCGCGTGAGGCCGCCGAACGGCTCGAACGGATCCCACACGACCATCTCGTCGAGCCCCACGCCCATCTTCCACGCGGTGTTGCGGCCCAGGTGCTGGTCCGGCAGGAACAAAATCTTCTCCTTCTGCCTCCAGCCCCACGCGAGCGTCGCAGCCGCGTTGGACGAGGTGCACACGGTGCCGCCGCGCTCGCCGACGAACGACTTGATCGACGCCGCGGAGTTGATGTACGTCACCGGCACCACGCGCGAGGCCATGCCCAGCTGCTCGAGCTCCGACCAGCAGACGTCCAGCTGGTCCGGCGCGGCCATGTCGGCCATGGAGCAGCCAGCCGCCAGGTCCGGCAGGATCACCTTCTGGTGCGGCAGGCTGAGGATGTCGGCGCTCTCGGCCATGAAGTGCACGCCGCAGAAGACGATGAACTCGGCCTGCGGGTGCTTGGCGATCTCGCGCGCGAGCTTGAACGAGTCGCCGGTGTAATCCGCGAAGCGGATGACCTCGTCGCGCTGGTAGTGGTGGCCGAGGATGACGAGGCGGTCGCCGAGCGTGGCGCGCGCCGCGGCGATGCGCGCCGCCATCTCCGCATCCGGCAGGCCGAGGTACTGCTCCGGGAGCGGCTGCCGCTCGCCGATGCTGGCCTTCTCCACCTCGTTCAGGACTGGCAGGAACGTGGCCGTGCTCATCGTCGCTGTGCCTCGTCGGTCGTGCCCGGCTTGCGAGATTGTGAAAAGTTTCGCAATCTCCGGACACGAAAAGACCAAGCGAATGGCTCGGGTGGGCCGCGCGCTTGGTCTGATACCGACTATAGCACGTCAGACGTGCGCCAGGTGGGGCACGCGGACGACGTTGTAGAGCGTGTCCCGCTCGACGGGCTCGCGGCCCGCATCGAGGATGAGCCGCTCGATGTCGCTGGTGGACAGCGCCGTCGGCGTGGACGAACCGGCCATGTGGTAGATGGTCTCTTCCTGCACAGTGCCGTCCAGGTCGTCGGCGCCGAACCACAGCGCCGTCTGCGCCACCTCTACCCCGCACGAGATCCAGTACGCCTTGATGTGGTCCACGTTGTCGAGCAGCAGGCGCGCCACGGCGAGCACGCGCAGCGTGTCGGCCGCCGACGGCGCCGGGAGCTTGCGCATCTGGTTGTTGTCGGGGTGGAACGCCAGCGGGATGAACGCCTGCAGCCCGCCCGTCTCGTCCTGCAGCGCGCGGATGCGCAGCAGGTGATCGACACGCTCGTCGATCGTCTCGATATGCCCGTACAGCATCGTCATGTTCGTGCGCATGCCGAGCCGGTGGGCCGTGCGGTGAATCGCGACGTAGCGATCCCCGTCGCACTTGTCGTGGCAGATCTTCTGCCGCACGCGCGGCGCGAAAATCTCGGCGCCCCCGCCGGGCAGCGAGTCGAGTCCCGCCTCCCGCAGCTCCACCAGCACCTGCTCGTCGGTCCTCCCGTAGAGATCCGCGAAGAACGCGATCTCCACGGCGGTGAAGCACTTCAGGTGGATGTCGGGGCGGATCTGCTTCAGTCCCCGCAGCAGGTCGGTGTAGTAGCTGAACGGCAGGTCGGGGTGCAGCCCGTTGACGATGTGGATCTCGGTGAGCGGCTGGTGAGCTCGCTCCCGGAGCTTGGCGAGCACCTGGTCGATGGTGCTGGTGTAGGCGCCGTCATCGCCCGGCTTGAGCCGCGCGAACGAGCAGAACAGGCACGAGGCCGTGCAGACATTCGTGGCCTCGAGGCGAAGGTTGTGGTTGAAGTAGGTGCGGGCGCCGTGGCGACGCTCGCGCTCGCGGTTGGCGAGCCAGCCCAGCGCCAGCAGGTCCGGCGCCTGGAACAGCTGACGCCCCTCGTCGAACGTGAGGCGCTCGCGCGCCTCGACCTTGTCGGCGATGGCGGCGAGTCCCGCAGACGTCAGGCGCGCGTTCTTCATGGAAGGTGAAACATCAAGGCAGCCCGGTCGGGCGCGCCTGGCTCCCGGTGCCCGGATCGCCGTTCCCGGCTCCCGGCTCCGGCGTCAGCTGATCCCCCACACCTGGGCACGCAGCGTGCGCGCGCGGGGGCCGTCCAGCTCGGCCATGAGAATGCGCTGCCACTGCCCCAGCACCACCTCGCCGCCGGAAATCTGCAGCGTGAGCGAGTGGCCCAGCAGCATCGCTCGCAGGTGCGAGTCGGCGTTCATGCGGTCGCAATCGGAGTGGTCCGGATCGTTGTGCATGTAGTACCGGTCGCGGGCCACCATCTCTTCGAGGAACTTCTTGATGTCCACGAGCAGGGCGCGCTGGAACTCGTTGATGAAGACGGCGCACGTCGTGTGCATCGACCAGAGGGTGATCATGCCCTCCTTGATGTTGAACTGCCGGACGTAGGTCATGACCTTGTCGGTCAGGTCCACGAGCTCGATGCGGTCGTCCGTGTCGATGACGAAATTCTCACCGTGAATCACAAGGCCGCCAGCCGTCGCCGAGGCCACCTTCTGCACGGGGGTCTCGCGGACGGTCACGGTCGAACTCTTGCTCATGCGTTCCTCTTTGTGGTCGGCCCAGATTGGCGGGGCGTCATGATGGCAAACACAAACTCTGTATTCTATCCCCAAACCCAGCCCGACGGCACCCGAACGTTACAGAGCCCCTAACCTCAGTCGCTGCCATCCTTTAGCGCTGGCCTCCGGCGGCGCCAGGGCGGCCGGCCGGCGCCATTCTGCCATGCTACAATCCGCCTGACAACCGACGCGTTCCAGGCGGTCAGGGAAGCTGGGTGCAAGGCCCACACGGTCCCGCCACTGTAAGCGGGGAGCGCGCGTCCGATCCTTGTGGCGGCCGAGGCTGAAGCCCCGGCCCTCCGTACAAGCCGTACGGAGCGCCGGGACTCCAGTCCGGCGTCACACGTCACTGTCGCCGTCGCGCGATGGGAAGACGCCGGGCGCGCGTGACGATCCGCAAGTCAGGAGACCTTCCGCCACGGAATCCGTCCTTCGGCCCATCCGCCATGTCGGCGGGGGCACCGGCGCGGGTCACGCCGGGGAGGCGCCATGCACTGCCCATCCCGCCTGTACACACAGGCTGTTCCGCTCTTCCTTTCGCTGTTCCTCTCGATCGCCGCCCCGGCCCTGGCTCAGGACGCGATGCTGCGCGGGCGCATCGTCGATCCGGATGGGCGTCCCGTTGCCGGCGCCACCATCGTGGTCGCGGGGCCGACGGCATCGCCGCGCTCCACGACTTCAGACGCCGCCGGCGCCTTCGAGGTGACGCCGCTGCCGTCCGGCCGCTACACCGTGCAGGCCTCGGCCCCGGGCCTCAACGCCCCGGCCCGGGACGTGACACTCGGACCCGGCAGCCCGGTGGAGGTCGAACTGGCCCTCCGCCTGGCCGCCGTCGACGAGCGCCTCGTCGTCACGGCCGTGCAGGTGGATCAGCCGCTCTCGCGCGTCCCCGACAGCACGACGGTGATCACCGGCGAGGAACTGCGGGCGCGACAGCAGTTCACCGCCAGTCAGGCCCTTCGCTCCGTGCCCGGCCTGGTCGTCCAGCAGAACGGCGGCCCCGGGGCCGTGGCGTCGGTCTTCACACGCGGCGGCGAATCGGATTACACCCTCGTGCTGGTGGACGGCGTTCGCGCCAACGCCTTCGGCGGCGGTATTGATCTCTCGCAGCTTCCGCTGGCCGACGTGGATCGCATCGAGATGGTCCGCGGCCCGCAGAGCGCGCTCTATGGCGCAGACGCCATCGGGGGCGTCGTGCACGTCATCACGCGCAGCGGCGGCGCTCCATCGGGGCAGGGCCTCCTGGAGGGCGGCAGCCGCGGGATGCGTCGCGCCGCGGCCTCGACGACTGGCGAGTTCCGCGGCTTCCACTGGCAGGCCGGCGGGGACTACTTCGAGGAAGGTGGCTACACGGGCCTCGCGGCCAACGGCGAGTTGGTGACCAACGACGATGCACGGACGGCACAGGGAGCGCTGACCCTGGGCTGGCGAAACCCGGGGACCGGTGCGGACCTCCAGGGCACGCTGCGCTACGTCGAGACCGACCGCGGCACGCCCGGCCCGTATGGCGCCGATCCAGCGGGGCGCTTCTTCGGCGTGGACCGTACGGCACGCAACCTGACGAATCGCCTGGGCGGCGGCGTGCGCTGGATCCAGCCGTGGTTCGGCGCGTCGAGCCGCGTCCGGCAGCGCACCGAGGTGGACGCCGCAGACTACGACCTGGTGTTCGAGAGCGCGTTCCCTTCCGAGGGCGAATCGCGGCGCACGCACGTGCGCACGCAGACCGACGTAGCCGCGTCCAGGGCACTCGGGCTGACCGGCGGCGTCGAGTGGCTGGGCGAGGCAGGGGGCAGCACGTACATCACGGCGGGCGCCGCTGGGGCAGTGCCCGTGAAGCGCAGCGTGCTGGGGCTCTTCGCCGAAGCGCGCTGGCAGGCGTCCGCGCGGCTGAGCGTCACGGCCGGCGTGCGCGGCGAGCGCATTCATCGAGATGCGTTTCCGGGCGATCCGGCCGCCTTCACGCCGCGGCCCGACTTCCCGGCCGAGACCCTCACCTCGGTGAACCCGAAGCTCGCGGCCAGCTGGATGCTGGCCGGGGATCCGGCCACCTCGCGGATCTGGACACGCGTGCACGGCGCCGTGGGCACGGGCATCAGGCCGCCGGATGCGTTCGAGATTGCCTTCACCGACAACTCCGGCCTGAAGCCCGAACGCAGCCGCAGCGCGGACATCGGCGTCGCGCAGGTGCTGGCCGGAGGCGCCGTGCAGCTGGACGCCACGGCGTTCTTCAACACGTACGACGATCTCATCATCTCGGTCGGGCGGACCTTCGCGGGCGCCAGCCGCTGGAGCACCGACAACATCTCGAACGCGCGCGCCCGCGGCGCGGAGCTCTCGGCGGCGTGGCGGCCGGCGGCGGGTCTCTCGCTGCAGGCCGCGTACACCGTCCTGTCCACCGGGATCCTCGCCGTCGACGGTTCCTCCTCGGCGCCGCCACCCTACGCCGTGGGGGATCCGTTGCTGCGCCGCCCACGCCACCAGGCGTCGATCGATGCCTCGTGGGCGCGCAGTCGCGTGGCCGCATTCGCCCAGGTCGTCCTCCGCGGCGAGGCGCTCGATGCGGAACCGGCCTGGGGCCCGACCGGCGGGCTCTACACCAACCCCGGCTACACCACCGCGAACCTCGGCGGGTCGATCCGCCTCGCGCGCAGCGTCACCGTGCAGGCGCGCGTGCTGAACCTCTTCGACCGGGCGTACGAAGAGGTGCTGGGTTACCCCGCGCCCCGGCGGACCGCCTACGTGGGAGTGCGCCTTGCTGCGGGCCGATAACGTCATCTTCCGCTACCACCCCGGCACGCCCGTGGTCGTGGACCGCGTGACGCTGGAGGTGGGCCGCGGCGACCTGGTCGGCATCCTCGGCCCGAACGGATCCGGAAAAACGACGCTGCTGCGCCTGCTGAGCGGCACGCGACAGCCCACCTCGGGTCGCGTGCTGTTCGACGGCCAGCCCATGGCCCGCCTGTCACGGCGCGAGATTGCGCGCCGCCTCGCCGTGGTGCCGCAGGAGACGGAACTGGCCTTCGAGTACAGCGCGCTCGAGATCGTGCTGATGGGCCGGCACGCGCACCTGGGCCTCTTCGAGGTGGAGGGCCCGCGCGACTACGTCCTCGCGCGTGAGGCGCTGGCCGCCACGGGCACGGCCCACCTCGAGGACCGCGCGTTCCACACCCTGAGCGGCGGCGAGAAGCAGCGCGTGGTGATTGCCGCGGCGCTCGCGCAGGCCTCCGACGTGTTGCTGCTTGACGAGCCGACCGCGTCGCTGGACCTCGGCTATCAGCTGGACATCGCCACGCTGCTCTCTGCGCTCAACCGCGACCGCGGCGTGACCATGGCCATCTCGACGCACGACCTCAACCTGGCGGCGTCCATCTGCCGGCACCTGGTCCTGATGCGGAGCGGGCGTGTCCTCGCGAGCGGGCGGACGGAGGACGTGCTGACCCCGGCGCACGTGCGCGCGCTCTACGACGTGGACGCCGACGTGCACGTCCACGACGAAACCGGCCACATGACAGTGGTCCCCGTCCGCCGCCTGCGCCCATGACCCTGCGCCGGCGACTCCTCACCGTCGTCGGGACGTTCGGCGCAGGAGCCCTCGCGGTGATCCTCTGGGCGCCGACCGTGGGCAGCACGCCCATCTCGCTGGCGCGCGCATTCGACACGGCGCAACCCTGGGCCGACAACGTGGACGCGCAGATCTTCTTCGTCGCCCGGCTGCCGCGGGTGCTGGCCGGCGCGATCATCGGCGCGACCCTGGCAGCCGCGGGCGTCGTGCTGCAGGCGCTGATGCGCAACCCGCTGGCGACGCCGTTCACACTGGGTGTCTCGGCGGGCGCGGCGCTGGGCGCCATGCTCGCCATCGCCCTCCGGCTGGACGTGGGCGCGCTCGGCGTCTCGTCCGTCCCCATCGCCAGCTTCCTGGGCTCGCTCGCCGCCATCGCCATCGTCTACGGCCTGGCGTCGTCGCAGAAGCGCGGGCTCTCGACCAACGTCCTGCTGCTGGCCGGTGTCACGCTCAACTCGTTCTTCTCCGCGCTCATCCTCTTCGTCCAGTACCTGGCGGACTTCGCCGAGTCGTTCCGCGCGGTGCGGTGGCTGATGGGCGACCTCGACGTGGGCGGCTACGGCCCGATCGTCGCGGCCACACCGTTCATCGTGGCGGCGTTCGCCGTGTTCGCGATGCTGCCGCGCGCCCTCAACCTGCTGACGATGGGCGAGGACATGGCGGCGAGCCGGGGCGTGGAGGTGCCGAGGACGCAGCGATGGGCCTTCTTCAGCGCGTCGCTGGCCACGGGCGCCGCGGTGTCGCTCGGCGGCCCGGTGGGGTTCATCGGGATCGTGGTGCCGCACCTGGTGCGGTTGCTCGTGGGCTCGGATCACCGCGTCGTGTTGCCCGCAGCCACGCTCTTCGGCGCGGCATTCCTGGTGCTGTGCGACCTGGTGGCCCGGACGGCCATGGCGCCGGTCGAAGTCCCCGTCGGCATCATCACCGCCCTCATCGGGGGGCCCTTCTTCCTGTGGTTGCTGGTGAGGCAGGCGTGATGGTCCACGGGAACACGAAGAGCACGAAGAGGGTCAAGGGGAGGAAAGTCATTCCTCGGGTCGTCGCGCTGCCAATTGTCTTCTTGTTCTCGTCCTTCGTGCCCTTCGTGTCCTTCGTGTTCCCGGGACAGGCGACGCCGCAGCGCATCGTCTCGCTCGTGCCGGCCGTGACCGAGATGCTCTTCGCCATCGGCGCAGGGTCGCAGGTGGCAGCGGTCAGCAGCTACGACCAGGACCCGCCAGAGGTGAAGGCGCTGCCCCGGGTTGGGGCGCTGCTCGACCCGGACGTGGAGCGCATCCTGGCGCTCAGGCCCGACCTGGTGATCACCTACGGGTCGCAGGCCGACCTGCAGGCGCAGCTC
>JBFWQE010000121.1:0-16738 GCA_050249615.1 Vicinamibacterales bacterium
GCGCCGCCGGATCGCCCGTGCGCACGCGCACGTTGAGGCGGGCGGGATACAGGTCGCCGGCGGCGACGGCGTGGTAGACCCGGCCTTCCGACTCGTCGTCGAACGATCCGGGAGCAGGGAAGTCGGGGACCACGCCGACGATCTCATACCAGCGTTCAAGCACGACGTTCCCCGACGGCGCCTCACGGCTCCGGCCGACGTACTTGATCCGGCGGCCGAGCGGATTGGCGCCGCCGAAGACCTGGTCGACCAACCCGCGGCTGACGAGCACCCCGGGCGCGACGTCGGCGGCGTCGGCCGACGCATCGGCGGCGGTAAGGCCGCGCCCGATGCTCACCGGCACGTCGAACGCGGAAAAGAAATTGGCTGCGACGCGATTGAATCGCACCAGGGTGCCGCGCTTGGTGCCCTCGACGATGTTGTCGTCGACGGCATCGACGGGCACGGGCACGCCTTCAGCCTCGAGCACCACGGCCAGCTCGCGGCCGGGACTGGTCAGCGAGAACGTCACGTCACGCACGCGAGAGTCGTCTTTCAAGCGGCGCTCGATTTCCGCGAGCGCGCCGGCATACCGGGCGGCGAAGGCCTTGTCACCCGCCTCGGTCGGCGGCGCAGCCGCGCGATCGAGCGACAGGCTCGCGTTGAGAAACTCGGCGGTGGCATAGCCGCCGCCAGATTGGAGCCGGAGGGCACTCCACGCAAAGTACGTCGCCATCGGCAGGAGCGCGACCGTGACCGCGACCTGTGCCACGATCAGCGCCGTCCACAGCCGCCCCATCTGCATGCGCGATCCACTGCCAGGCGAAAGCGTCTGCAGCCGCGTGTGGACCTGGCGGCCGGTCGCCTTGAGCGCCGGCGCCACGCCGACGATGGCCGCCGCCAACAGTGTCAGCCCGACGACGTAGATCACGGTACTGGTTTGAAGCTCCAGCGAGAACCAGAAGGGCCAGCGGCCGACCAGGGTGAGCATCGCGCCCTCGATCTGACGGAGCCCGACGGCGGTGAGCCCGATACCGATCGCCGCCGACACGCCGGCCAGCATCAGCGCCTCGACGAACAGCTGCGCCACAATCCGGCGCCGGCTGGCGCCGAGCGCCCCTCGCACCGCGATCTCGCCCTGCCGCGTCGCCGTCCGCGCGTAGACGAGGATGGCGACGTTGACGCAGATGAGGACCAGCAACAGGACGATCGCGATCTCGATCGCGTAGACCGCGAGCGCGTCCTCCGGATCGTCGATGTCGCTGAAGGCGTGGGCGTACGCCATCACCAGCGGGCGCAGGTGTTCGTGGGTCGCCGGCGACGTGGCCGCCAGACTCCGGCTGATCGCCGTCAGCTCCGCCTGCGCGCTCTCGAGCGTGGCCCCAGGCGCGAGCCGCCCGAACACGTTGATGCTGGGACCGCTGCGCGGCGCATAGGCGGCGGCATCGAGACGCCACGGGATCCAGAAGTCGTGGTACGTCGGGAACCCGAACCCTTCCGGCATCACCCCGACGATCGTGTAGGCAGTGGGACCAAGCCCCACCGATTGGCCGACAATGTCCGGATCGGCGCCGAAGCGGCGGACCCACTCGTCATGACCGATCACGATCACGTCAGGCGCGCCCACGCGCTCGTCCTCCGGCAGCAGCGTCCGGCCACGATACGCCCCGACGCGCGCCGCACGGAATGCCGACGCCGAGATCTCCGCCACCATCACGACCTCGGGCGGCCGGCCGCTGACAATCAGGTTGTGCTGGACGTTCCGTGACACGCCGAAGTCCTCGACGGACGTCGCGTCGCGCCACGCCTGGAGGTCGTACAGCAGGCGCAGCTCGCGATTGTTCGTCGAGGCGTCCCAGTTCACGAGCGAGACCAGGCGATCACCCTCGGGCAGCGGCAGCGTCGTGCCCATCATCATCGATACGATGGTGAAGGCGCCGGCGGCGATCGCGATGCCGACCGACATTCCGAGCACGCTGACGAGGCTCAGGCCCGGATAGCGGAGCAGCATGCGCCAGGCCAGCGTGAAATCGAGCGCGGAGAATGTCGGGCCCATACGAATCCGGCGCTGGCGTTGCCGCTCGACGAGCCCGGTGCCGATCGCGTTCAGGCAGGCCGCACACCCGAAGGACAGGCGGGCCGGTCCCGCGCGGGCGGTGAGCTCGCGGTCGAAGGCATCGATCATCTCGACGCCATAGCGATCACGGTGGCGGCGGGGAAAGGCGCGCAGCGCAAGCTGATACAGACGCGTCACTTCGGGCCTCCGAACATGTTCTGCGCGCGGGCCACATCGAGGAGCGCCCGCAGCCGTTCGGATTCCGCGCGCGCGACCGCGCGGCCGAACCTGGTGCGCTGGTAATACCGCCGCGCCGGCCCGCCGCTCGCATCGTCCTTCGGCGTCGATTCGGTGACCAGGCCTTCGTCCACCATCCTCGCGAGCGCGGCGTAGAGCGTGCCGGGAAGGATCGCCTCGCGGCCGTCGGTCATGGCCGACACCGCCCGCATGATGGCGTAGCCGTGCATGGCCTCGCCGTCGCCGAGGGCGAGCAGCACCTGGTAAGTGGAGTGTTTGAGCGGGAGCAGCTCGGCGGGGTCAGGCGTCAGTCGGCGCATCGTATTCGTCCTAGACTATAGTTCAAATAGAATAGTTCCCGCGCACTGCACTTTGTGGGGGAGTTCAGCGGGAGCTCAAGCTGCTCGTGGCGTCGGCTCGCTGGGGCCGCAAGACCGCGCCGCCAAAGCCAACCAACTCGCCGCGTCTCCGTCTAAGGCTTGGGGCGGCTGAAGAGGGAGTCAGATGCTGGACACGTTGGTCTCGGACGGCCGATACGCGGTGCGGTCTCTTCTCAAACAGCCGGGTTTCACCGCGATCGCCGTGCTCGTCATGGCCATCGGCATCGGTGCCGTGGCCGTGATGTACGGCACGCTCGAGGCGGTCGTGCTGCGACCCCTGCCGTACGCCGAGCCTGAGCGGCTGGTCTGGGCGTGGAGCCTGACACCGGCCCGCCAGCAGAATACGGTCTCGGCGGTGGACTACCTCGACTACCGGGCCGAGCTCGATTCGTTCGAGTCGCTGGCGGCGTACTACGCGCTCGGCGCCAACGCCGTGCTGACCGGCGGCGGCCAGCCGGAGCGCGTCCCCTCCACCCTGGTGTCACACAACCTCTTCGAGACGCTCGGGGTGCGGCCGGCGGTCGGACGGTTCTTCGTCCCCGCCGAGGAGGAGGCGGGCGCGCCGGGCGTCGTGGTCATCGCCCACGCGCTCTGGCAGCGCCGGTTCGGCGGCCGGTCCGACATCCTTGGCACGTCGCTCACGATCGATGGCCGGGCGCACGAGGTCGTTGGCGTGGCGCCCGCGGCGTTCGATTTCCCACAAGGCGTGGAGCTCTGGGCACCGATGCGGCACGACCTGCAGCCCGTGACCGGTCGTGGCAACCGCAACTTCCGGATGTTCGGCCGGCTCGCGGCCGGGGCAACCATCGAGCAGGCCCAGACGCAGGCGAGCGTGGTCGCCTCCCGGATCGCCGACGCCTCTCCAGAAGACGATGAGGGATGGAGCGTTCAGCTGCAACCGATGCACGAGGTGTTCTTCGGTGCGTACCGGCCCGCGATGCTGGTGCTGCTCGGCGCGGTGACGCTCCTGCTCGTCATCGCCTGCGCCAACGTGTCGTCGCTCGTGCTCGCGCGCGCCGTCTCGCGCCGGCACGAGGTGGCCGTGCGCCTGGCGCTGGGCGCCTCGCGCGGCCGGATCGCGGGACAGTTGTTCGTCGAAGGCCTGGCGCTGGCCGTCCTCGGGGGCGCCCTCGGCCTGCTGCTCTCGGCGCTGGGCATCGGGGCGCTCAAGGCCCTGGCGCCGGCGACCCTGCCGCGCGTGTCCGAGATCGGCCTGGACCGGGCCGTCGTTGGGATCGCGCTCGCCGCGTCGGTGCTGTCGGGCCTGCTCGTCGCGCTCGTGCCGGCGGTTCGAAGCCGCGCCATCGTGCTGGCCGATGTGCTGCGGCAGGGCGCGCGCGCGACCGAGGAGCGTGCGGGCCTGCGGCTCAGGAGCGCGCTCGTGGTGGCGCAGGTCGCCCTGTCGGCGGCGCTGCTGGTCGGCGCGGGTCTGCTGGCGCAGAGCCTGGCCCGTCTCTACCAGGTGGACCCCGGCTTCCGGCCGGAGGCGCTGCTCCTCACCGAGGTCCAGCTTCCGGGCGATCGGTACGACACGCCGGAGAAGCGCGCCGCGTTCGTGACCGAGCTGCGCGCCCGGCTGACGGCGCTGCCCGACGTCGTGGACGTCGCCGGCGCCGAGCTGCTGCCGTTCACGCTGTCGGGCCGCTGGAACACGGTGTGGCGCTCCGATCGCCCGCCGCAGTCGCCCGACGAGCGGACGGGGGCACAGCGGCAGATCGTGACCCGCGGCTATTTCCCGACGTTCGGGATTCCGCTCGTGCGCGGCCGCAACTTCGAGGCGGCGGATCGTCCCAACGTGCCGCGCGTCACCATCGTGAACCAGACCTTGGCGGCTCAGTTCTGGCCGGACGAGGACGCGATGGGGAAGACGCTGGTGCTGCCGTCGGGCGACGATGGCATCCCGATGGAGATCGTGGGCATCGCCGCTGACATCCGGCAGCGTGGGCCCGCCGACCCGCCGCGGCCCACGTTCTACATGTCGTACGAGCAGTTACCCGTGATGTCCGACGTCCGGCTGGCTGTTCGCGCGCGTGGCGACACGGCGGCGATCGCGGCCGGGGTACGCGACACGTTCCACGACATGGATTCGACGCTGGCGCTCGCGCGTTTCGACACGATGGAGGGGCTCTTCGCCGAGCGCGTGGCGCTGCCCAGGTTCCGCGCGCTGCTGCTGTCGCTCTTCTCCGCGATCGCCCTCGTGCTGGCCGTCACCGGCCTCTACGGCGTGCTGGCCTTCTTCGTCGCCGAGCGGACGCCCGAGCTCGGGATCCGGATGGCGCTCGGCGCCGACGCGGCGAGCCTGACGCGTCTCGTCGTGCGGCGGGGCATGGTCCTCGCCGGCGTCGGGTTGGCCATTGGCCTGCCGGCCGGTCTCGCGGGGGCGCGACTGGTCGAGAGCCTGCTGTTCGAGACCGCACCGCTCGACCCGGCCGTGCTGGCCGGCGTGGCCGGGTCGCTCACCCTTGCCGCGTTGGTCGCCTGCCTCGTCCCGGCGCTCCGCGCCACGCGCGTCGATCCGCTGACCGCGCTTCGCGCGGAGTGACGACCGACCGCCTCAAGGGTGGGCGGCGAGCGCGTCGGCCACCCCTTCGGCGTCACGGCTCCCGCACCTGCCCCTTTGAACGCTCGGCGAGGCGGCAATCATCGCGTGCAGGAGCACGGCACGGATCCCGGTCTGTGTCGCCACTTGCAGGGTCCGGAGGAGCGCGTGTCGCAAGAGCCCGTAGCCAGGTCCACGGCCCTGGTGCCCGGCGTCAACCGCGACCCGGTGTTCCTCGATGTGCGCCGGCGCTCGGCCGCACGGTCGATCAGATCCCGGCTCGTCGCATCGGTGCGGAGGACACTCGGTTCGCCCCACCTTTCGTAACCTCAAAAAGGAACCTGCCATAGCTGCCTGGGGACCCTCCGCATGAACTATTCGCCAGGCCGGCGTATCCTCTCCGCATCCGCCGGAGCCTGGGCACCCTGATTCGTCCGCACCCAAGGAGGTTCGCATGTTCTGGGACGGTTTCGGGCGAGATGTGGCGTACGGCGCGCGCATGCTGTGGCAGAAGCCCACCTACAGCGCCATCGCCATCCTCACGCTCGCGCTCGGGATCGGCGCCAACACGGCGATGTTCAGCGTGGTCAACGCCGTGCTGCTCGAGCCGCTGCCGTTCGCCGAGCCGGATCGCGTGATGGCGCTCGGCCAGCAGACCGTGCAGAACCGCGCCGCCCTGTCGCAGTTCTCCTTCGCCAACTTCGCCGACCTTCGTGGTCGGAGCCGGGCCTTCGAGCGCCTCTCGGCCTACTACAACCTCAACCTGACGCTCACCGGCGATCGCGAAGCGCAGCTGCTCCGCGGAACGGTGATCACGGCGGACCTGTTGCCCCTCCTCGGCGTGCAGCCGGTGCTCGGGCGCGCGTTCCTGCCCGAGGAAGACGCCGCCGGCGGCGGGCCCGGCGGACGTCCCGCCATCCTCAGCTTCGAGGCGTGGCAGGCGCAGTTCGGCGGCGACGGCCGCATCGTCGGCCGCCCTGTCGATCTCAACAATGCCCGCTTCACCATCGTCGGCGTCATGCCCGCCGGGTTCACGTTTCCGATCCAGCCGCAGCCGACCCAGGTCTGGATCACCACCGCGCTCGACAACGAGCGGCCGGCGGGCCCGGGGGCGATCATGGAGGCGCGCGGATACCGCGGCTGGCGCGTGATCGGGCGGCTGAAGCCGGGCGTGACGGTCGAACAGGCGCGATCGGAGGCGGACGTGATCGCCGCGAGCCTCGCGAGCGAGCACCCCGAGGCCAACAAGGACATGGCCATCGGCGTGCGCCCGCTGCTCGACAACGTGGTGGGAAACCTGCGGCCCACGCTCCTGCTGCTCCTCGGCGCGGTTCTGTTCGTGCTGCTGATCGCCTGCGTGAACGTGGCCAACCTGCTGCTCGAGCGCGCCATCAGCCGGCAGCGCGAGATCAAGGTGCGGCTGGCGCTCGGCGCGAGCGGCGCGCGCATCATCCGCCAGCTGTTGACGGAAAGCGTGCTGCTGGCCGGCATGGGCGGCGTGTTGGGGATGGTACTCGCCTTCTGGGGCACGGATGTGATCGTCGCGCTCAGCCCCGAATCCCTGGCGCGGGTCCGGGAGGCCGAGCTCGACCTCCGCGTGCTGACGTTCACGGCCATCGTCTCGGTTGCGACGGGAGTGGCCTTCGGGCTCGTGCCGGCGATGCTGATCTCGAAGACGAACCTTGCCGAATCGCTCAAGGAAGGCAGGCGCGGCGCCACGGCCAGCGTGCAGACCAACCGCACACGCAGCGTGCTGGTGGTGGCCGAGGTCGCGCTCGCGCTGCTGCTGCTGGCGGGCGCCGGCCTCCTGATCAACAGCTTCGTCCGCCTGCAACAGGTGGCGCCGGGATTCGACGCGGCACAGACGCTCACCTTCAATGTCGCGCCGTCGGCCGCGCGCACCTCCACGCCGCAGCAGATCGCCGGCTTCTACGAGGAGCTGACCGCGCGGTTGAACGCGCTGCCGGGTGTGGTCGATGCCAGCGTGGTGTTCCAGCTGCCGCTGAGCGGCAGCGGTGCCACCACCAGCGTGGTGATCGAGGGCCGCCCGAGCGCCCCCTCGGATCGGCCGATGGTCGTCCTCCACATGGCGTCTCCCGGCTACTTCAAGACGATGGGCATCCCGGTGAAGCGGGGAAGGGACTTCACCGGGCGCGATACCCTGAGCGCGCCGCCGGTGCTCATCGTCAACGAGGCCCTGGCGCGGCAGTACTTTCCGAACGAGGATCCGATCGGCAAGCGGATGGCGCCGGGCTTCTCGACGATACCGGTTCGCGACGATGACTCGGGGATGCGCGAGATCGTCGGCGTGGTGGCCGACGTCAAGCACCGCAGCCTGCAGGGCGCGGCACAGCCGGAGATCTACTTCCCGCAGAGCCAGATGCCGATGTCGGCGATGACGGTGGTGGTGCGCGCCTCGGGCGACCCGCGGGCGCTGCGGCAGTCGGTTGGCGGCGTGGTGCAGTCGTTGGACCGAGATGCCCCCGTCTATGCCCTCCGCACGGTGGAGGAGGTGCTGAACCGTTCAGTGGCGACGCCTCGTTTCAACACGGTCCTGCTGGGCCTGTTCGCGGCGGTCGCACTGATCCTGACGCTGGTGGGGCTCTACGGCGTCATTTCATGTTCGGTGTCTGAGAACACGCAGGAGATCGGCATCCGCGTTGCGCTGGGCGCGCAGCGGAGCCACGTCTTCAAGCTGATCGTCGGGCAGGGCATGATCCTGGCGACGTGCGGGGTGGCGATCGGCCTCGCTGCTGCCTACGGGCTGACGCGGTTGATGTCGAGCCTGCTCTTCGGCGTGGAGCCCACCGACCCGTGGACGTTCAGCGTCGTCGCGCTGCTGCTGCTGTCGGTGGGGGCAGCGGCGTGTTACCTGCCGGCGCGCAGGGCGATGAATGTCGATCCCACGGTCGCGCTCCGATGCGAATAGGGCGCCCGGCGCCGCCGGTCAACGCCCTCGCGCGCAACTACTACCGCGTAGCCGCGCAGTTCGTGGATGCGCTTCCGAACGACGTGTAGCGGGCCACGACGTTCACGGACCAGGCGCAGGCGTCACGGCCGGGGTGGGCGCGGCTTCGCCGCGCGGGCGGCGCTTCGCGCCGTGGGCACGCCTCGGGCGCGTGGGTCATCCCACGGCTGACCGACCGCCGACCAGGCTGCGTGAGCGGCGAGGCCCGCCGCAGGCCCACCGCGCGAGAGCGCGGCCCACCGACCGAAGGTCGGCCGGGTGTCGAGGGCTCACTTCGCCTCCCCCTCACATTCGGGGCAGCGCCGCTCCAGGTCGTGCACCCACTGCGCCACGTCATCGGGCGAGGGCAGCGGAGCGGGCGCGACGTGGGCCACCTCGCCCCATTGGTCGGCCACGACGACGCCGGGGTACGGCACGCCCGCGACGCGGTCGGAGGTCAGCACCCACGTGGTGTCGTCGCCGGCCGACGTGCGGGCATGAGTGGCCAACCACAAGGCGTGCTCCGAAGCTGAGCCTGCAGGCGCCAGCATCACCAGGACGAGATTCCTGCGCTGCCAGATCGACGCGTACTCGAAGCGCCCGCCTGCGAGGCAGGTGACCGCGAAGTGCGGCACGAGATCGCCCGGCTCCAGCAAGTCATCGACCATCGTGCCCATGCTACGCGTTGCGCCAGGCCCCGCCCATGACACCGGCGTGCTTGAAATCGTACGGCTCGTCCTCCACGCGCGGCACGGAGTCGAAGTTCTCGACCGGAGGTGGAGAGGGCAGCTGCCACTCCAGGCCCGACGCGCCCCACGGATTCGCCCCGGCGACCGGTCCCCGCTTCAGCGACCACAGGAAGTAGAACACCGGCAGGGCGTAGCCCAGGCCGAGGACGGTAGCGCCGACGGAGGACAGGACGTTCAGCGCCTGGAACTCGTCCGGGTAGGCGTGGTACCGGCGCGGCATGCCGAGGTAGCCCAGGATGAACTGCGGCCCGAACGTCAGGTTGAAGCCGACGAAGACGAGCACCGCGGAGACGCGCGAGGAGAACTCGGAGTACATCCGGCCGGTCATCTTGGGCCACCAGAAGTGCAGCCCGCCGAGATAACCCATGATGGCGCCCCCGACCATGATGTAGTGGAAGTGCGCGACGACGAAGTACGTGTCGTGCACGTGCACGTCGATGGCGAGGGTGGCCAGGAAGATGCCTGTCAGGCCCCCGATCATGAACAGGCCCAGGAAGCCGTAGGCGTAGAGCATGGGCGTCTCGAACGAGACGGAGCCCTTGTAGAGCGTGGCCGTCCAGTTGAAGACCTTCACCGCGGAAGGAACCGCGACAGCGAAGCTGAAGAAGGAGAACATCAGCGCGGCATGGACCGACATGCCCGCGACGAACAGGTGGTGCGCCCAGACCAGGAAGCCGAAGCAGGCGATGGCCAGGCTCGAGAAGGCGACGAAGCTGTACCCGAAGACCGTGCGCCGTGAGAAGGCGGCCACCAGCTCGCTCATCACGCCCATGGCCGGCAGGATCATGATGTACACCGCCGGGTGCGAGTAGAACCAGAAGAGGTGCTGGAAGAGGACGGGGTCCCCGCCACGCGCCGGATCGAAGATCCCGAACCCCAACACGCGCTCGGCGAAGAGCATCACCAGCGTGACAGCGAGCACCGGCGTGCCGAGCACCTGGACCAGGCTGGTGGCGTAGTGCGACCACACGAACAGCGGCAGCCGGAACCACGTCATCCCCGGCGCGCGCATCCGGTGAATGGTCACGATGAAGTTGAGCCCGGTGAGGATGGACGAGAAGCCCGCGACGAAGATGCCCACCGCCATCGGAACGATGTTGGTGTTCGAGGAGGTGGCGCTGTAGGGCGTGTAGAAGGTCCAGCCCGTGTCCACACCTCCCGCCAGGATGGCGTACAGCGTGAGCGCCCCGCCAGCGATGAAGAGATACCAGCTCAGCAGGTTGATGCGCGGGAATGCCAGGTCCCGCGCGCCGATCATCGGCGGAATCAGGAAGTTGCCGAGCACGGCCGGGATGGACGGCAGCAGGAACAGGAACACCATCACGATGCCGTGCAGCGTGAACAGCTTGTTGTAGGTGTCGGCCGAGACGAGGTCGCCGCGCGGCGTGGCCAGCTCGAGGCGAATCCCGACGGCCATCAGGCCGCCCAGGAAGAAGAAGACCGAGATGGAGACCAGGTAGAGGATGGCGATGCGCTTGTGATCCCGTGTCAGCAGCCACGAGGCGAGGCCGTGCTCGTGATTCAGGTAGTGTCGGGCGGGCAGGGCCGGCGGGGGCGGCCGCTTGTGCGGCTGGTCACGTGGATCCATGTCACGCTCCCGGCCGCTGGATGGTGACGCCAAGGCCGGCCAGCCGCATCGCCACGGCCCGCACCAGCCGATCGCACCGGTGTCCCTTGAACTGGAACGCCATGGACGCCGATGGGCCCACCTCCGCCGTGAGCTCGCGTCTCAGGAGCACGCGCGCGCGGTGCAGGCGCGTCTTTACCGTCGCCTCGTTGAGGCCCAGGCACTCGGCCGTCTCCTCGGTGCTGAGCCCCTCGACCTCCCGCAGCATGAAGACGCCGCGAAAGGTGTCCGGCAGGTTGGTGACGGCCCGTTCGACGAGCCCGGCCAGCTCGGCCCGGTACATCTGCTCCTCGGGATCCCGCTCGGGCGACCGGACGCGCTCCATCATCGAGTCCTCTCCACTTCCGTCGTCCAGCTGCTGCATGCGGCCCGCCTTTCGCGCGCGCCCGAGGGCCTCATGAATCACGATGCGGGTGAGCCAGGTCGAGAACTGGGCGCGCTGCTCGAACTGGTCCAGGTGCAGGTACGCGTTGACGTACGCCTGCTGCAGCACGTCCTCCGCCTCGTCATCGTCCCGGACGATGGCGCGGGCGGCGCGGAAGAGGCGCTGGTTGTAGCGCCGCATCACGATCTCGAAGCACGCGCCCTGCCCGTTCCGAATCCCGTTGACGAGCTCGGCATCCGTCATCGTCGAGCTGGCCGCCTGAACGGGCGGCGAATGGTCGTCCACGTCTTCTCTCTCGATCGCGCTCATCGGGGCCCTCACACTCATTGGAGTCGCGAGACGCCGAAAGGTTCCCGCGCGGTGTCTGTCACCTTTCGCGGGGCTCGTTGCTCCATTGAGCAGGAGCCCGACATGACACTCGACAGACACCTGCACGGCGCGTGGCTCAGCCTGCGCATCGGCCTCGGCCTGATGGCCCTCCTGGCCGGCATCGACAAGTTCTTCAACCTGCTCACCTCGTGGACCATGTACGTCAGCCCGCTGGCCGAGCGCGTGCTGCCGGTGCCCCCGGAGGTGCTCATGCGCGTCATCGGGCTCGTCGAGATCGGCGTCGGCCTCGCGATCCTCACGAGTTGGACTCGTGCGGGTGCCTACATCGCGGCCGTCTGGCTTGTCGCCATCTCGCTGAACCTGGCTTCGACGGGCATGTTTCTCGATCTTGCGGTGCGCGACGTGGTCCTGGCGCTGGCGGCCTACACGCTCGCGCGCCTCACCGAGGCGGAATCAGTCGTCGGTAACGCCAGCCTCGGCCACGCGCACCTGCTGGTCCGCCCGTGATCGATCCGTTCGAAACGCCTCTCAACCCTCACATGGAGTGATTCCGATGCACAGAATGTTCGGCATCCTGGCCGCGGACGGCACGTACCTCACGTTCGACAAGGCCGGCAACGACAAGGCGGTGGCCATGCTGCGGGCGAGCCGGAAGAGCGATCACCTGCGCGTGAACGTCTCCGGCGAACGGAAGGGCAACACCATTGCCGTCACCTCGCTCGAGGCGCAGTAGCGGAGGCGATGATGCGTCCAATCACGATGTTCGCCGCGGTGGCGGCTGTCGGCCTCACCCTCGCCGCGTCCGGCACCGCGCAGCAGCCGGTCGTCGAGCGGTTCGATCGCGCGATTCGTCAGCACGGCGAGGATCTCTGGGAGCGCGGCCGCCGGATCTTCCGGTACGACACCTTCGGCGACGAGGCCTTCTGGGGCGGTGCGCTCAAGCTGCACGAGGCGATCGCCGGAGAGCGGTTCGGTGGTGTCGGGCCGGGCGTGAGCCCGCCCACGGCCCTGTCGGTCGGGCTCAAGGTGGACATCGACGCCTTGCCTGCCCACGCCGTCCAGGCCATCCGGAGAGGACGCGTGGATCTCGGGGATCCGGGCGTGACGCTCCAGTTGCTCGACGCCGACGCCGTCGTCGGGGTCAAGGGGTTTCGCGGCCCGGACGGCCGCCTGGCGTCAGTCGGTATCCAGTGCGCGCTCTGCCACTCCGACGTCGACGACTCGTTCGCACCGGGGGTGGGGCACCGCCTGGACGGTTGGCCGAACCGCGACCTCAATGTCGGGGCGATCATCGCGCTCTCGCCCGATCTCAGTGCCGTCGCCGACCTGCTCGGCACGGATCAGGCCACCGTGCGCACGGTGCTGAACAGTTGGGGCCCCGGGAAGTTCGATGCCCAGCTGTTCCTGGATGGCAAGGCGTTCCGGCCCGATGGGCGGAGCGCCGCGACCCTGATTCCCGCAGCGTTCGGGCTGGCTGGCGTGAACCTGACCACCTACACTGGCTGGGGCGGCGTGTCGCACTGGAACGCATTCGTCGCGAACCTCGAGATGCACGGGAAGGGCACGTTCGTCGACGCGAGGCTGAACGATCCCCTCCAGTTTCCGGTGGCCGCACGCGCGGGTTTCGGCAACGTGCGGAACGACCCCGATCTGATCACCTCGAAGCTGCCGGCTCTGCAGTTCTACCAGCTGTCGATTCCGGCGCCGCAGCCGTCCCACGGATCGTTCGACCCCGCGCTGGCCGAGCAGGGTCGCGCGGTCTTCAACGGGGCGGCCGGCTGCGCGTCGTGCCATGTCCCGCCACTCTTCACCGAGCCCGGATGGAACATGCACACCCCGGAGGAGATCGGCATCGACGATTTCCAGGCCAGCCGGTCGCCCGATCGACGGTACCGCACGACACCTCTGGCCGGGCTTTCGGCCAGGCAGGTCGGCGGCTTCTACCACGACGGGCGCTTTGCGAACCTGCGTGCCGTCGTGGAGCACTACAATCAGGCGTTCTCGCTGAACCTGTCAGAGGCCCAGAAGCTGGCGCTCGTCGAGTACCTGAAGTCGTTGTAGGAGGCTGACCATGCAGGCACGACTCATCAGTGTGGAAAGTGTCGCGGATGCGGCGGCGGGGTTCTGGTTCGAACTGGGCGCGCCGTTCGAGTTCCAGCCGGGCCAGACGTGCGACGTGACCCTGCCGGCGGCGAAGTACCACGACGACAAGGGCAATGCGCGCACCTTCTCGATTGCTTCATCGCCGGCTGACATGCCGCGGTTACTCGTGGCGACACGCCTGACGGGGAGCGCCTTCAAGCGAAGCCTCGAGGAGGCGGCGCCGGGCACCGAGGTTGACATCGACGGGCCGTACGGATCGTTGACGCTGCACCGGAACGCCGCGAAGCCGGCCGTGCTGATGGCGGGCGGCATCGGCATCACGCCTTTCCGGAGCATCGTGAAGGACGCCGCCGAGCGCAAGCTGCCGCACCAGGTAACCCTGTTCTACTCGAATCGCACCGCCGGCTCGACGGCGTTCATCGGGGAGCTCGAGCGGTGGCAGGCGCAGAACCCCAACTTCCGGCTGGTCGCGACCATCACGGAGCCGGACGACCAGCCCTGGAAGCACGAGACGGGGATGATTGACGCGGCCTTTCTCCAACCGCGCGTCACCGATCCGGCCGGCGCCATCTACTACGTCGCCGGGCCGCCGGCCTTCGTGACCGGCATGCGTGCGGCCCTCGACGGGCTCGGGGCCGACCCCGACAACATCCGGACCGAGGAGTTCTCGGGCTACTGATGGGCGGCGGGCAGGCCTACACGTTGAATCGGATGTGCAGGATATCGCCGTCGGACACCACGTAGTCCTTCCCCTCGACCTGCAGCTTGCCCGCCTCCTTCACGGCGTGCTCGGAGCCGTACTGCATGAAGACCGCGTAGGGGATGACCTCGGCGCGAATGAAGCCGCGCTCGAGGTCCGAGTGGATGCGGCCGGCGGCCTGGCGCGCGTTCATGCCGCGCCGGATGGTCCACGCGCGCACCTCGTCTGGGCCGACCGTGAAGAACGAGATGAGATCGAGCAGATGGTAGGCCGTCCGGATGAACCGCGTGAGCGCCGACTCCGTGAGCCCGAGGTCCTGCAGGAACGCGACCTGGTCGGCCGGCTCCAGGCCGCCAATCTCGGCCTCGACGCTCGCCGACAGCACGAGGCCCTCGCCGTGCAGCGCGGCAATCCGCTGCGCCAGGTCCGCGGCCATCGGCTGCGAGGCGCGTGACTCGTCCCGGTTCAGGGCGACCAGCAGCGGCCGGTCGGTGAGGAAGCCGTAGCCGCGCAGCGGCTCGCGATCGAGCTCCGCCGCCGGCACGCTCCGAAGCGGCCGTCCCTCCTCGAGCACCCGCTTCATGCGCTCGAACGGCCCGAGCTCGGGCTTGGGGCCGGGTTCCTTCTTCATTCGCTCCAGCCGCCGCTCGACGAGCTCGAGGTCGGCGAAGGTGCACTCGAGATGGAACGCCTCGAGGTCGCGCATCGGATCCGGGTCGGTGTCGAGCGCCGGATTCACGAAGTCGCGCAGCACCAGGCACAGGGCATCCTGTTCCCGGATCTGCTGCAGGGCCTTCGTCGACAGGCCCTTCTTCTCGGACCCGTGCTCACCGGGCACGTCGCAGAAGGTGACCTCGGCGTAGGTGGTCTTCTTCGGCGAGAAGAGCCGGGAGAGGGCATCGATGCGCTCGTCCGGCACCCGGACGGCGCCAAGGCGCAGCTCGCCGCCGAACGCCGTCGGCACGTCCAGCCCGGTCATGGTGTTGAACACGCTCGTCTTGCCCGAGCCCGCGAAGCCAACGAGTCCGATCTTCATTTCGTGTGTATGGTTGCCTCGGCTCATGCCGGCATGCCCGAGGGTGAGGCCTGGGCCGTCCGGGAGCACTGGAGCGATGCTCGATTGTAGCGCGGCGGCCGCAGCCGGCGGCTCGTGCTAACCTGCACCCTGGCGGAGGATTCTTGCATGCGTGGGCGCTATCGATCGCGGATCGTTCTCGGCATCGCCGTGCTGGCGCTCGTCAGCGGCTGCGCGGCCTCGGGGCCTGCGCCCGAGCGCCGCGAGTTGACACTCGACGGGCCCGAGGTCAAGGCCGCCCTCGATGCCATTTCCGCGGATCGAGTCCGCCAGCACATGAGCACGCTGGCCGACGATGCGCTCGAGGGCCGGGGGCCGGGGACGGAAGGGTACGAAGGGGCACTGCGCCATGTTGAGTCGACGCTGAAGTCACTGGGGGTGGAGCCCGCCGGCGAGGGGGGGACCTATCGGCAGCGGGTCCCGCTCAGGGGCGGCAAGGTGGTCGAGGACGCGAGCGCGCTGAAGGTGACGTCGCGCTCCGGCACGAAGACCCTGATCTACGGGGTGGACTACCTGCTTGGCGCGGATCACCTGCGCGAGCAGGTCGCCATCGACGACGCGCCGGTGGCGTTCGTCGGGTACGGCGTGAGCGCGCCCGCGCTCGGCTACGACGACTACGCCGCCGCCGGGAGCGTCGAGGGCAAGGTGGTGGCCTTCCTGAGCGGCGCACCGCCCAGCCTGCCGAGCAACGAGCGCGCGTACTACTCGTCCGGGGCGGTGAAGGAAGTGGAAGCCGCGAAGCGCGGCGCGGTGGGCACGGTGAGCTTCACGTCGCCGGACGATCCCCGCTTCCGGTGGGACGTGAGCGTGGCCTCCAACAAACAGGGCAGCTTCGCCTGGGTCGACGCGCAGGGGAATCCCAATCGCGGCAACCCGGCGCTCCGCGGTTCGGTGTCCCTGAACCACTCGGGCGTGCAGGCGCTCTTCGCTGGCACGCCGAAGCCGCTTGCGGAGGTGTTCAAGGACGCCGCGGCCAGCAAGCCGCAGGCGTTCGACCTGCCGGCGCGCCTGTCTGTCACGACGCGCACCACGCATCGCGATGTCGAAAGCGCCAACCTCGTCGGGCGTGTCGCCGGCAGCGATCCCGTCCTGCAGGGCGAGCACGTGGTCTACGTCGCCCACGTGGATCACTTCGGGCGCGGCGTCGCGATGAACGGCGACGACATCTACAACGGCGCGCACGACAACGCCTCGGGCGTGGCCATCGTCCTGGAGGTGGCGCGCGCCTTCACGGCGCTGCCGGTGCGCCCGCGCCGCTCGGCGCTGTTCCTGTTCGTGACGGCCGAGGAGTGGGGCCTGCTCGGATCCGACTACTTCGCGCGGAACCCGACCGTGCCGCGCGAGAGCCTCGTGGCCGACCTCGCGCTCGACATGCCCTTCCTGTTCCACCCGCTGCTCGACATCGTGCCGTACGGCGCGCAGCACTCCACCCTGTCCGGGCCGGTGTCGCGCGCGGCGCGGCACCTCGGGATCGGGCTCGCGGAGGATCCGATTCCCGAGCAGGTGCTGTTCATCCGGAGCGACCACTACAGCTTCGTGCGCCAGGGCATCCCCTCGCTCTTCATCAAGAGCGGATTCAAGACGGGCGATCCGGCGAAGGACGGCGCGGCCATCAACGCCGCGTATCGGCG
>JBFWQE010000122.1:0-16623 GCA_050249615.1 Vicinamibacterales bacterium
GACGACACCCAGCTGGTGTGCCGTCGCCACATGGGCGAGCGTCGGGCGCGCGTCGCCTGCGGGCGCGAGGGGGCCGCTGCGCATGAACAGCGCGATGGCGGCGAGGGCGACGAGGACCAGCAGGGTGAACGCTCGCATGGTGGCCGATTGTCGCATGCCTGAAGACGGCGGGGCGCCCGGCGCCGGCGGTACGCCTCGGTCGTGCCGCCGGAGCGGCGGACGTGTCCGCAGTGCTACCGTGGAAGGATGCTGGACTGGAGTTGGGCCGCGTGGTGGGTCAGCGTGGCGGCCGTTGCCGCCTCGGGGCTCGTCGCCGGTGCCGAGGGTAATTGGAGGCGTCGAGCCGGCCTCGACATCGGCTTCCGCAACCACGGTGGCATGTGGGGCGACGCGGTGCTGCTGCCCGTGGCCAACGCGGTGATCGTGCCGTGGATTGGCTGGGGCTGGTGGCTGCTGGTACCGATGGCCGTGGCCGGTGTCACCGCCGTGGCACTGCACGCCCTGTGGCACGGCGCCACCTCGCACGGCGTGCGGGACCACATGTGGCCCGCGCGGCCCACGGGACGCTGGGCCGCGGATCTCTCGATGGCCGGCTGGTGCCACGTGGCCTACGTCACGGGCGAGCTGGGGCTGCTGCTGGCCTACGCCGTGACCCCGGTGCCGCTGCCGGTGGTGGCGCTCGTGACGGTGGTCCTGACGCTCCACGTGCCGCTCGGCCTGCTGCATCCCGCCTGGTTCGCCACGGGCAGCATCCGGGTGGCGGGCACGCGGCTGATGGCGGGGGCGCTGGTCACACTGTGGGCGGTCACGGGGGTCAAGGTTCTGGGGTTCTCGGGTTCTCAGGTTCTCGGGTTCTGGAGTTCTGGCTCGCGGGGTTCGCAGGTTCTCGAGTTCTCGGGCGCGCTCCCCCACGAGGCGAAGTCTCGCCCACCGGAGGCCTACGGCGCGTAGCGCCGCCCACTGCGTGAATGGCCACCCGCTCGGCCCCCTCAGTGGAAGTCGTGCGACTCCACGGACGCGGCAGACGACAGTCCGTCCAGCCGCAGCACGCGCTCCGCGCGGATGGAGGTGACGCCGTCCTGGTTCTGCAGCACGCCCTCCACCAGCAGGAACGGCGACTCGACGATCACCATCTTCGCCGTGGCGTAGAGATCGGGGCGGACGATCACGTTCGAGATGCCGGTCTCGTCCTCGAGCGTGAGGAACACGAAGCCCTTGGCCGTGCCCGGGCGCTGGCGGGTGATGACCATGCCCGCCGTCCGCACGCGGCGTCCCGTGCGGGCGCGCGGCAGATCGATGGCGCGCAGCACGCCGCGCATGGACAGCTCGTGACGCCGGAACGACATGGGGTGCCTGCCGATGGTGAGACCGCTGCCCGCATAGTCCGCGACGAGGCGCTCCTCTTCGCTCATCGGGGGCAGCGGCGAGGAGGCCGGCGTCCATTGACGATTGCCGATTGGTGATTGGCGATTCATTGACGATTGGTGATTGGCGATTGGCCATTCGGATTGGGGCATTGAGGATTGGGGCATTGGGGATTCTTCGTCGCCCGCCTCGACCGGCTCGAACAGCTCGCCTGCCGGGCGCACGGCGCGCTCGGCCTGCCACAAGGCCGAACGCCGATCCATCCCGAAGCTGTTGAGCGCGCCAACCTCCGCCAGGGCCGTCACCTCGTCGCGCCGCAGGCCCGTGACGCGCACGAGCTCGTCGATGGAGCGGAACCGCCGCCGCGCGGGATCCGTGGGCGTCCACTCGTGGGAGCAGACGTTGCAGAACAAGGATCGGGAGGGCAAAAGCGCTCGGGACGCGGGAGCGCACTGCTCTCGGGACTGTTCTCGTCCGGGCTCCTCCTCGATCATCGACGCATCGTCACACCCGCACTTCGGGCACACCACGCGCTCTTCCTTGTGCCTGTCGCCTTCTGCCTTCTGCCTTGTGCCTTGTGCCTTCTGCCTTTCGCCTTCTGCCTTCTGCCTTGCGGCAATCGCCTTCCCCGCCTCCGCCCTGAGGCCGCTCACGTAGCGCAGGCCCAGGCGGATGGTTCCGTCCTCCTCCACGGTGCAGTCCCAGTCGGACATCTGCACGTCGATGGGCGCGAAGCGCACGCCGCGGCGCTGCGCGTCCTTCACCAGCGTGGCGGGGTGATAGAAACCCATCGGCTGGTTGTTCAGGAGCGCCGAGTAGAACGCCGCCGGGAAGTGCACCTTCAGGTATGCGCTGGCGTAGGCGATGAGCGCGAAGCTCGCGGCGTGCGATTCGGGGAAGCCGTAGAGCGCGAACGACGTGATCGACAGCACGATGCGATCCGCGGTGGCGCCCGTGATGCCGTTCTTCGCCATCCCCTCGCGCAGCAGCCCCTCCAGCTGCTTCATGCGCTTCTCGGATCGCTTGAAGCCCATCGCGCGCCGCAGATCCTCGGCCTGGCCACCGGTGAACCCGGCCACCGCCATCGCCATCCGCAACAGCTGCTCCTGGAACAGCGGCACGCCCAGCGTGCGCTTCAGGATGGGCTCGAGCAGCGGGTGATCGTAGGTGACCGGCTCCAGCCCCGCGCGCCGGTTCAGGTACGGGTGCACCATCTGCCCGACGATGGGCCCGGGGCGGATGAGGGCGACCTCGACGACGAGATCGTAGAAGCACGCGGGCTTCAGCCGCGGCAGCGTGGCCATCTGCGCCCGCGACTCCACCTGGAAGACGCCGATGGTGTCGGCCGCCTGCAACATGGCGTAGACCGCCGGGTCGTCGGGCGGGAGGTGGGCCAGTTCGACCATTGATGATTGACGACTGGCGATTGGCGATTCATTGTCGAGTCGCGATTGGTGATCGGGGAATTCGCCATTGGGTGATTGGGGATTGGCATGCGTGTCCCGGCGTGTGTCTTCACGCTCCCGGCAGTGTTTTTCCGGCTCCCGGCTCCCGGCTCCCGGTTCCCGACTGTTTACCAAGCGAATCGCATCCTGCAGCACCGCCATCATCCCGAGACCGAGCAGGTCCACCTTGATGATGCCCATGTCGGCGCAGTCTTCCTTGTCCCACTGCACCACCACGCGGCCGGGCATGGTGGCGTTCTCGAGCGGCACCACTGACGACAGCTCGCCCTGGCACACCACCATGCCGCCGGAGTGCTGGCCGAGGTGCCGCGGCAGATCCTGCATCTGCTGCCACAGCCGCGCGAAGTGCCGCACCCGCTCGTCGCCGCCCGCCATGCCGACCTCGGCAAGCTGGCGCGACAGCGACTCGGCCGGGTCCACGAACTCGAACTGGTGCATCACCTTCGCGAGGCGATCGATCTGCGCCCCGTCCAGCGCGAGCGCCTTCCCCACCTCGCGCGCGGCACTCTTGCCGCGGTAGGTGATGACGTTGGCGGTCATGGCCGCGCCGTGCCGGCCGTACTTCTCGTACACGTGCTGGATGACGCGCTCGCGCCGATCGCCGCTCGGCAGATCGAGATCGATGTCGGGCCACTCGCCCCGCTCCTCCGAGAGGAAGCGCTCGAACAGCAGTTCCATGCCCACCGGGTCCACGGCCGTGATGCCCAGGCTGTAGCAGACGGCGCTGTTGGCCGCCGACCCGCGCCCCTGCACGAGGATGTCCTGCTGCCGGCAGAAGTTCACGATGTCCCAGACGATGAGGAAGTAGCCGGCGAGGTCGAGCTTCTCGATGAGATCCAGCTCGCGCGCCACCTGCGCGCGGGCCCGGTCGTGATAGGGCCGGTAGCGGCTGCGCGCCCCCACCTCCGTGATCTTCCGCAGGAACGACGCCTCGGTCTCGCCAGGCGGCACCGGGTAGCGCGGGAAGCGGTAGCCGAGATCCGTCATCGAGAACTGCAGGCGCTCCGCGAGATCGAGCGTGGCGCGGACCGCGTGCGGCATGTCGGCGAAGAGCCGGGCCATCTGCACGGGTGGCTTCAGGTAGCGCTCGGCGTTGGCCGAGAGCCGGCGCCCCGCCTGCCCGAGCGTGACGTGCTCGCGGATGCAGGTGAGCACGTCGAAGAGCGGGCGCTCCTCCGGCGTGGCGAACCGCACGCCGCCGGTGGCCACCACGGGCACGCGGAACGCGTCGGCCAGGCAGCCGAGCATCTCGTTGTCGTCTTCCTGCGCGCGCTGCAGGTGGCGCTGCACCTCGACATACACCTGGGTGCGGCCGAAGATGCCGACGAGGCGATCCAGCAGCCCGCCCACGCCGTACCGCTCCGCCTGCAGCAGCGGCTGCCCGGGCAGCGCGATGAGACCGCCGACGTGGCCGTCCAGCTCGTCGAGCCCCAGCGCCCCCTCGCCCTTGGGCGCGCGGAGCTTCATCCGGCTGACCAGGCGGCACAGGTGCTGCCAGCCCTGCTGTGAAGAGACGAGGACAGGCAGGGAGAACCTGGTGACCTGGTGACGGGGTGAGGTGGTGATCGATCGCCGCGATCTGCCGATCGGGTGATCTATCCGTCCATCTGCGTTGTCTGCGCCATCTGCGGCTGCGCTATCCGCGCCATCGGCGTTCAGTGTCAGCGTCGCGCCAATCAGCGGGCGCAGCCCGGCGGCCCGTGCGGCCTTGTGGAAGCGCGGGGCGCCGTAGACGCCGTCGCCATCGACGAGCGCCAGCGCCGGATAGCCCAGCGTCGCCGCGCGCTCGACGAGCGTTTCGGGCAGCGAGGCGCCCCGGAGGAACGAAAACGCGGAAGCCGCGTGCAGCTCGACATACATGACAAAGAGACCACGAAGACACGAAGGAAATCACGAAGTGCACGAAGTGGGTTTCCTTTCGCGCGTCAATCGAACACGCCCTCCAGGAACCACTGCCCCACCTCCCGCTCGACGAACAGGCGATAGACCGTCCCGTCCGCCATCGCGATGTCCCATTCGTCGCGATCCCAGGCCGCAGAATGTGTCGGGAGTCGGGAGTCGGGAACCGGGAGTCGCCCGGACTCCCCTGCCGCAGCACGGCCATGAGATTCCGGCCCCCCACCCAGCTCCCGCCGTGTTCGATCGTCCGACTCCCGACATGGCTCACCCGCCCACCACTCCCCCGACGTCCGCCACGGGCCGGCCGCCTGGACGATGGCGCCGCCGGTGATGCCGCGGCGGTCGGTCGTCACCCGCACCGGGCGGCCATCGTCCACGCGGATGCGCACCGGGATCGGCAGGCGAAACCGGCGGAACGCGAGCGGCAGCGTGGCCGGAGACGCGTCCGGATCGCCGGCGGAGGCGGGCCTGGCTTTCCCGCCGGGATCCGCATGCCCCGCGGTCTCGAAGCCCTTCGGCGCAAACGGCGCCATCGCAAACGCCCCCGGCCTCCAGGCATCCACCAACGCGGGCGAGCCCACGTGCCCTTCGCCCATGAGCGCGGTGAGCCGCGCCACGAGCGTCGCCACCTGCTCGGGCGCCGGCTGCGCGCGCTCGAAGAGCGTCCACTGCAGCACGCGGCCCGGCGTGGGCTCGAGCCGCACCTGCACGCGATCGATCGCGGCAGATGGCGGATGCGACTCCAGATCCAGCAGGACCAGCGTGCGGAGCGTCTTCGGATCCCGCATCGGCGCCGGCAGCGGAATCACGCGCACGTGCGCCTGGCGGTTGGTCAGGTGCAGCGCCGTGCGGATGGCCACCGCGCCGCGATCGGCGCGTTCGAGCCGCGCCGAGAGCGGCTCGATCACGCGCGCCAGCACGAACGACAGCGGCTCGAAGCCTTCGATGGGCCACTCGAGCTCGACGAGCTCCTCGAACACGGGCTCCGCCAGCCACGGCACCAGCGGCTCGTCGTCTTCCCCGCCGGCCAGGCGCTGCCACGACACGCCCAGCTCGCCGAGCCGCGCATGCACGTCGGCCCTCGGGAGCGCGGCGAGCGCCCCGAGCCGACGGATGCCCCAGCGATGCAGCGTGGCGCCGCACTGCTGCAGCGTCCGCAGCGCCTGCCGCATGTCGGTGGATGCCGGCGTCCGCGGGCGAAGCCGCCGCGTGTGCTGTGCCTGGTGCGTGTCGCGCGGATGGCGCCAGCCAATCGCCGGTGACGGCATGGCCGCCTGCGCGGACGAGGACGCGCCGACCGCTGCCCCGGTCGAGCGCGATGCCGCTGTCGTGTCCGCGGGCGTCACCGGCATCGTGGCCGCCAGTCGTGCCTCGGTCACCTCCGCGAGCACGTCGAGCGGGAGCGCCGCGAGGGCGGCCTTCTCTTCCACCGGCGGCAGCACGGTGAGCCCTTCCCGCCCGCACGCCAGCAGCAGCGCGGCCGATGCCGTCGAGGCGAGCGCCACCGAGCGGCACGCGGGACAGGCCTCGTGGAGGGCCCCGCCCAGCTCCTCGGACGTGCCGAACAAGGCCGAGAGCCCGCCGACATCGAGCACGACGAACGGCCCGAGCACCTGGAAGCGCGGCGTGAACGCCTGCGCCACGCCGGCGAGTGCGTCGAGAGACACGGCTGGTGATGCCCGGAGGACGGCGAACATGAAAGTGAGTTCAGCAACCCGCGACGAATGGCCGTTCGCCCACGAAGCCGCGCGGCGACGTGGCGCGCAGCCCGGTGGTGAACCCGCCCAGCCGCCGCGACCGATCGTGCAGGCCTTTCCAGACAGGTCGGGACCCGGGAGCCGGGAACCGGGACCCGGAAGAACTCTGCCGGGAGTGGAGAGAGCCCTGCCGGGAATGGAAAACCCCCGATTCCTGCCTCCCGACTCCCGTCGCGATCGACAACCCACCCGCACTTCGTGCGACGGGTGCAGCCGCCAGGAGCAGCAGCGCGATCTCGGAACCTTCGACGATGCGCTGCAGGCGCAGCCAGGTGGACCGGGGCACGCGCGCGAGCGCCGGCGCGGGGGCGTCGATGAGATCCAGCACGACGAGCGTGCACACGCCCGACTGCGCCACCAGGTTGAACGCCTTGATGCCGCGGTCGATCGTCCGCTCCAGCATCGTGCCCGGCCCCTGCACGCTCCGCTCCCCGGGAATCCATGCCGGATCCAGGGCGCCCGCCGTCTTCGACAGCGCCTGCCCCCGCACCCACAGCAGCCGCGGGAGATCCAGCCCGGCCTCCGCGGCGCACTCCGGGTCGAAGCGATCGAAGGTGTCGATGAGCGCCACCCATTCGCCCCGCGCCGTGGCGGCCGCCAGCGCCTTCCACGCCAGGCTGGTTCGTCCGGAAGACACCGGCCCGACGATCTCCGAGAGCTGCCCCCGTGGAATCCCCCCGCGCAGCCCCAGATCCAGTGGGGCGCTGCCGAGCGGCGCCGCCAGCGGCGGCGCCATCCGCGCGATGGAGGTCAACGTGTGGTCGAGCTTGCGGTCCTGAAGCAGAGTGAGCAGGGCGGATGCCTGGGCAGGAGCCATGACGAGGGCCTCGAAGGTGTTTCGCTTTTTATTCGCTGAACGAGCCCCATCTTAGCGAATAAACAGCGAATGTCAAGCGGCAACCGCCACGCGCGCCGTGGGCTAAGATCGCTGGACTTGTACGCCCATCTCGTCACGGCCGCCCGCCGCACCGCGGCGGCGCTCACCTACCGCGACTTCCGCCTTCTCTGGGTCGGCGCCCTCACCTCCAGCATCGGCACCTGGATGCAGCGGGTGGCCCAGGCCTGGCTCATCGTCACGCTCACCGGCTCGCAGTCGGCCTTCTACCTCGGGCTCGACAGCTTCATGGGCGAGCTCCCCATCCTGCTGCTCACGCTCGTGGCCGGCGTCGTCGCCGACCGGCGCGATCGGCGCCACATGATGCTGATGTCGCAGGTCGTGCAGATGACGGCCGCCTTCATCCTCGCGGGGCTCGTCTACTCCGAGGCCATCCGCATCTGGCACATCCTCACGCTGTCGTTCATCACGGGCTGCGCGCAGGCCTTCGGCGGCCCCGCGTACCAGACG
This sequence comes from Vicinamibacterales bacterium, assembly GCA_050249615.1. GTDB lineage: Bacteria > Acidobacteriota > Vicinamibacteria > Vicinamibacterales > UBA2999 > VFZN01. The sequence goes on from JBFWQE010000122.1 coordinate 7,833, forward strand.
CTCGTGCCCACGCTGGTGAACAAGGAGCACCTGCCCAACGCCATCGCGCTCAACTCCATCCAGTTCAACCTCGCGCGCATCATCGGCCCCATCGTCGCGGGCGCGGCGCTCGCGGCCTTCGGCATGGTGATGTGCTTCGGCATGAACGGCATCTCGTTCCTCTTCGTCATCGCGGCCATCCTGGGGCTGCGCAACGTGCAGGTGCCGCCGGCCTCCACCGTCTCGCTCGTCGATCAGATGAAGGACGGCCTCCGCCACGTGCGCGACTCCTCGCACCTGAAGACCCTGACGATGCTCGGCTTCATCGCCGCGTTCCTGGGCATCCCGCTCCTCACCTTCCTGCCCGTCATCGCGAAGGACGTCTTCCAGCAGGACGTCGGCCTCTACACGCGCATGATGACGATGTCGGGGATTGGCGCGGTGTGCGGGGCGCTGGTGGTCGCGTGGCTCGGCAAGCACCAGCACATGGGCCGCATCCTGCTGGTGCTGCTCGGCGCGTTCGGCATCGCCATGACCGCCTTCGCGCTCTCGCCCGACGTGCGGCTGAGCACGGCGATCCTGTTCTTCACCGGCGCGCTGCTGGTGATGTGCTTCTCGCTCACGAACTCGCTGGTGCAGCTGCTCGCGCCCACCGAGCTGCGCGGGCGCATCGTCAGCATCTACATGACGGCGTTTCGCGGCGGCTCGCCGCTCGGCGGCCTCGCCAGCGGCTGGCTGATCACGCAGGTGGGCTCCGCGCCGGCGATGCTGGCAGTGAACGGCGTGGTGCTGACGCTGCTGGCCGCGTACTTCCTGGTCCGCGGACACGGGATCAAGGAGGTGTAGATCTTGTCGGGAGCCGGGAGTCGGGAGCCGGCACGTTTTGCCGCGTGACGCGGCCTGAGCTGCGCTAAGCTTCAACCTCGGCCGGGCATCCACTTTTCACTTTTCACTTGTCTCTTCTCACTTTCTCGCCGGGAGGGACCATGCGCGTTCGAGGCAGCCCCTTGCTCGTCGTCGGGCTGGCCTTGACGCTCGGAAGTCAGGCGACGCGCACCCAGACTGGCATTGCGATCCCGGCGCAGGTAGCGGCCCAGGTGGCTGCGGACGGATCGGCGCTGGTCATCATCGGCGTGAGAACGGCGTTCGTGCCCGAGGGCCTCCTGGCCGGGCCCGCGGACGTGGCGGCCCAGCGCGACGCCATGCACGCCGTCGTGGACACGGCCATGGGCCGGGCCGCGGCCGCCGGCGCCATCGTCGGCCGGCGGTTCGAGACGATTCCGTTCTTCACGGCCCGCGTTAGCCAGGGCGTCCTCGCGGCGCTTGCGACGTCAGGCGACGTGACGTCCATCGGGCTCGATACGCTCGACCGCCCCCTGCTGGCCCAGAGCATGCCGCTCGTCAACGCGCCCGCAGCCTGGTCCGCAGGCCACACCGGCGCGGGCTGGAAGGTGGCCGTCCTCGATACGGGAGTCGAGAAGACCCACGGGTTCCTGTCCGGCAAGGTGGCCGCGGGCGACGAAGCCTGCTACTCCAATGCCGGTGGCCTCGGCACGGGAACGTCCGTCTGTCCGGGTGGCGTCTCATCATCGACGGCTGTCGGAAGCGGCGTCCCGTGCAGCGCGACTATCGACGGCTGCGACCACGGCACGCATGTGGCTGGAATCGCAGCCGGGTTCAGTGGCCCCGGGGGCATCAACGGCGTTGCGCCAGGCGCGGGGCTGATCGCCCTGCAGGTCTTCACGCGGTTCGACGATGTGGCCGATTGTTACCCGGGCGCCCCACCCTGCGTCCTCTCGTACGGCTCCGACCAGGTGCGCGCCCTGGAGCGCGTGCTGGCACTGGCGGGCGCCGGCAACCAGGTGGCCTCGGCCAACATGAGCCTGGGAGGAGGCCTCTACTCGGCGGCCTGCGATGCCGATCCCGACATGGCCGCTCGGAGGGATGCCATCGGCAACCTGCTCAGCGTCGGTATCGCCACGGCGATCGCCACGGGCAACCTCTACGCCACGGATAGAGTCAGCGCTCCCGCATGCATCTCGACAGCGGTAGCGGTGGGTTCGACGACGAAGACCGACCTCATGTCGAGCTTCGGCAATCGCCGGCCGGGGCTGGTAGACCTGCTGGCGCCGGGCAGCTCAATCAACTCGTCCGTCATGGCCAACCTCTTCGGCACCAAGAGCGGCACGTCGATGGCGACGCCGCACGTGGCGGGCGCGTGGGCACTGCTCAAGCAGGCCGTGCCCGGCGCCACCGTGGCTCAAGTGCTGGCCGCGCTCCAGACCACCGGGCAGGTCATCAACGACCCCCTCCCCTCTGGATCCGGCGGATCGTACCCGCGCATCAACGTCAACGCCGCGCGCGTCGCTCTCATGGGCGGCGGCACCAGCGTGCCAGGGCCGCCGGGGACGCCCACCATCAGCGGCGCGGGCAACACGGTGAACATCAACTGGGCCGCGCCGGCGACGGGGGACGCCACCGGCTACACGGTGATGGCACGCCTGGCGCCGGGTGGCCCCGTCATCGAATCCCTTCCGGTCGGCAACGTCCTCGGCATCTCGGTTGCCGCGCCCAAGGGCACGTTCCATGTCACGGTGCGCGCCTCCAACGCGATGGGACGGGGACCCGAGTCGGCCGGCGTCACCTTCAGCGTCCCCATCGTGGCCCCACCACCAGGAGCGCCCACAGGCCTGAACGTCATCGTGAGCGGCAACCAGGCCACCTTCACCTGGACCGCCCCGACCACCGGCGGCACGCCGACCGGCTACCTGCTCATGGCGGCACTCACCTCCGGCGGGCCGGCCATCGCGAGCCTGCCCTTCGCCGCGCCCGCCGCGGGCGTGACCGTCACGAGCATCCCGCCCGGCACCTACTTCGTGAGGCTGGCCGCCACCAACTCCGGCGGCGCGAGCCCATTCTCGAACGAGGTCATGGTGAGCGTGGCGGGCCCGCAGGTCCCCGGCGCACCGACGATGAACGCGCCGACGGTGAACGCGGGCAACGTCGGGCTGTCGTGGTCGGCCCCGACAACGGGCGGGGCGCCGACGAGTTACCAGGTGCTGGCCTCGCTCACCTCGGGCGGAGCGCCGGTGGCGTCCGTCAGCGCGGGCCTGAGCACCTCGATCCTGGTACCGGCTCCGCGGGGCACCTACTTTGTGCGCGTCCGCGGCGTGAACGCCGTGGGCCCGGGCCCGCTGTCGAACGAGATGATGGTGGTGGTGCCGTAACGGGGTGCAGGGGTGCAAAGGTGCAGGGGTGCTAAGGGTTCAGAGCTGCACCCGTGCACCCTGCACCCGTGCACCCCTGAATCCAATCACTGCTTCAGGGTCACCGTGAAGCGGACCGGCACCTTCGTCGGCGAGTAGCACACCTTGTCGTCGCACGCCTGGTATTCGAGCTGGCCGGCAATCGTCACCGACGATTGGCCGGCCAGCGCCTTCTTCGCTTCGGCCGTCTCGAGGATCGTCACCTCGCGCGCCAGGCGGAAGGTCTTCGAGTAGACCTCGACGGTCTCGTTCAGCGGCTCGAAGTGGTACATCTCGGACCGTGGATACTTCGTCGGCTCGGCGCGCAGCCACGGTTGGGCCTCGATGGACAGGCCCACGACCTGGTAGTCGTGCTTCCCCGGGGCATAGACGTGCATCGTGCGGCGAGGGGTGACATCGAGGGTCACCGTGAGCCGATCGCCGGGCGCGGCCGACAGGCGGCTGATGCTCGACTCCACGGTCAGGTGGCTCGTGCTGGTGCGGACGGCATCGCCGAACGGGTTCGGCGCCTGCGCGAATGCGGCGGTCCCCACGGCGGTGACCAGCAGGGCGAGGAGGAGTCGAGACATGGCTGCTCGACAGCGTACGCCGTGCCGGCACGCGCAGGCAACCCGTCGCGGGTTAGATGGGGTGGCGCGGGTGCGATAGAATCCTGCGGTCCCTCATGCAGAGAGTCGTCTCCCTCGCCGTGGTCCTGGCATGCCTGGCGACAGCGGGCCCGGCTGCCGGGCAACAGACGCGCGCCGAGCTGCTGGAACAGCAGCGCGCCGAGCGCGCCGCCCGGCTGGTCCCCTACGAACCGAGCAAGCTCGAGAAGGGGCTGCTCTACATCGAGGAGAAACGCATCCTCGAGCGGCTCGGCCAGGGGTTGAGCGGCATCTACCCCCGCATCGGCGGGTTCACCACGGGCAGCGGGTTCGCGCTCGGCGCCGGCTTCCGGCACGCGCTGCCGGGCACCGACTCCTTCGAGGTGGATGTGTCGGCGGCCGCCTCGATGCGCGGGTACAAGGCCATCGACTTCCACGTCCGCGCGCCGGCGCTGCTGGCGGGACGCCTGCTGGTCGATGGCGGCACGCACTGGTGGGACTACACCCAGGAGGACTTCTTCGGGCTGGGAGAATCGTCGCGATCCGACCGCACCAGCTACCGCTACGAGGGGCTCCAGGTGAACCTGATGGCACGCCTGCGCCCACGGCGCTGGCTGTCGTTCGGCGAGGAGGTCGGCTACCTGCGGCCCGACATCTCCTCGGGCACCGACGCGCGCTTCCCGTCCGTCGAGCAGCGCTTCACCGACGCCCAGGCACCGGGCCTCACGCGGCAGCCGCGCCTGCTCTACACCCGCACGTTCGTCGACTTCGACTATCGCGACCAGCCCGGCAACACCAGGAGCGGCGGCCGGGTCTTCCTCCAGGTGGGCACGGGCCGAGACCAGCACGCCTCGCGGGAGTTCAGCTACCGGCGGACCGACGTCGAGATCATCCACGTCTTCCCCATCTTCGACAAGAAGCGGAACTTCGCCGTCCGGCTCAGCGGGGCGCACGTGGATCCGCTCACCGAGGGCGGCCGCGTGCCCTTCTTCCTGTCGCCCACCATCGGCGGCAACCGGACGCTTCGCAGCTACCGCGAGCTTCGGTTCCGCGACGCCACCTACGTGCTGCTGAATGGCGAGTACCGCTGGGAGGCGTTCGCGGGCCTCGACCTCGCGCTCTTCTGGGATGCCGGCGAGGTGGCCCCGACGCTCGATCGGATTCGCCGGGACGAGTTCAAGACGGGCTGGGGCTTCGGCCTGCGGTTCAACACGAACCGCTCGGTCTTCATGCGCATCGACGTCGGGCTGCGCGGGCCCGAGGGATCGCGCATCTTCTGGACGTTCACCCCCGCTTTCTGAGGTCGAGACGCATGCGTGCCCGCTCGTTCCGCCTCGCCGCTGCCTCCGCCGTCGCCATCGTCGCCATTGTCGCGTCGGTCCCGGGGGGCCGCGCGGCCCAGCCCGTCTACTTTCCGGACGACCCGATCACGGTGGACCCCGAGACCCAGGATGCGCGCCAGGTGCGCGAGTGGGACCTCAGCGACCTCTACGACTTCGTCGAGAACTCGTTTCTCGGGCCGGGCGACAGGGCCTCCATCCGGGCCGTCAATGTGAACACCATCGACGAGGTCCCCGACTCGAGCTGGTTCACCAACCGCGCGGGCATGCGCCCGCTGACGGCAGACGAGGTGCGGCGCGGCCCCGACACGACCAGCGGGCCCGCGCCCGGGAAGTGGACGGTCGTCTCGGGCAAGAGCGACGGCATCACGCCGGGCTTCACCATCCGGGACACGGCCGGCATCACCTGGTTCATCAAGTTCGATCCCGATTCGAACCCGGAGATGGCGACGGGCGCCGAGATGGTCTCGACCAAGCTGTTCTGGGCCCTCGGCTTCCACGTGCCCGAGAACCACCTCGCCGTGCTCCGCCGCGAGAACCTCGAGATTGCCCCCGACGCCACCATTCGCGACATCATGGGCCGGCGCCGCCGGCTCACCGAGGACGACGTGCGGCAGCTGCTGATGCGGGGGGCGCGCAGGGACGACGGCTCGTTCCGCGTGGTGGCCAGCCGGGCCCTCGAGGGCCGGCCTGTCGGTCCCTTCCGCTACCACGGCACGCGGCCCGACGACCCGAACGACATCCACCCGCACGAGCACCGTCGCGAGCTGCGCGGCATGCGCGCCTTCTCGGCCTGGCTCAACCACGACGACTCGCGCAGCATCAACTCGCTGGACACCATCGTCGAGCGCAATGGCCGCCAGATCGTGTGGCACCATCTCATCGACTTCGGGTCCACGCTCGGCAGCGGCAGCCTCTACGCCCAGAAATCGCGCGCCGGCAACGAGTATCTCTGGGAGGCGCGGCCCACCATCATCACCGCGCTCACGCTGGGCCTCTACGTGCGGCCGTGGATCCGCGTGGACTACCCCGACATCAAGTCGCTCGGCAAGATCGAGGCGACCTTCTACCAGCCGGAGGCGTGGAAGCCGGAGTATCCGAACCCCGCGTTCAACAACGCGCGCCCGGACGACCTCTTCTGGGCTGCGCGCAAGGTGATGGCCATCTCGGACGACATGATCCGGGCGGCGGTGGCCACGGCGCAGTATTCGGATCCGGCAGCCGCCACTTACCTCACCGACGTCATCATGGTGCGGCGCGACAAGGTGGGCCTGGCCTGGTTGACCGGCGTGAACCCGCTCGTGGACTTCGCGCTCTCGGGCACGGGCGCACTGTCGTTCCGGAACATCGCGGCCGATACGCGCCGTGCACCGCCGGCGCAGTCGTACGAGGCCCAGTGGGCGCGATTCGACAACGCCACCGGCACCGCCACGCCCGTGGGCGCCCGACAGACCTCCACGACCCTGGCGTTCCAGGCGCCGGCAGAGGCGCTCGCGGGCGAGTTCGTGCAGGTGGCGGTCTCCTCCCTCTCGACGATGCACGCAGCGTGGGCCACGCCGGTCACCGTCCGATTCCGCAGGGGCGCCGGCGGGTGGGCGCTCGTCGGGCTCGAGCGCCTGCCCGACACGCCTGCGGCCGGGGCCTCGCGGTGAGCGCAGCCGCGCCGCAACGCGCGCTCGTCGCCGAAGACGACCAGGACATCGGCCAGCTGCTGGCCCGCTACCTGCAGAAGGCGGGGTTCGCGCCAACGGTGGTCACCAACGGGCGCGAGGTGGTGCCGAGCGTGAAGCGCGCGCCGCCGGACGTGATCATCCTTGACGTGATGATGCCGGGCATGGACGGCCTCGATGTCTGCCGCGCGCTCCGGGCCGACCCGGACACCGCCGCCGTCCCCATCATCATGCTCACCGCCAGGGGCGAGGAATCGGACCGCATCGTCGGGCTCGAGCTGGGCGCGGACGACTACATCACCAAGCCGTTCAGCCCGAACGAGGTCATCGCGCGCGTGCGCGCCCTGCTCCGTCGCGCGCAGAGGGCCGCACCCGCGGACCAGGGCATCGTCTACGGCCCGCTCAACATCGACGTCGAGCGTCACCTCGTGAAGGCCCACGGCGAAGAGGTGAAGCTCACCGCCAAGGAGTTCCTGCTGCTCCAGTACCTGATGGAGCACCGGGGCCGGGTGCTCTCGCGAGACCTGCTGCTGTCGGACGTATGGGGGTACTCGTACACGGGCGGTACGCGGACCGTGGACGTGCACATCCGGCGCCTCCGCGAGAAGGTCCCCTTTCTCGCCGACGCGATTGTGACCGTCAAGCAGTTCGGCTATAAGCTGGTGGACCCTCCGCCTCGCTGACGCCGTGTCTTCCCTCGTCCTCGCCGCGCTCGCCGGAGCTGCCATTGCCACGATCGTGGCGCTGATCCTGCTGTCGCGCGATCAGCACCGACGGGCCACGCGCGCGGCCACCATCCAGGCCGTGGCCCGGCGCTACGCGCTCGGGGACCTGAGCCGGCCCGCCCCGGATTACGGCGACGACGAGATCGGCGGCGTCGCACGCGCCATGGACGCGGCCGTGCAGGAGCTGGGCCGGCGCCTGGAGATCCTCGAGCGCGACCGCGCGCGCATGGAAGCCATCCTGGCCAGCATGGTCGAGGGCGTGCTCGTCGTGGACGAGCAGGGCCGGCTCCAGCTGGTGAACGAGGCGGCGCGCTACATGCTGAAGCTCGATCGCGAGGCCAGCGGCCGCCCCTACGTGGAGGCCATCCGCCACCCGGGCATCGTGCAGCAGCTCGGGCGCGCGCTGGCGGGCGAGCCGGTCGAAGGCCTCGAGTTCTCGCTGGCCGCCGAGCGCAGCCGCACCCTCGTCTCGCGCGTGGCGCCGGTGGTGGCCGCCGGGCGCGGCGCGGTGCTCGTGCTGCACGACATCACCGACCTGCGGAAGGCGGACCAGATCCGCCGCGACTTCGTCGCCAACGTCTCGCACGAGCTGAGGACGCCATTGACGGCCATCAAGGGCTACGCCGAGGCGCTCATGGACGAGCCCGATGACGAGGAGGCGCGGCAGCGCTTTCTCGAGATCATCCACAGGCATGCGACACGCATGGAGCGGCTGGTGCAGGAACTCCTGCGCCTCGCCAGGCTCGACGCCGGGCAGGAGGCCGTCGAGTACGCGCCGTGCGACATCCAGGCACTCGTGTCCAGTGTCCTGGCCGACTTCGAGCCGCTGATCGCCGAGAAGCGCCAGCACGCCGAGGCGGCGGTGGCGCCGGACGCGCGGGTCCTCGTCGTGGATCCGGCGAAGATGCACGACATCCTGCGGAACCTGGTCGAGAACGCCGTCAACTACACCCCGGACGGCGGTGCCATCACGGTGGCCGCCGCCATCGAGGGCGACCGCCACGTGCTGACGGTGAGCGACACGGGCCCGGGCCTGCCGGACGAGGATCTGACACGGGTCTTCGAGCGTTTCTACCGCGTCGACAAGTCGCGCGCCCGCCCCGGCGGCACGGGCCTCGGCCTGGCGATCGTCAAACACCTGGTGCAGGTGATGGGCGGCACGGTGACGGCCGCCAATCAGCCCGGCGGCGGGGCGGTCTTCACGGTCAGTCTGCCGGTGAGGAA
>JBFWQE010000123.1:0-16549 GCA_050249615.1 Vicinamibacterales bacterium
AAAGAGCCGCGCCTTCGTGGCCTGCGTCGGATATCGCGTCGGCCGGCCTCAAGGGAAGCGCCGGGCGACCACCGCCCCGCGCGTCATGTGCGCCTGACGCAGGGTCGCTACTCGTCGCGCGCTCGGCTAGTATCAGACCGTGCAGGACGTGCGCCTCGCCCTCCGCCATCTCCGCAACCGTCCCGGCTTCACGCTGGTGGCCGTGCTGACGCTGGCGCTCGGCATCGGCGCCAACACCGCCGTCTTCACCGTCGTCAATGCAGTGCTGCTGCGGCCGCTGCCGTACGAGGAGCCGTCGAGGGTGGTGGTGCTCACCGAGCAGACGCCGCAGTTCCCGTCGCTCTCGGTAACACGCTACAACTACGACGACTGGCGTGCCCGGGCGCAGTCGTTCAGCGGCATGGGCGCGGTGCGCGCCACCAACATGACACTGACCGGCGCCGCCGATCCCGAGCGCGTGCCCGCCAAGATGATCACGGCCTCGCTGCTCCCGCTGCTGGGCGTGAAGCCCGCGGCCGGGCGCGGCTTCGACGAGGCGGACGACCGCCCCGGCGCCGAGGGTGTGGTGCTGCTGTCCGACGGCTACGCGCGCCGGAGGTTCCCCGGGGGCGGCGCGCTAGGCCAGCGGCTCCTGCTCGACAACCAGCCATTCACCGTCGTGGGTGTGCTCCCGGCGCGCTTCGAGCTGTTTCAGCCGGCGGACGTCTACGTGCCCTTCGGTCCCTGGTCGGCCACGCTGCCAGAGGACCGGGGCTGGCATCCCGGCATCTTTCCGGTGGCTCGCCTGAAGCCCGGCGTGTCCATCGAGGCGGCTCGGACGGAACTGGCCGGCATTTCCATGGCGCTCGAGCAGGAGTTCCCGGAATCGAACCGGAACATCCGCGCGCAGGTGACGTACCTGCAGGACCAGATGGTGCAGAACGTGCGCCCGGCGCTGCTGATGCTCCTCGGCGCCGTCGCGCTGGTGCTGCTCATCGCGTGTGCGAACGTCGCGAACCTGCTGCTGGCGCGCGCGGTGGGCCGGCAGAAGGAGATGGCGGTCCGGGCGGCGGTGGGCGCGGGCCGCTGGCGGCTCGTGCGCCAGCTGGTCGTGGAGAGCGTCCTGCTCTCCCTGATCGGCGCGGGGGCGGGGCTGCTGGTGGCGATGTGGGGCGTGAGCTTCCTGAGCGGCCCGGCGGTGGCCGGCCTGCCGCGGGCGCAGGCCATCGAGGTCCAGTGGCCGGTGGCCGCCTTCGCGCTCGTGCTCGCCCTGGTGACGGGCGTGATCTTCGGCCTGGTCCCGGCGTTGCAGACCACGCGCCTCGACCTGCGCGAGTCCCTCAACGAGGACGGGCGCGGCAGCGGCTCGGGCGGTGCCAGGCACCGGCGCCTGCGGAATGCGCTCGTGATCGCCGAGGTCGCCCTGGCCCTCGTGCTCCTGGTCGGCGCGGGGCTGCTCCTGCGCAGTTTCGCGGCGCTCACCACGGTGTCACCCGGCTTCGACGCATCGAACCTCTTCGTCGTGGATCTGCCGCTGTCACCCGTCACCTACCTGGACGATGTCGCGCGGACGACGATGGTGGAGCAGGTCACGTCGCGTGTCCGGCAGATTCCGGGCGTGCGCGATGCGGCCATTACCACGACCCTGCCGATGCAGGGGGGTGGCGCCACCATCCATTTCAACCGCGCGGCCATGCCACCGCGCGGGCCCGACGACTACGTGATGGCAGGCTACCGCGCCGTCACGCCCACCTACCTGTCGACGCTCGGCGTGCCGCTCAGGCGCGGGCGGCTCCTCGACGACCGCGATCGCCAGGGCGCGCCGCCAGTCGTCGTGATCAACGAGAGCATGGCCCGGCAGTACTTCGCGGACCTCGATCCGCTCGGACAGCGGATTCAGCTCGGCACCGAGCCCTCGCCGGACTTCCCGACGATGGAAGTCGTCGGCATCGTAGGCGACATGAAGCAGGGCTTCGAGGCAGGTGCGAAGGCCGAGATGTTCGTGCCCTACCTGCAGCATCCCGATCCGATCCTGGCGGGCATGTACCGCAACACGATCCTGGTGGTGCGCACGGCCGGGGAGCCCGCGCGGATCACGGGCACGGTCCGCGCGGCCATCCGCGAGGTGGATCCCGACCAGCCGCTCGTCAACATCCGGACGATGGACGCGGCGCTGGCGAACACCGTGGCGCAGCCGCGGCTGCAGATGGTGCTGCTGGTGATCTTTGCGTTCGTGGCGGCGGCGCTCGCCGTCGTCGGCGTCTACGGCGTCGTGGCCTACACCGTGTCGCAGCGCACGCAGGAAATCGGCGTGCGCGTGGCGATGGGCGCGCCGCCGGGAGCAGTGGCCAGGCTCGTCGTAGGGCAGGGCCTGCGGCTCGCGCTCGCGGGCGTGGCGCTGGGGCTGTTCGGTGCGCTGGCGGCATCGCGGGCCATCGAGGGCCTGCTCTTCCACGTGAGCGGCCTGGATCCCGTCACCTTCGTGGCGGCGCCGCTCGTGCTGGCCGCCGCCGTGGTGCTGGCCAGCTACATCCCCGCGCGAAGGGCGGCGCGCATCTCCCCGGTCACAGCCTTCGGGCGGTAGCGTCGCGGGCGCACGAGCCAGGTGACGACGGTGACCCGGCGCGCCACTTCCCGCTCAACCGGCCTCAAGGGAAGCGCCACCGAGTCGCCGCCGCAGCCGCCCCCGCGCCGTGCTTTGAACCTACATGCTTGAACCTGCCGTGCGTTGAACCGACCGTGCGTTGAACCCCTCGTGGCCTGAACGCCTCGTGCGTTGAACCCCTCGTGCGTTGAACCTACGTGAGTACCCCTGTGCGCGCCGCGTGGATGTAGTCGATGGCCGGCGGGATGATGCCCGCCGCCCGAAGGTCCGCGTTCACCTGCCCGCGGTGGTGCTGCCCGTGCACCGGCAGGTGGGCGAGGATATCGCCCAGCACGCTCTCGAACGGATCGCCCTTCAGGTTCGTGTAGCGGATGACGCGTGCGACGTCGGCAGCGGACTGTGTCGCGAGGAAACGCGACCAGCCTTCGTTGGCGAGATGGAACTCCACGCGCAGCTCGGGTGGACCGAACGTGGGGTTCACGCCAAACGGCGACTCCGCTCCGGTGACGCGGGCGAGCCAGATCCGCTTGGCCCCGAGGATGTGGTTCAGCCAGGCCAGCGACCTCGGCACGCGCTCCGCGACCGGCTCCACCGCGTCCAGCGACACGGTGTTGGCCCAGTGATCGAACGCCAGCATGCGACGGTGATAGGCGAGCATGAGGGGCTCCAGCGCTCTACTTGGGGTCCGCGACCCTGGGCACCTGGTAGACCGTCTCCAGGGCCTGCAGGTACTCGCCAAACAGCGCCTTGATGCCGGCGAACTCCTTCTCGACCGCCGCGCGGTAGCCGGCGTCGGTCGCGAAGTCGTGGAGGAGCGCCGCCATGGCCTGCGCCTGCACCTTGAACCCCTCGTGGCCGACCGGCTTCAGGTTGTCCTGATCCATCTCGTATGTGTGGTTGGGCCAGTCCGAGGTGTAGGCCGAGAAGCCGACGCCGGGAACGTCCCGCGACACGCTGCCGCTCTCCTCGAAGCCCTGCGGCTTGCCCGGAGTCTCCTGCACCTCGCCGGCGCCGTATTTCTTCATGTAGGCGAACGCCAACTCGGCCAGCGTGGCCGTGGAGATGCCGTCCCGGTTGCTGCCGTAGTTGTCGATCTTCACCTTCGTGCCGGTGGCGAGCGCCGCGGCCTTCGCGGCGTTGTCCACGAACTCGCGCACCTGGCGCAGGTAGACCTCGTCCGGGTAGCGGATGTAGAAGTCGGCCTGCGTGCGATCCGGCACCACGTTCGGCGCCGCGCCGCCCTCGGTGATGATGCCCTGGATGCGCGCCTCGGGCCGCATGTTGCTCCGCACGCTGTCGATGTTCTGGAACAGCGTCATCACGGCCGTGAGCGCGTTGCGGCCGTTCCAGGCCGTCATCTGGTGCGCCGGCGCCCCGCTGAAGGTGTACTTCACGCCGTCGATGTTCAGGCAGCAGGTGCCGAAGCCGGGCGCGGGGCGGGAGGTGGTGGTGCTCGCGTGGCTCCGCACGATCACGTCCATGCCGTCGAACACGTTGTTTCGATGCATCTGGGTCTTCGCCGAGGGCTCGAGCAGTTCCTCGGCCGGTGTGCCGAACACGGTGACGGTGCCGGGCAGCTGCTCCTTCGCCAGGAACTCGGCGATGGCCACCGCGGCCGCGATGCCCACCGGGCCCTGCGCGCAGTGCTGGTCACCGTGGAACGCCCCCTCGGTGCCGCGCAGCGCGTCGTACTCGACGATGACGCCCAGGTTCGGGCGGCTGCTGCCGCCGCGATAGCGGGCCTTGAAGGCCGTGTCGAAGCCGCCGACGCCGACCTCCACGCTGAAGTTGTGCTTCCGGAGCGTCTCGGCGAGCTTCTGCACCGATCGCGTCTCCTTGTAGCCCACCTCGGGGTGGGTGCAGATGTCGTCCGACAGGGCCAGCAGCTCGCTCTCCATCAGCTGCCTGGCGCGCGCGGCCACGGCGTCGCGCCGGGCGCTGGTCGCCGACAGGCGGGCCACCAACGCGGGCACGTCCAGCGAACGCTCGAGGGCGTCCATCTTCTGGAGGACCTCCTTCGCCGCCTCGCGCTCGGTCGGCGTTTCCTGTGCGAGGCCGGGCGCCGCCAGCGCCAGCGCCGCCACCGTCAGGGCGGTCACGGTCAGTGTCCTGTTCATGGGGGTATTGTAGGCGGCTGTCGCCGTCTCGCGCCCGTCGGGCTTCCGGCACCTCGTTGGCCGGCGCCACCAAACCTCTCCGAGTCCGGTGAATTGCGAAGGGTCATGGCTGGCGCGCCACTTGCACCGTGCCGGTTCAGTCTACGGGCGGCCTGTCCGTAGTCCCCCCGGGTTGAGAGGAGGATCGTATGCGCGCGACCATCGGCGTTGCGGCTCTGCTGGTGTGTCTCTCAGTTCCGGCGTTTGCCCAGGACACGGTCCCGGCGGTGGACATCGGGGGAGGCTATTCGTTCCTTCGTGATCAGGATCTCGAGGAGAATCTCCACGGGTGGGTGGCATCGGTCGCCGGGAACCTCAACCGTTGGTTCGGTATCGTCGGCGAGGTCGGCGGCAACTACAGGACGACGGACGTGCTCGGCACCGACGTCGACTTCAGCGTGCATTCGTTCATGGGAGGGGTGCGCTTCTCGGCGCGACAGACCGGCGGCGTGACGCCATTCGGCCAGTTCCTCCTCGGCGGCGCTCGCGCGTCCGTGAGCGTACTGGGCGAGTCCGAGAGCACGACGGAGTTCGCGATTCAGCCTGGCGCGGGCGTCGACATCTGGCTGCGTCCCCGCTTCGGCATCCGAGTCGGCGGCGACTACCGCAGGATCCTCATCAGCGAGGAAGACGACGGAGAGGACAGCAATGAGTTCCGCTTCTACGCGGGAGTCGTGCTGGGCTTAGGCGAGCGCTAGGCGATTGTCCCGGGGACACGACGGCACGAGGATCTCACGGGGCGCCGGGACCGAAGTCCCGGCGCTCCGTACGTGTGCCTCGGGCGTCGTCCCCTGACTCTCGTGCCTCGACCCTGCCGTGCCTCGAACCCCCGCGCCTAGCTGAGCGCCTTGATCACGTCCCAGCGCGTGATGATGTAGGTCTCGTCGCTCTTGAAGTCGCGGACGAGCACGGCCGGGCTCTGGTCGGTGAGCATGCCCGCCAGCGCCTCCACGCCCGTGGAGATGTCGGCGAAGGGGATGGCGTGCTCCATGATCGCCTCCACCGGGCCCTTCAGCAGCTCGGGGTTCTTCACGATCTGCTCGAACAGGTGGCTCTCGCTCACCGAGCCCACCAGGCGGCCGTCGGCCGTGACCGGCAGCTGGGAGTAGGCGTGCTCGGTCATCAGGTTCGCCGCGCGCGAGACAGGCTCGCTCCGATCGATAGTCGTGAGGCGCGCTTTCTGCCGGTCCGCCACCAGGTCCTTCGCGGTGAGGCCCTTCTTGTCGAGGAAGCCCTTTTCCCGCATCCAGTCCGGGTTGTACATCTTCCCGAGGTACCGCGTGCCGTGGTCGTGGAAGATCACCACGACGGTCTCGCCGGCCTTGAAACGGGCCGCCAGCTGCAGCAGCCCCGCAATCGCCGACCCGGCGGAGTTGCCGGCGAAGATGCCCTCTTCTCGCGCGATGCGGCTGGTCATGATGGCCGCGTCGCGGTCGGTCACCTTCTCGAAGTGATCGATGACCGAGAAGTCCACGTTCTTCGGGAGGAAGTCCTCGCCGATGCCCTCGGTGATGTACGGGTAGATCTCGTTCTTGTCGAAGATCCCCGTCTCCTTGTACTTCTTGAACACCGACCCGTAGGTGTCGATGCCCCACACCTTGACGGACGGCTTCTTCTCCTTCAGGAACTTCCCGACGCCGCAGATCGTGCCGCCCGTGCCGACGCCGACGACCAGGTGATCCACCGTGCCGTCGGTCTGCTCCCAGATCTCCGGGCCCGTCTGCTCGTAGTGCGCCTGCGCGTTGGACGGGTTGTCGTACTGGTTGGCCTTCCAGCTGTTCGGTGTCTCGCGCTCGAGGCGCGACGACACCGAGTAGTACGATCGCGGGTCCTCGGGGTCCACGTCGGTGGGGCAGACAATGACCTCGGCGCCGAAGGCGCGGAGGGCGTCCACCTTCTCCTTCGACTGCTTGTCGGTGGTGGTGAAGATGCACTTGTAGCCCTTCACCACGGCGGCGATGGCCAGGCCCATGCCGGTGTTGCCGGACGTGCCCTCGATGATGGTGCCGCCGGGCTTCAGCCGGCCGTCACGCTCGGCGTCCTCGATCATCTTGAGGGCCATGCGGTCCTTGATCGAGTTGCCGGGATTGAAGGTTTCGACCTTGGCCAGCACGTCCGCCGCGACGAGGCCCTTCGTGAGGCGGTTGATGCGGACGAGCGGCGTGTGGCCGATGGTGTCGAGGATGGTGTCGCAGATCTTGTGGGTCATGAGGAGAGCAAGTGAGGGATGAATGGCGGGATTGATTGTAGTCCGCCGCAGGAGGTTCCCCCAACCCGGCCGATGTGTGCTACGGTCACGGTTCCCGAGGAGGTGCGACATGGAGATGCCCAAGCCTGGTGATCCGCACAAGCGCCTGGAAGCGCTGGTGGGCGAGTGGACGGGGCCCGAGACGGTGCATCCGGCGCCGTGGGATCCCGCCGGCGGCGAAGCGATGGGCGAGGTGGTCAACTCGTGGATCCTCGACGGCTTCGCCGTGATGCAGCAATACGCGCAGATCCGGAATGGCACGCGGAACTTCGCCGGGCACGGCGTCTTCTGGTACGACCCGTCGGCAGATGAGTACGGGATGACCTGGTGGGACACGATGGGCGGGAGCGCCTCGCACTTCCGCGGCCGCTTCGACGGCGATCGGCTGGTCCTCGTCTCGGACATGCCGCAGGGCGGCTTCTGCCGCAGCATCTTCGACATCGGCACGCCCGGCCGCTACTCGTTCCTGATGGAGGTGTCGCCGGACGGCGAGCAGTGGGCGCCGGCGATGGAGGGAACCTACGAGAAGAGCGTCGTGAGCGAGGAATCGGAAGCCGGGCGTCGAATGGAAGTTGCCGGGAGCCGGAAGGCCGCGGCGCGTAAGAAGGCGCCGGCGAGAAAGGCGTCGGCGAGAAAGGCGCCGACGAGAAAGGCGCCAGCGAGAAAAGGGCCGGGCAAGAAGAAGCCGGCGGTAAAGGCGCCGGGACGGAAATCCCCCGCGAAGAAGGCCCCCGCGCGCAAGTCGAAGAAGGCGGCCGCCGGCCGTCGACGCTGACGCGGTTCGCCCTTCTCACTTCTCACTTCTCACCTTTCACTTCGCCGCGTGCCCGAGTCCTCCGGGCACGCGGCGTTGCTGTAGCCCGAGCGGAACGCCTGCACCGTGCCCGCGGCCGGGTCGAAACGGTGGCGCCACACGCATGCCGTGTCGTTGGCCAGCAGGTGGATGGAGATGGAGGGCACGTCCGAGACCGTCTTCACGAAGTGGATGTCGTCGCGCGGCGGCAACAGGGCATAGAACTCGCCCGTCTCCATCGTCTGGCGGCGCGCCACCTCGAGGCGGGCGTGCCCTTCCTTGGTGCCATCGTCCAGGCGGCGATACACGGTTTCGTCCTGGCGGCCGCGGTAGACGCCGATGAGCCCCCACGCGAGATGATCGTGGACCGGCGTCTCGGCGCCGGAGGGGATGACCAGCGAGAAGAGGCACAGCGAGCCATCCTCGGCGCGGTAGAGGGCGTACTGCCCGATGCCGCCCCCCATGCCGCTCGTCGTGTCGGGCGACGCGTACGTTTCGGGGAGCCACCCGTCTGCGGCAAGCAGCTTCGCAAAGGCGGGCTTGAGCGCCTCGACGCGCGCGGCCGCGTCGGGCATGGTGGCCGTGAGGCGCACGGTCTCGGCCACCAGCGAGCGGATCTCGGGCGTGTCCACGAGGAATCCGAAGCGGGGTGCCTGGCCGCCGGCGCCGGGTGAGCCGTGGTCGTGCGGGGTGGAGGCGAAGTCGCACATGGGCGCATTATGCATCCGGGCGTTCCGTCCATTGATGATTGCGGACTGATGATTGAGCGATTCATTGGGTGATTGAGCGACTTGGGCATTGCGCCATTCAACTGGTGCAATGGGCCATTGCGGCATCGGGCCAATCCGAATGAACCATTGCCTCAATCACCAATCGCCCAATGAATCACTCAATCGCCAATCGGCAATCGCCGATGGGCACGCGGCGCCGTGGTTATCCGCTACACTCCACGCGATGACCGCCGCCGACCGCCCGATCCGCCCGCGCCGCACTTTCATCTTCGCCCCCGGCAACCGTCCGGACATGTTCCCGAAAGCCCTCGGGAGCGGCACTGACATCGTCTGCGTGGACCTCGAGGACGCGGTGGCGCCGAAGGACAAGGCGGCGGCGCGCGAGGCGGCGTTCGCCAACCTGCCGGCCGCCGAGGGACCGGGGCGCGTGGAGCGGATCATCCGTCTCAACTGCCTGCGCACGCTGGACGGGATGGCGGACGTGCAGGCCCTGCTCAGGTGCCCCCGCCGCGTGGAAGCCGTGATGCTGCCCAAGGTGAAAGGGCCCGAGGAGGTGCGGAACCTGTCGGACCTGCTGGACGAGTACCGGAAGGACACGCGGCTGCACGTGATTATCGAGACGAACGAGGCGCTCGAGGCCGCGCATCACGTCGCGCAGGCGAGCGACCGCATCGAGGCGCTGTTCTTCGGCGGCGTGGACATGGCGGCGGACCTGCGCTGCAAGGGCACGTGGATGGCGCTGCAGTACGCGCGGTCACGCGTCGTGCACGCGGCGGCCACGGCCGGCGTGGACGCCATCGACGTTCCGTTCCTGGATCTCGAGGATCGCGAGGGCATGCTCCGCGAGGCCGCGCTCTCGGCCGAGCTCGGCTTCACGGGGAAGGGCGCGATTCACCCGAAGCAGATTGCGGATCTCAACCGCGCCTTCACGCCAGACGAGGCCAGCGTGGCGCACGCGCGCAGGGTGCTCGACGCCTTCGCCGCCGGCGATACGGGCCTGCTGGTGGTCGGCGGGAAGCTGATAGAGAAGCCCGTGCTCCGGAGCTACGCGCGCATGGTGGCGGTCTACGAGCGCGCGCGCGAGCACGCGGGCTGACGGCGAGAGGCCGTCCCTGCACTCGTCCCCTGGAAACGCGCCGCTGTTGTTGACATTCGACACAGGCGCGGGCACCTTGTGTCGATGGTCTACAAAACCCTCGCCCTCACCCTGCTCCTTGCCGCCGGGATCGTGCATGCCCAGGCGCCGGAGGCGCGCGAGCGCCTGCTCGTGCAGCCCGCGTGGCTCGCGGCGCACCTCGACGACCCGGCTCTCGTGCTGCTGTACGTCGGGCCCAGGCCCGAGTACGACGCGGGGCACATTCCCGGTGCACGGTACCTCAACTACCAGGACCTCGCGGTCACGGATCGATCGCCGGGGGGTCTCACACTGCAGATGCTGCCGCCCGAGGACCTGCGGCAGCGCCTCGCCGCCCTCGGCATCTCGAACACCTCGCGCATCGTCCTCTATTTCGGGGGCGAGAACCCCTTCGTGTCGCCCACGGCCCGTGTGATGTTCACGCTCGACTACGCCGGGCTGGGGGACCGCGCGTCGCTGCTCGACGGCGGCCTCGAGGCATGGGTGAAGGCCGGGCATCCGCTGTCCACCGACGTGCCGCCGGCGCGAACCGGGACGCTCGCGCCGCTGACGGTCCGCCCCCTCATCGTGGACGCGGAGTTCGTGAAGGCCAACCTCTCGGCGCGCAACATCGCGATCGTCGATGGCCGGAACGCCGCCTTCTACAACGGTACGCAAACAGGCGGCGGCCCGAACGCGAGGCACAAGACCGGCCACATCCAGGGCGCCGGGAACGTGCCGTTCGGCGACACGGTGGACGCGGCCAACCGCCTGCGTTCCGCGGCGGAACTGCAGAAGCTGTTCGCGAGCGCGGGCGTAGAGCCCGGCGACACCGTCGTCGCGTACTGCCACATCGGGCAGCAGGCCACGCAGGTCATCCTTGCCGCGCGATCGCTGGGTTACGGGGTGCTGTTGTACGACGGGTCCTTCGAGGAGTGGTCGCGGAAGGACTACCCGGTGGAGAAATAGGGCCGCGCGCAGTGGGCCTCGCTCACCCTCGGTGGGGGCCTCGCTGGCGCTCGGTGGGCCTCGCTGCGCTCGGTGGGGGCCTCGCTGGCGCTCGGTAGGGGCCTCGCGGCGCTCGGTGGGGGCCTCGCTGCGCTCGGTAGGGGCCGCGCTCGCGCTCGGAGGGATCCCACGGCGCGAAGCGCCGCCGCGCCCACTCGAAGCGCCGCCCACCGAGCCGCGAAGCCGCGAGGCCCACGGCACGTGAGTGCCGCCCACGCGGGCCGCCGCGCCCACCCGAAGCGCCGCCCACGCGCAGCGCCTACTTCCACTACACTGTGCGCACCCGGGCCGAACCCTGCCTCGGAGGACGCACATGAGACACGCGCTCGTCGGACTCACCCTGGCCGGGCTGCTGGCCCTGCTGCCGCTGGCCCCGCGCGCGCAGGCGCCCGCTCCCAACCCGCAGACGCCGGCGCCGGTGGCCGATCCCTATGCCGGCAATGCCGCGCCCGGCGCCAGCAAGTTCCCGCTGGCGGCTCCCGCCGGCGTCGACAGCAAGGCCACGGACACGCCGCCGCCGTTTGCCACCAATACGGGGCCGTTCGATCCGGCCACGTGGAAGTACGGCACCGCCTTCGACCCACCCAAGGGCGCCGCCGTCTGGAACCCCGTGAAGGCCAAGATGCTGCAGGGCGGCAAGCTCACGGGTGGAACGCTCTTCGCGGCGACCGATCCCAGCACGTACTGCGCGATGGCCAATGCCGGCTACGACTTCATCTGGACCGAGATGCAGCACGACCAGCGCGACTGGAACCAGGCCGCGCGCATGTGGCGCACCTGCCCGCACGCGAAGGCCGTGCCCGGCGTGCGCGTGGCCTACACCGACGAGCGCGAGATCCAGCACGCTCTCGATGCCGGCGCGCTGGTGCTGGTCGTGCCCACGGTGGACACGGTGGAGGAAGCGCGCGAGGTCGTGAACTGGGCCTACTTCCCGCCGCTCGGCCGGCGCAGCAACGGCGGCGGGCAGGCTTTCGATGCGTCGATGTGGGGCGGTGTGCCCGGCGGCTATCGCGCGACGGCCAATGACAACCTCGTGCTCATCCTCATGATCGAGACGCTGGAGGGCGTGAAGAACGCCGCGGCGATCGCGAAGGTCCCCGGCGTGACCGCCATCTTCGCCGCGAGCGGCGACCTGGCGAACTTCAGCGGCTACCGGCAGGGGCAGCCCGACTACGAGCGCGTCATCAACATCGTCCACGACGCGGCGATCAACGCGGGCGTGCGGCTCTGCGGGCCCCTCGCCTGGCGTGATCGGCCGGACTTCACCTGCTTCCAGGCGGGCAGCGAGACGGCGGCCATCGCGCGCGGCGCTGCCGCGGAGCTGGGACCGCTGGCGAACACGCAGGGCAAGGTCGCCGCGGGCCCGTTCGCGGGCAGGCCCTGACGTCCCGCCGTCGGCCGCGGTATGGACATCAAGCGACTGCTGAACCTCGAATGGGAGGCCATCGCCGGCATTGTCGCGGCCGTGGTCGCCATCGTCCTTCACCTGCTGCACGTGGCGGACGAGGAGATCATCCTGCCCATCGTGCTGGCGCTGATGGCGCTGCTGTTCCTCAACTTCATGCGCCATGCGCGCGGCAACGAGCTGACCGCCCGGCAGCTGGAACGGACCGAGCACCTCGTGCGCCGCATGCAGGCAGGGCTGACGCCGCCAGAGGTGCTGCTCGTCGGGCCACGGCACATCCGATCGGCCAACGAGCAGTTCGTTCGCGCGATGAGCGGCGACACCGTCTGGTTCAACCTGTGCCTGTCGATGTACAAGCCCGCGCCGCTCTTCGACGCCCTGCTACGCCCGGCGGTGGAGAACCCGGCCGTCACGTCCATCCAGTTCGTCCTGGACGAGAGCCAGCGGAGCCTCTGGGAGCGCGTCATCCAGCCCGCCATCGCGGGATGCGCCGGCCACGCCAAGGTGCGCGAGCCGCGATGGTGCCGGTTGAGCCGGACTACCTCCTTCATCCTGGGCGACAGCCAGGTGAGCGGCGGCCCGGAGGCGCTCCTGAGCTTCTGGGGCGAGCCGTTCATGGCGCAGTCCACGGAGCGCGACGTGCCCAGGTTCATCTTCCACGTGCAGCGTCACTCGGAACTGCTCCCGCACCTGGTGGAACTGGAGCGCGGCGCGGTCCGTTCCCAGCCGGACTAGCAGGCGCACCCGCCCGCACCTCCGCACCCGTCCGCACCCGTCCGCACTCCCCGCACCCGCCCGCACCCGATCGCACCTGCGTGGGTCACCCTACTCCGCCACGAACAGGAGGTGTGCTCCAGGCGAGGGGGCGGTTACCCATGTCTCCCCGTTGACGTCCTGCACCGCCTCGACGGCGTAATCGTCCCGGCGCACCCACCACGCCCGGGCCGCCGCGTTCGTGCGCAGGAGTACCCTGGGCGCGCTCGCGTCGAGCGGCTCGACGAAGGCGATCAACTGCCCCGGTGCCTGGAAGGCTCGGATGCGCCTCACGTGATTGGTGTCGCGAATCAGGGACCGATCGGAGGTCGGTGGGATCTCGGCCATCCCGGACCAGTCCACCGGCGCCGGGAAGCGCTCGAGATCGCCGCGTGCCCGCCAGACGAAGTAGTCCAGTGTCGCGGCCACCGTGAACGCGGGCTGCCGCGGCGGCGCCGCGAAGGCATACGAGCCGTCGCCGCGGCGGTTGGCATAACACAGCGTGCCGGCCGTCGAGCACGCGGTCGGCGCGTCATGCGGCTCGCACGGAAACGGCCAGAGCGGCCGCGGCATGCCATCCCCGACGAGGAGCACCTTGCCGCACCCGGCGGTCGCGACCGGCAGCCGCGCCGGCCCATCGAACTGCCCGAATCGTTCGGCGAAGACCTCGGGCAGGGGGTCGTAAGCCGATGGCGCACGGTCCAGGAGTGAGACGGCGAGGGGCAGCTTGTGCCAGCCGTCCTCGGCAAGCCGTGGGTGGAACATCCATGCCGAATGGACCACTGCCGCCGCGACTGCGATGTCCTGCACGACCCTCCGCCGGCCCGCGGCGGGCACCGCGCCGATGAACCAGCACAGCAGAAAAGGCACGAGCCACACGCCGTAGCGGCTGGGGCCCGGCGTGCCGGCGTGATTGACGTTGGCGCTCGTGGCGAAGAGGACGCAGAGGAGGAGCACGCCCGCGAGCATCATGCCGCGCGTTCCGGTGGGCATCGCGGCGCCTGGCGCTCGCCTCCACAGCCAGGGCAGCACGAACAGGAAGGGGGCGTACCACGCGATGCCCACGAGGGGATCGACGAGCGGTGAGGCCATGGCCGTCAGCGATGGCACATCCCACACCAGGGTATCGGCGAGCGCGACGATCCGCCCCATGCGGACGCGATAGTAGAGCGCGTGCACCGCGACGATGGCCATGGCGAGCACGACGAAGAGCGTGGTCCGCGTCCGGTTCAGCGAGCGGTGCCACGCCTGCGCGGACGCCAGGCCCAGGACCACGGCGAACACGGGGTTCTGAAGGCTGAGCAACGCGAGCACCAGAAGCGAGGCGTGCGGGGAGATGGTGAGAAGCGCGAGGGCCGTGGCCAGGAGCGCGAAGACGAAGCTTTCGGTGTGCGCCTTGTCCACCCACCAGATGATTGGCCCCGCCGCCAGCGCGATCGCGAGGCCGGGCGGTGCCCGCCGCGCGAGGACGTACGCCATGGCGCACAGCAGCAGGACGTTCACGGTCGTGAACGCGTGGTTCCAGTTGACGCCGACGGCGTCCGCCAGGCGGAGCCAGGGCGCGACGACGAGGGGGTACGCCCAGAAGTGGACGACCTCGTGACGGCCGTCCGCCGCGACAATCGTCGGGCGAGGCTCGATGATGCCCGTGATCCCCGAGCGTGCACGCTGCGCCGCCAGCAGCGCATCGATCTGCGGCGGCGACCAGTAGGGAGGGAGCCCCTGGGCAAAGGACTGCGCCACGAGCAGGTACTCGTGGCCGTCGCCGATCCGGCGGGGAACGGACTCGCCCGCGAGGGCCGCGTAGTAGGCAGCCAGCACGATCGATACCGTCGCCGCGGCCCGTCTCGTTCCGGTGTCGAACGTCAGGCCGCACCACAGCAGCAGCGCCAGCATGCCTTCCATCAGCAGCCGGGCCGGCTCACGAGCCGAAATGGAGAGGGGGCCCAGGCGCGTCGCGAACCCTCCCACGACGGCCGAGACGATGCCGGCAAGCGAGAGGACAGCCGCGAGCGCCAGCAGGGTTCCCCGGCTGATCACGCGCCAGCGCTCGTCGGCGGACATGATGGATTCCCTCGGGAGGTATGTCGCGCGTTGTCGGGGGAGCGGATATTATGCCTCTTCGGCCCTCGTCAGCGGCCGGTTCGCATGAGCGCTTCGCCCGGCCCACGCCACGCCCGCATTCCCACGCGACGCCGCATCCTCGAGTCCGTGCTGAACGTCGCCTATGCCGGAGACTGGCCGGCGCGCGTCTGGCATCGCATGGCGGGAACGGCCGACGTCTCGGTCGCCAGGCATCGGATCGCGCGTCCGTGGAGCACCGCGCGGCCGGGCAGGATGGCGTTCATCTCGGATCTTCACATCGGGCCCACGACCCCGGTGCCGCTGCTCGAGCGTGCGTTCGACACCATCCGCCGTGCCGAGCCCGATGTGCTCCTGCTCGGCGGCGACTACGTCTTCCTCGAGGCGACGCCCGCGCGGCTCGAGGTCCTTGGGCGGCTCGTGTCGTCCGTCTCCTGCATCGCGAAGCTGGCCGTCCTCGGCAATCACGACCTCTGGACGGACGCTGGGGCAATTGTCCGGACGCTGGAGAGCGCCGGGGCCACGGTGCTCGTCAACCAGGCCGTCGCGCTGCCCGAGCCCTGGCACGACGTGGTGGTGGTCGGGCTGGACGACCCGTGGACCGGCCAGTGCGACGCGCCCGCCGCGTTTGCCGGGACCAACGGTGAGCCGGTGCGCGTTGTCCTCTGCCACGGCCCCGATGGCCTCCGCCCCGCGAGCGCATTCGCGTTCGATCTCTACCTGTGCGGACACACGCACGGCGGGCATCTCGCCACCCCGTGGGGGCCCGTCTTCATGCCCGAGGGCACGCTGTGCCGCCAGTATCCGGGCGGCTTCGCCCGGGTGAACGGCGCCGATGTCTACGTGTCCCGCGGCATCGGCGGGGTGGAGGTTCCGTTTCGTACCTTCGCGCCACCGGACGTGCTGCTCATCGACCTCTGAGCCGGCGCCGCTTCGCGCACTTGAGGCCCGCGGGTGCGGCGGGTTACTCTCGATCCGTCGCTTTACACACAGGAGTGCCATGACCCGTACACTTTCGCTCGTTGCTGTTGTGCTGGCCGCCGCGGCGGTGACCCTGAGCGCGCAGATGACCCACGTGACCCTCAGGGACGCGAAGGGCCAGGACGTCGGAATGGTGATGCTCTCGCCGGCCAGCGGCGGCGGCGTCACCCTCGCCTACGACCTCAAGGGGCTGCCGCCGGGCGAGCACGCCCTGCACATCCACCAGGTGGCGAAGTGCGAGCCGCCCTTCACCTCGGCGGGGCCGCACTTCAACCCCGAGGGCAAGAAGCACGGCCTTCAGAACCCCGAAGGCCCGCACGCCGGCGACATGCCGAACATCACCGTGGCGGCCAACGGCACGGCCAAGGGGTCCATCACCAACAAGCTCGTCAGCATGGGCACCGGCGCGAACTCGGTGTTCACGGGCGGCGGCACGGCCATTGTCGTCCACGCGTCCGCTGACGACCTCAAGACCGACCCGACGGGCAACGCGGGCGACCGCCTCGCCTGCGGCGTCGTGGTGAAGTAACACCCGGATGGGCTGCGGGCCCGGGGACGACCCGGCCCGCGGCACCGACCTCCGTGATCTCACCGCCGGAGCGGCGACAATAGCGCATGCGCCTCGCGGCGGCCCTGCTCGCCCTTTTCCTGACAGCCGCGCCCGTCCTGGCTCAGCCACCGCCCACGCTGGAGA